>JANMVX010000330.1:0-52048 GCA_031393505.1 Hyphomicrobiaceae bacterium | reverse complement strand
TGGTCGGCGTGATGGGCGTCACCTTGGCGTCGGCCAGCACCGTCAGCGGGACGGGCAGGAAACCCAACGCGGCGACGGCCACAACCCCGAGCGCGAATACCGGCGCCATGCGCAGCCGCAGCCGGGAGCGCGGCCCCTGCAACGCCACGAGGCTCTGCCCGATGGCGCTGCCAAGCCGCAATAGAATGCGATTCTCCGCTTCCGTAAACGGCTCGGTACGGAGTAAAATCAGTCCGCCTTCGGAGCGATTGCGCGGACCCGTGATCGGCACCCACACTGCGGCGGCTGGAATCCAACGCCGCAAATCGCCGACCAGCCCCCGCGGCGTTGTTACGGCATCGACATCCGTCACCACGGCCGCATCAAAAGTCTTCTCGGCATGCCGCGCGAGTTTGCCGAACCAGCCGATTTGCGGCGCCGTGCGGTCGACCATCAGCCCGCCTGAAATGGCCGTGACCGCGCGCGACCGCGCCCGCCATATTAGGGCGTGGTCGTAAGATACCACGCGATTGGTATCGTTCACCGAGATGAAATCGACCGCCGTCACGCTATCGGCCTGCCTGAGATCGCCCTCGATCTGAATCAGCCGCGACAGGCCCAGCACTTGGCGCGACGGCTCTGCGGTGGCCGCTGGCGTCAACGTCGCGGCCGGGAGCGCGCTCATGGCGTCCTCGCCAAGGTCATTGGTAAGCGGACGGTTCCGCTCATGCCGGGAATGAGTTTGTCCACCGGACCCGAAAAGGCCGCACGCATTTCGATCAATTGCGAAACATTGTCGATGCGCGCACCGACGACGATCACGCGCGCGTCGAGCACCTCGCCGGTTTCGTCCACCGTGAACCGAACGGGCGTACCCGGAGCAATGGCGCGCAGGTCCTGCGAGGGCACGAAGGCGCGCAACTCCAGATCGTGATCCGAGACAATCTCCATCAGGGGATCGCGCGCGCCAACCGTTTCATGGGCGTTGGCGATGCGCTCGATGACGCGGCCGTCGAAGGGGGCGGAGATGATGCAGTCCGTCACCTGCTTGGCGGCCACCGCGACCTGCGCGTTGGTTTTGCGCAAATCGGCCTCGGCCAACTGCACCTGCAGCCGGCTGGTCGCGCCCTTGCTGGCCAATTCACGCTTGACGGCTAACGAGACCGTGGCCGCATCGGCTTCCGCCCCCACCCGCTCGCGTTCGGCCCGGTAGGCTTCACAGTCGAAGCGCACCAACGCGTCGCCGGCCTTGAAGGCTTCCCCGGTTTCCGGGCCGATCGCATCAATGGTGGCGCTGAGCCGGCTCGACAGCCGCGCGTGCTTTAGCGGCACCACCAATCCACGAATGCGAACCGGCCGCGCGGCGCTATCGTCCGCTTGCGCCGTAACACCGGTGCTGAACAGCCCCAGCGTCATGGCCAGTCCCGCCGCAGCGCCGATCCCCCGCATCTCAGCGGGCCGCAAGATTTGTGGACGGAATGTCCAGTTTCCAGTCATCAATCAGGTTTTTCACCTGGGTTCGCAACGTCGCCACGCCCTGGCGCTCGATCTCGATCGGCAGGCGGTTGGCGCCGACCGAATTCAAGATCCGTCCGTAGGCGTTCTGCAGGTCCGAATAGGCCACCAGATACTGCAGTTCCGACACCGTGCGGCGCGAAAGGGCCGTCAGCGCCTCGATCTCCGAGCCCGCCGACGCTTGCGTCCCGCTGGCAGCGACTGAACTGAGTTCCGTATCCACGCTCAGGAGACGCCCCGCGACCTTGAAATTGTCCTGCGCCAGGGCATAACGCTGCAGCGCGATCTGCACCTGCGCGATCACCGCCATGCTGAGCGCGATGCGCCGTCCGTCGGCCACCTTCACATCCGCCTCGGCCGTCCCGATCGAGCGCTCGGCGGTGGCCAGCTCCACCAGGTTCTTGGTCACGAACCCGGCCGCCGAGGTCCACAAGGTATTCGACAGAAAGCTGTTGCTGTCGAAATTGCGGCCGGCCTTCAGTTCGATGCCAGGCAAGAGACGCACATAAGCGGCGTCGACTTCGGTGAGCGAAATGCGCTTCTTATAATCCTCTTCGCGCAATTCCGGCCGGTTCAGCAGCGCGACGCGCTGCAGCTGCGTCGCCGTGGCGTTGAGATGCGGCGTCCTCAGATGATCCATGTCGGGCACGGCGACCTTGAAATCCGTCCCCGGAGGAACATTGATCAGAGCGGCCAGTTCCGCCTTGGCCAGAAGCAGTTTGCGGCGCACTTCGGTAAGATCTCTCAAATTGCTGAGCAATTCGCGCTCGACCTTCAGCTGCTCGGCCGGCTCGGCGGCGCCGGACCTGCGCACGCTTTGCGAATGGTCGATGGCGGCCTCGATGTTGGTCGTCAGCTCGTTCACGCGCGGTAGCAGCCGCTCGGCCGAGGCGGCGCGCCAATAGGCGTCGCGCACGTCCTGGATCATATTCTGCACCACTTTTAGACGGCGCTCCTCGGCCACCAGCACTTCGTCGGCGCGCTCCCTGGAGTGGAGATAGGTGAGGCCGAAATCGAGCAGGTTCCAGACCGCGCTGAGGTCGGCGGTCCTGACCTCTTTGTCTTCCGACGTGGAAACTTCGAGCGACTGCGCTCCCGTGATCAGCGAGCGGCTGGAGGAGCCGCGGAAACTGTCGCGGGCGTTGTAGCCGGCGTCGGCCACCACTTTGGGCAACATGCCGGCGGCGTCCTGCTTCAGGCGCGCGTCGGCCAGGCCGAGTTCCAACTGCTTCAGGCGCTTGTCCAGGTTGTATTTCAACCCGCGCGCGATCGCCTCGTAGAGATCGACCGGCCCCCGGATCGGCTCCTGGTCGGCGAACATCAGCTTGCCGTCGCTGGCGACGCGGCCGAGGCGCATCGGCTCGGACAATGGCGTGGGAATGGCCGCGCAGCCGGCCAGGCTGGCGCAGATGATGGCCGTTCCTGCCGCAAGCACAGCCCGCCGCGCCGTCAGCCGCGGCATCAACACCCCACCGGCGGCCCCAATCGTCTTGTCCAGCCCCATCATCCGCCCCTTTTCCCGTTGCTCCATGGTCGGCAGCCCACCGCGCCATGGCCAAAAATGCCCGTCAGCCGTCTTCTTGTGTCGCCGCATATCCGCTTTGATTCGCGAGTTGCGTCAAGAAAATACACAGCTTTAAGTTGCATTCCCGAACGGCGAAACGCCCGTCAACCCAGACGATGATCAACTGCCGGACCCGTTGGCCCATGTCCGTGGCGCAAGACTAAATTCATCTAAAATTCGATGTTTTTTGTCCGGTAACGCAATGCTTAACGTGTCTCTAACCATGATAAAACCGCTTCACAATTCGATAACCGGATGTGTGAGACAACGTATCCCAACGACCTGTGTGGACGGTTCTTTGTAAGCGAGTGTTTGGGCAAGAAGGGCGCCGATAAAAATGGCCAAGATTAAATTCACGAATGACAGCGAATACGTAAATACGAACTCTAATGCTGACAATCTCGTCTATGGCCTTGATGGCAACGACACAATTTCTGCCGGCGCCGGCAGCGACACGATCTATGGCGGCCAGGGCAACGACGTGCTCGACGGCAGCGGCGGCGACGACAAGCTCTACGGCGGCGTTGACAATGACGCCGGGTATGGCGGCGGCGGCAACGATACAATCTATGGCGGCGCGGGTGACGACAAATTCTATGGCGACGCCGGTCATGACCTTGTCAAAGGTGGCACGGGAAACGACACATTGTACGGCTACAATCCGGATTCTCCCATTAGCTATGCCTATAACGACAACGATACCCTGGAAGGTGGCAAGGGCAATGATGTGCTCTATGGTGGACCGGGCCAGGACAGCCTGAAGGGTGGCACTGGCGACGATATCCTGGATGGCGGCACGGGAAATGACACGATCAAGGGCGGCCAGGGTGTGGACATCCTGTCGAGCGGCGGCGGCGATGACCTGTTCGTCTGGTCGAAGGGCGACGTCACCAAAACCGTCGGCGTCGATCACCTGACCGACTGGGCGACGGGCGACGTCATGGACATGACCTCGCTGCTGAAAACCATCACCTCGGACCATGCCGCGCGCGTGCAGCTGACAGACGTTGCCGGCGAAGGCCAGATGCTCTCGGTGATGCTCAGCAAGGGCCACGGCTTTGTCGATGTGGTGATGCTCGACGGCCAGCACACCCTCACGGTCGCCGATCTGATGAACAGCCATGGCTTGCTGATTTAGTTGTTACTTGATGCGTAGGGGCGATCCGCAGATCGCCCTCGTGCGGCGTGCCGTGCTGTTAAAGGGCGACCCACGGGTCGCCCCTACCTTGCGCGTTCATATCCGCCAGCCCGGAACGGTCGCCGTTCCGGGCTGCTTGCCGTTGGGCCGCCGCTCTGCTCAAGTGCGGCCATGACCCTGTCCCAAAAATTGCGCCTGGATGGCCAGGTCGCGCTCGTCAGCGGCGCATCGAGCGGTTTTGGCGCGCATTTCGCCAAGGTGCTGGCCGAGGCCGGCGCGCATGTCGCCGTTGCGGCGCGGCGCGTCGATCGCCTGGCCGCGCTGGCCCAAGCCATCCGGGATGGCGGCGGCAAGGCCTGGCCCGTTGCTATGGACGTTACCGATCCTGCGTCGGTCGACGCCGCGATGGCGTCCGTTGAGCGCGACCTGGGGCCGATCCGCATCCTGATCAACAATGCCGGCATCGCCGAGACGGGGCCGTTCCTGGATCTCAGCGAGGAACAGTGGCGGCGCCAGATGGACGTCAATTTTGACGGGGTGTTGAGGGTCGGGCGCGCCGCGGCCCAGCGCATGGCCGCCCACGGCAAGGGCGGCAGCATCGTCAACACCGCCTCGGTCGCCGGGTTCCTGGTCGGCAAGGGGTTGGCCGCCTATTCCGTCTCCAAGGCCGCCGTGGTGCACCTTACCAAGGCCATGGCGCTGGAGCTGGCGCCCCTGAACATCCGCGTCAATGCGCTGGCGCCGGGATACTTCCCAACCGAACTGAACGAGAATTTCCTGAAATCCGAAGCCGGCCAGAAAATGCTCGCCCGCTATCCGATCCCGCGCGCCGGCCGGCTGGAGGAATTGGATGGGCCGTTGCTGCTGCTGGCGTCGGACGCGGGGTCGTATATGACGGGCACGATCCTGACGGTTGATGGCGGCACATTGTTGACGGGCGGATAGGTCCTCGCCTTGCCTCGCCACGGGCGCCCCATGGGTCGCCCCTACCAAAACTTTTGCTGACGTAGGGTCGACCCGTGGGTCGCCTGTCTATCGACGAAGAGAAGACCTTGACATGATCGATTTTGCGCTCCCCCCCGAACACGAGGCCATCCGCTTGCGGACGAAAGCCTTCGTCGCCGATCACATCCTGCCGCTGGAGGCCGACCGGGCCAACTACGACGAGCACGAGAACATCCGTGGCGATCTGCTGGAGGCGTTGCGCGAAAAGGCGCGCGCGGCCGGGCTGTGGTCGCCGCAGGTTTCCAAAGCGCGCGGCGGCATGGGCCTGCCGATGACCGCGCAGGCTGCCATGTACGAAGAGGCGAACTATTCGATCTTCGGCCCGGTCTGCTTCAATTGCGCCGCGCCCGACGATGGCAATATGCGCGTGCTGGAGACAATTGGGACGGAGGCGCAAAAGGAAAAGTGGCTGCAGCCGATCATTGAGGGGCGGGTGCGCGGCGCCATCGTCATGACCGAGCCGCATCCCGGCGGCGGCTCCGATCCCACCATGATGCGGACTACGGCGGTGCGGAATGGCGACCGTTGGGTGGTGAACGGACGGAAATGGTTCATCACGGGGGCGGGCTGGGCCTCGCATTTCATCCTGCTCGCGCGCACCTCCGACGAGCCTAAACGTCAGCTCACGGCGTTTATGTTCCACAAGGACAATCCGGGATTCAAAATCCTGCGAAAAGTGCCGATCATGGGGCCGGAGGAGCATGGCGGGCATTGCGAACTGGAGCTGACCAATCTCGAGATTCCGGATTCTGACCGGCTATTGGAGGTCGGGGACGGCATGCGCGTGGTGCAGGCCCGGCTCATCCCGGCGCGGCTGACCCATTGCATGCGCTGGCTGGGGCTGGCGCGCCGCTCCATGGCGATTGCCGCCGACTATGTGAATCGCCGCGAGGCCTTTGGCCAGAAGCTGGCGGCGCGCGAAAGCGTCCAGATGGCGCTCGGCGACGTGGCCAAGGACATTCACATCGGCCGGCTGCTGGTGATGCATGCGGCCTGGACGCTGGACCAGGGCCATAAGGGGATGAAAGAGACCTCGATGGCCAAGGTCTATGTCGCCAACCTCCTGCACCGGGCGGTCGATACCGCGATCCAGCTGAACGGCGCGCGCGGCTATTCCAAAGACACAATTCTGGAATGGATTTATCGCTACGCGCGCCAAGCCCGCATTCTCGATGGCGCCGACGAGGTGCACAAGATGATCCTGGCGCGAGCCTACGCCAAGGAGGGCGAGGATTTCTGGCATTGGGGGTAGGCTGATGGTTTGGCGCCGAATCCATACTCTGCTCATCGCCCTGCTCGTCGGGTTGGCCCTCGGCGTGGGCGGGGCCAAAGCCAACTGGCTGACCTCGCTGGGCGAGATCGCCGCCACCACCGGCAAGGTCGCGGGCAAAACCGGCCGCCTGGCGGGCGAGATTTCGGTGGGCCTGGAAGGCGCGGTAAAAGCCATCGCCAAGCTGCCGGCCGAGGCGCAAGCCGGCGCCATCGCCGCCGAGGCCCTGGATGGCGGGGCGTGGCGTCTGCGCAATGCGGCAGGCGAGACCATCACGGCCACCAGCGCGGACGGCGTGCGCGGCGCGCTGACGGGCCTCACCGGCGACAGCAAATCCCTGACATTTTTCGTCGGCGAAGACACGGCTTTCGGCGCGCGCGACAGTCTGGCCGCCTTGCCTCAGGACGCAAAATTGCGCCTCGCCATCGATGAGTCGAGCTATCCCTTGCTGCGCCAGGGCGGCGGCGAGACTGCCGCGCTCTATACCGAATTGAGCGACGGCGTGATCCTGGCCATGACCGACCGCAGCCTGTTCAGCGAGGCGCTGTGGCAGTTGCAGCGGCCACTGGGCAAGTCCGGCATTCGCGTGCTCTCGTTGGACGGCGGCGGGCCAAAAACCCTGAGTACGTTGGCCAAGCGCAGCGCCGACGGCCTGCCGCAAGCCGAGGCTATCGATCCCGCAGCCCTTGACAGTGCGCTCTATTCGCTACGCGGTCAGACGGTGATTGTGACCGGCAAGGTCGAGGGCGAGACGCTGGCTTTCGCCGGCAATTCGGGCGCGGCAGGATCGGTTCCGGTCGCCAAAGTCATGGAGGCCGCCGAGCGTTCCGACGTGAACATCCTGCTGCTGGACGCCGGCACGCCAAAACAGCCCGGCAGCACGACCTGGCTATGGCAGGAGCGCGGCATTGCGCATCTCGACACGGCCATGGCCAAGACGACGCTTGGCGATTTCGTCACTGCGCTGTCGCACGGACAGGACCGCTTGGCCATCGACACCGACTGGGGCGCGGGCGGGCATTTCCGGCTCTCCGTCAAGCCAGCCGCAACCGACGCGCCCGCCGCCAGCGGGGCGACGGCGGCATCGAGTATGGGCGAACGCACGGTGGCATTCGCGGTTGATCTCGCCAGCAAGGTCGCGGGCAACGTGGCCCCGCGCGCGACCGCGGCCAGCCTGAACAGCCGCGACACCCAATGGGACCTGGACAGCCGGATCATTCCCGGCGTGCCTGCCGGCCTGCAGATCTGGTACGCCGCGAGTTCCCTGATGGCGCTACTAGCGTTCTACGAAACCCGCCGCTGGTGGGCCTTCCTGCAGCGCAGGATCGCCGGGGTCACGCCCCCCTTCAGCTGGCCCGGCCGGATCGGGTCGGAGACGCTTTGCTGGCTGATCTTCGCCCCGCTGGTTGGGGGCCTCACGTTCAGCGTGCTGGTCGTCCGGATCCTGTGGGATCAGGTGATGACCCTGGTGCACATCGTGTTGGCGCCCTTCCGCTGGCTGGGCCGGGCCTGACTGGCGACCCTCGCGACGAGCCGCCGAACAGAAAATTGCAAATCGGCACGGCGCTTTACCTGCGTTTAACGCTGGCCCCGTATAACCAATCTTGTCGAGCGATCGACGCACCAAAATAAGTTTTGCGTACAAAAACCGAAAATATCGCTGATGGCGCGAAACGGCAGATACCGGCAGCTGACTGTTGTGCTTCTCTGCTTAGGCTTTGCCGGCTACTTCGGCCTATCAGCGATCACGGGACGACACGGTCTCGAGACTCGCCTGAGACTAGATGCTCAGGCAAAAGCGCTCCACGAGCGGCTTCATGGTCTCGAGACTGTGCTCTCCCATCTCCAGCGCGATGTCGCCCTCTTAGCAGACGAGCATCTTGACACCGACAGCCTGGATGAGGCTGCGCGCGGCGTGCTGGGCTATGCCGCTGAAGGGGATGTGGTGGTTCTGAAGCGGTAAATTACCGACGCCCTGCCCGGTGAACTGGCGACCCGTGGGTCGCCCGTCGTGACGCCAGCGCACGACCTCAGGTCTGAAACGTCATCTGGTTCAGGAACGCCATCAACCGGCTCGGCGGCTGGCGGCGTTCGCGCGGGTGGTGGCTCAGCTGCGGCAGCGGAGCCTCTTCGCGCAACAGCGCAGCGCGGGCCGATTGCACGAAGTCCGTTGCGATGGCAGACGCCGTTCCGGGACGCGGCGGCTCATTCTGATTGCTGCTGACCAGCTGCACCACGCCGGTCGTATAATCGCGCGCGGCGAACAACGTCAGGATCAGGCTCGACAGGATCTGCACGTTCTGCAGCACGACTTTGCCCATGGCGTCGATCAGATCGATCCAAGCCTCGGGATCGGCGGGGCCTTCGCGCAGCTTCCAGGCGATGAGCTTTTCCAGTGAGATCAGCGTCAGATCCACCTTCATGCTGCGCGCTTCGCGGTCGCCGGTCTCGCTGATCACCATCTGCAGGCGGGCATCGCGCAGCAGGTTGATGTAGTTGTCGTCGGCGCGGCGCACCGATTGATTGATGTGCTCGGCCAGTTGCATCAGCGTGCGCTCGACCTTGACCAGATCGACCGGTTCGCCATCGGCGCACAGCCGCTCGATTTTTGCTCGCGCCTGCAGCAGCGTGCCTTCGACGCGGTCTAACGCGGCGGTGGCGGCGGCCATGGCGTAAATGTTGTCGTCGATGTTGCGCAGGCTGAGTTCGTAGGACTGCTTCATCGCGCTATTCTGCGTGATCAGCTGCGTCTGCTGGCGATGCGGAAGCTCTGCGGCTTCGATGTTTTCAGCCAGGTCCCGAATGCGCAAATGCTGCTGCTGACGACCGGCGGCGTTTCTTGAAGCAGTTTCGTTGGGCCATGCAAGAGTGCGGTTCACGGGTGTCCCTCCAAACGCAGTACGTATACGAGAACGCGCAGCCGTCATCGTTGTCACCGTTGACTGCGGCACAATTGCGTTTCTTGCGTGACGCTTTCGGGCCAATGCCAGCCCAATTCGTTAATGACTAACGGCAATGCCTTGACCGTTACGACGGCGACCGGCCGGCCGCGCCACAATTGGATCACGATGCTCGTCTCAATGTCGAGGCGGGGCTGCAGTACGCAGTAGTGTTGGATGCGGCGCATCCAAAAGTTCGGCCGGGGGCCCGATGGCTGGGAACAGCACGTTTGACGATGGGGCAGGTGCGCCGCGGTCTTTTGGCGCCAATGCCGAGCCCGTAACTGCCTTGCAGACCGAGGTGATGAGCGCTGTGCGCGGCGCCATCAGCAACGTCATGGCGGGACAGGGCAAGGGCATCGATCTCGCCGGCATCGACCTCGATTTTTCATCCGCCGTGCGGGCGCAAGTCCCGGTGCTGCTGGCCAAGCCGGATCAGGCGTTGGCGGTGCACAGCCGCAAGCCAGAAAAGACATCGACCGTCGGATCGCGCATCGCCGTCGCCGCCGCAGTGAGTTTGGCCGTCGGCGGCGCAGTCTCTGCCTATTGGTATCAGGGCGTACCGGGAGGACTACCGCAGGCAAAGCCTGCCGTGGCGGCTTCGGTTGACGCTCTCCCGGTGATCGTCGCAGCGAAGGCGAGCGCCGTTCCGGCCCCGGACAAACCTGTTGAGGTTGATCCAGCCCCCCTCCTGACACCGGTGGTCGCGACCGTCCGAACACAGGCTATTTCGCCACCACAGCCCGAGATCGATATCGCCAGCCGCGCCCGCACGCTGATGGACAGCGGAGACGTCGCCGCAGCGCGCAAGGTGCTGCTCGACGCGCCCGACGCCGCCCGCTCTGACATCGCGCTCATTCTGGCGCGGTCGTTTGATGGAAATTATCTGCAGTCACTCAGCCACAGCGATGTTTCGCCCGACAGCACCGAGGCGCGCCGCTGGTACACGCGCTGGTATGAACTGGCGTCGAAGGACGGGTCCGTGCCGGCGACAGTGCGGCTGGACCGGCTGCTGCAGTCGCTGCCTTAGGCTTACCTCAAGGGCGAAGTGGATTGCCTCCTCCCCCGGAAAGCGGGGGAGAAGGAGTGCACGCGGCGAGGCTTGGTTTTTTTCCTCTCCCCCATTTTTGGGGGAGAGGATGTCGCTCCGAGGCGAAGCCGAGGAAAATAGCGACAGGTGAGGGGCAGCCGCTTGCTCCGTACAGGTCTCAACAGGTTCGGCGCAAGTTGCTGCCCCTCACCGACCGCGTGGCTCTTGCGCTGAAACGCGCTGCGAGACGCGGTCTCCTCTCCCCCTGAAGAAGGGGGAGAGGAGAGGCCTGCGGCAAAGACCGCTTTTAGTCTAGTGCAGCACGCGAACTGCGACAATGCCCGGCGCCGACCCGGACGATGCGGGTACGTCCAGATGCCGTTTGTCGGGCACATAGCCTTCCACGGTGCGCTTCAGCACGGCGTGGATGGCGTCGAGATCGGCCGTCGCCAGCGCCGTGTTCAGCGCCGACAGCTCGCGCTCCAGCTCGTCCATGTTCAGCCCCGGCTCCAGGCTGCGGCGAATGCGCGGATGCGCCGTAATCGTCGTCAGCTCGTTGATGTGAAGCTCTTCATACAGCTTTTCTCCAGGACGAAGCCCCGTATAAATAATCGCGATGTCGCCTGCGGGATTGGTCTCGTCCTTCACCTTCAGGCCGACATGCTTGATCATGGAGCGGGCGAGCGCGTCGATCTTCACGGCGGCGCCCATGTCGAGTACGAAGACTTCCCCGCCATGCGCCATCGCGCCGGCCTGGATCACCAACTCGGCAGCCTCGGGAATCGACATGAAATAGCGGATGATATCGGGATGGGTCACTGTCACTGGCCCGCCGTTTTCGATCTGCTTGCGGAACAACCGCACCACGGACCCCGAGGAATCCAGCACATTTCCGAACCGCACCATGGTGAACACGGTCTTGCCGACAGCGTCGCCCGAGAGCGCCTGCAGGTACAGTTCCGCCAGCCGCTTGCTTGCCCCCATGATGTTGGTGGGGCGCACCGCCTTGTCGGTGGAGATCAGCACGAAGCGCTCGACGCCGAAATCGCGCGCCGCGTCGGCCAAGACGCGCGTGCCAAAAGTGTTGTTCCGGATGCCGACCGCGGGATTGTGCTCCACCATCGGCACGTGCTTGTAGGCGGCGGCGTGGAAAATGGTCTCAATGCCACAATCCTGCAACGTGCGCCGAATCACGCCCTCGTCGTGGATCGAACCCAGCACGGTGACGATGCCGTCGGTCTCCGGATCAAGCTTTCGACGACGCGCGGCCGATTTCAGCTCCTGCTCGATTTCGAACAGCGCGGGTTCTGAAACATCCAGCAAAACCAGGCGTTTTGGATTGAGCGCATAGATCTGGCGCGCCAGCTCCGAGCCGATCGAGCCGCCCGCCCCCGTCACCAGCACGGCTTTGCCGATGATCGAGCGGCGCAACAGGGCACCATCCGGCTTCACGCGATCCCGTCCGAGCAGATCGCTCGCCGACACAGCCCTGAGATCGCTGACACCAACGCGGCCCGACGCGATATCGGCCAGGCCGGGAAGCGTTTTCAAGCCGACCTTGTAGACTTCCAGCCGCCTCAAGATGGTGCGGCGGCGCGCCCGCGAGGCCTCCGGGATCGCCACCAGGATCTCGTCGATCTTGTGCTCGGCGATCAGCCGGCCGATGCGCAGGGGGCGGAACACTTTCAGTCCCGCCACCATCTGGCCGTGCAATGTCGGTCGTTCGTCGATGAAACCAATGGCCTTGTAGCCGCGAGTCTGCTGCAGGGAATTCAGCAACTGCACGCCGGTCGCGCCGGCGCCGTAGATCAACACGCGCCTCGATACGGCGCTGTTTTCCAAAGCAATCGCATCCGGTGAGGCGTTGAGCACCCAGCCGGCGAACTGGCGGCTCCCCCAGACCAAGACGCCACTTACGAACGCGAACAATATGACGCTGAAACGAGGCACGATCAAATTGCCGTTCTGCGTCGGATCCCACAGCCGCGCCAACCACAGCAGTGTGGTCCAAAGAAACGCCGTCAGGCTGGTAGCCAGCAGAACACGCTGTGCGCCGCTTGGCCCGATGAAGCGCGTCACCATCTTGTAGAGGCCGAAGCAATGAAACAGCACGATCCCGATGACCGGCGCCGTCATCAAGAACAGCGCGACTACGCCGTTCGGCGGCAGATAGAACGTGTTCAGACGGAAAGAGTAGGACGCCCAGACCGCAAACGCCAGCATGGCGAAGTCGTTGACGACCAGCAGCGCGCGCTTGTTATAGCGCGACAAGCAGGTGAGCCAATGGCGCCAGCCGCCGTTCGGCCGGTACTTCGCAAGCATCCGTAAGCGTCCTTTGAGCCGGCCGAATGTGGCCGTTGGCCGAAGCCCTACTCGAACGCTACGATGGTTACTTTTTGACTATGCCGGTAGCTAGCAATGTTGGGGCGCACAGCAGTGCGCCCCTACGTTACCAGCCGTATTCCAACTCAACCCGGCAAGGCATAGCGGTGCAACTCGGCGCCGTGCTTCTTCAGCCAGCGGCGCGCATCCTCCATGCGAGGCATGGTTTTGCGCACCAGCGCCCAGAAGCGCGGGCCGTGGTTCATCTCTTTCAGATGTGCGACTTCGTGCGCGGCGACATAGTCGAGCACGAACGAGGGAGCCAGGATCAAGCGCCACGAGAACGACAACACGCGCGCCGATGAGCACGAGCCCCAACGGCTGGTTTGGTCGCGCACAGAGACACGGCTCGCCTTCAGTCCGAGATTAGAGGTATGAAACGCAACGCGCTTGGATAACTCCTCGTGCGCCTGTTTGATCAGCCAGTCGCGCAGACGCCGCGGCGCGTGTTCGGCATGGCCGCTCACGCACAGTTTCGGCAGCAATTTATCGGGCAACGCCACGCGCGCTTTGCGGCTGGGCGCGGCGGCCTCGACGAGATCCTTCAAAGCCGCGCGTGCGGCGCGCGTGCCTTCGCTCCAGGCGATGCGCTGGTGACGGGTCGGCCCTAGCATCTCAATAAGATGCGGTTCGCCACGATAGAGGATGCGCGCGCCTTGGATCAGATCGACCTGCGCTGGCAAGGCCTCAAGCCGTTGGCGCACCCAATCCATATGTTGGCCGACGAATTTTCCGGCCTCCAAAAGGCTGCCGCCCGGCGGGATGGTCAGAACGACCTCACGTCGCACCTGGCTCACGCGCAGGGTCAACCGGCGCGCCGCGGGGTGCCGGCGCACCTGCACGGGAGTGTTCAGTCCAAAGACTTCCAGTCCCTGCTCGCGTTTGAGCGCGGCGCGCAACGCCTGTTCCAAACCATCGCCGCCGGTTGACCGGTTCAGCCGTACTCTGGTTGCCTTCGCCACGTCTCCGCTCCTTGCACACAGGGCTTTTGCGCCACCGACAAGGACGCCCCGGTTACGGACGAACCGTTGCAGCGCCCTCATCACTCTTGCCGGGACGAAAGCCCGGGTTATTCGTTTCCACCATTTCCCCAATGGCTCAAGGCGCATCGGACAGTAACGACAACGGCTTGACCGCGATCTCCGAACTGGACACCGCAGCAATCGACGGGCCCACCGCCCCTTGCGCGCCGCGCCGGCCGAACGGAGCGTCGTACTGGCGCACGAAGCCGGCGATGCGCGGCAACAGGTCGGACCGGAAGCGCGAACCGTTGAAGATGCCATAGTGGCCGACGCCCGGCAGCACATAGTGCAAGCGCTGGTTATCAGTGAGGCTTGAGCACAACTTGTGCGCGGCCTGGCATTGGCCCAGCCCGGTAATATCGTCGTGCTCGCCCTCAACCGTCATCAGCGCCGTGCGCTTAATCGCCTGCGGCTGCACAGTCTCGCGCCGGAACATCATGCTGCCCTTGGCGAGATCGTGCCGGATGAAGGCGCTCTCCACGGTTTGCAAGTAAAACTCGGCCGACAAATCCATCACAGCAAGATACTCGTCGTAGAATTCCCTGTGCTTCTGCGCCGAATCGCCATCGCCGCGCACAAGATGAAGAAACAAGTCTTTGTGGGCATTGATGTGGCGATCCAGGTTCATTGTCATGAAACCTGAGAGTTGTAGAAACCCCGGATATACTTCGCGCCCGCGCCCTGAATTGGGCCAAGGCACAGTTGTAATGACATTATTCTTGAACCAGTTGATTGGCTTTTCCGCCGCCATCTTGTTCACCGCCGTCGGACTGATGCGGGTATCGATTGGTCCGCCCATAAGCACCATGGAGGCGGGAACGGCCGGATCGCCAATCTTCTCCATATGCGAGACGGCCGCCAGCACCGGGACGGATGGCTGACATACCGCCACCACATGCACATCGCCGGCGAACATGCGGAACATCGCGATCATATGGTCGATGTAGCTGTCGAGATCGAAACGGCCGGCATCGAGCGGAATGTTGCGCGCGTCCGTCCAGTCGGTGATGAACACTTCGTGCTCGGGCAGCAGCGCCTTGACGGTGCCGCGCAACAACGTGGCGTGATGGCCCGACATGGGGGCCACCAGCAGCACCTTGGGATCGGCGACCCGATCCGCCGGTAAATCACGGCTGAAATGAATCACACGGCAAAAAGGGCTTTGCCAGACCACCCTTTCGCGCACATCGACCACGCCGGACCGGCTCGGCGTCGCCGAAATCCCGAACGAGGGCTTGGAGTAGCGGCGCGTGGTGCGCTCGAACACTTCGCAGGCCGCCACGGCGCCCCGGCCGACCGCAGTATGCGACATGGGATTGAATGGATTGTCGAAAAACATCCGATAGGCATCGGCCGTATACCGGGCCGGCCCTACAGCCGCCTGCCCGAGCTCAAACAAATGATAAAGCACGTCAGCCCCTCCCCCGAAGTCCCGACCCAAGCGAAAATTCGCCCGCAATCTGGCTTATCAACAGCTTATCCACAGGAGCCGCTCCCCAGTCTGCGGCCGCCTGCCAGGCCATCGTAGCGCCAGCTTGACAGTTGAGGCTACCGATTTGTCTCCGATTCGCCAATACCTTACTAAAGCTCCCCGGCACATTCGCAGCGCGGGCCGGGTGGATTAACCCCGCGTGCTCGTTGCAATGCGGCAAGATGCATCGGCCCACGCCATAATCTTGGCCAGCAAACTTGCGCCGCTCCCCCTCCCACGCCATGGTCGGCGGCGCGCTCAAAGAGGGTGGAAACGTCGCTCCATGCAGGTCCTGCCACGCCATCGGCTTCAATCCTCCAGCAGCCGTCTCAGGCTACAAACGCTGACGCGTCTGCGTTGGATCGCCGTCTGCGGACAGCTGGCGGTTGTCTTGGGCACGCATTTCGGGCTGGGCTTTCCGCTCCCCATCGGGTTGTGCTTGGGCGCCATCGCGGCCTCGGCGGCGCTTTCCACGGCGCTGCAACTGCGCTTTGCCGCCCGCCACCGCTTGTCCGTGCCGTTCGGAACGGCGCTCCTGATCTTCGATATGGCCCAGCTCGGCGGCCTACTCTATCTGACGGGCGGCATCGACAATCCCTTCGTGTTTCTTTTGGTGGCGCCCGTTACGGTTGCAGCCGCCACCCTGCCGATCGAGAGCACGCTGGTGCTGAGCGTGCTCACCCTCGCCGTGGCGGGCCTGCTGACGCGCTATCACTGGCCCTTGCCCTGGTATCCGGGACTGCAATTCACGCTGCCGCCGATTTTCACGGCGGGCGTCTGGGCCTCGATCCTGTGCGGCATGGTGTTCATGGGCTTGTACGCCCGCCGCCTGGCCCGCGAGGCTTGGCAGATGTCGGAAGCGCTGGCCGCGACCGAGCATGTGCTCTCGCGCGAGCAACGGCTGCATGCGCTGGATGGCCTCGCTGCGGCCGCCGCGCACGAATTGGGCACGCCGCTCGGCACCATCGTAGTGGTGGTGAAGGAAATACAGCGCGGCTTGGCCAAGGACAGTCCCCTGGCCGAAGATGTCGAGCTGTTGCGCAGCCAAGCCCAGCGCTGCCGCGAGATTCTTCGTACGTTGACCGAACGCTCGGCGCTCGGCGATCCCTTGCACGCCTATCTGCCGCTGAGTCACCTGATCGACGAGGCGGTCGAGCCGTTCCGGGTGTTCGAGAAAGAGATCTCGGTGGCGACCGGACCGTCGCCTGGCCTGGAGGGCAAGTCCGCTGAGGAGCCGGTGTCCGAACGCCGCCCTGGCGTGGTCTACGGCCTCACCAATCTGGTCGAGAACGCCGTCGATTTCGCCCGCACGCGCGTGGACATCCTGGCCGGCTGGACCGCCGATCGCGTCACCATCACAATCACCGACGATGGCCCCGGGTTTCCGCCCGGGATTCTGGGATCGCTGGGCGATCCTTATGTAACGACGCGCGGCCATCCCGAACGTCCAGGCGTCAAAGAGGAACAGTCGGCGGACCGCCAGGCTGGCGGGCTGGGGCTGGGATTTTTCATCGCCAAGACGCTGCTGGAACGCTCGGGCGCTGAAATCGAGATCGCCAATCGCGAGCCGGCCCAGAGCGGAGCGGTGGTCCAGGTGTCCTGGCCGCGCGCGAAATTCCAGGGGGCGGGGCCGAAAGGGCTGGATGCTCTGGACGCGGAACTGGGGACATGATGGTCATCGTCAGCCAACACCGTCGTTGGCGGCATGAGCCGAGAATGTGGCGCTGACGATGAGCTCCGTGTCCCCGCTCTGCCTTGGCAGTCCCGGGCAGAGCGGGGATACGAAGTTCATTTTCGTTGTAGACCGCACGTCACCTTGACCTCCGCGCAGCGAAAATGAACATCATGTCCCCCCGCCATTCGAACCATATCCGCGCCAACGCTTGCGCTCGCCCTGAAATAGTGGTGAGACAGACCGCCTTATTGACATTGCGCCGCAACAAAAAAGTGGCCCGGTAACGGGAGAAGATTTTGACCGACAAGCCCGCCGAACTGCAATTGCCCGCCGACAAGACGCTGCTGATCGTCGATGATGATCGCGCGTTCCTGACTCGTATCGGCCGCGCGCTGGAATTGCGCGGCTTCGAAGTGCGCATGGCCGCGACCGTAGTCGAAGCGCGCGACATGATCCGCAAGGCAGCGCCGGCCTTTGCGGTGGTCGACATGCGGCTGGAGGACGGCAACGGACTGGACGTCATCGAAGAGCTGGGGCGCGCGCGCCAGGACACGCGCGTGGTGGTGCTGACCGGCTATGGCAATATCGCGACAGCTGTTTCGGCCGTGAAGCTGGGCGCGGTGGACTATCTCTCCAAGCCGGCCGACGCGGACGACGTGTGCAATGCCCTGCTGGCGAACCGCGACCACAAGGCGATGCCGCCGGAAAATCCGATGTCGGCGGACCGCGTGCGCTGGGAGCACATCCAGCGCGTGTTCGAGCTGTGCGACCGCAATGTCTCGGAGACGGCGCGGCGGCTCAACATGCACCGCCGCACGCTGCAACGGATCTTGGCCAAGCGCGCGCCGAAGTAGTCCTTCTGCGGCCTATTTTGCCAACACGACATGGGTCGCGAACGCGGTGGCGACGTGTTCGGTCGACTTGAAGCCGAGCGCCGGCAGATCTATGCCATCGAACAACGCCTCGCCGCGCCCAAGAACAACCGGCGTCAATGCCAAGTGCATCTCATCGATCAGCCCCGCTTCGAGATACTGCCGCACCGTTGAAACGCCGCCCCCGATCTTGACGTCGCGGCCGCCCGCCGCCGTCTTGGCCCGATCCAGGGCGGCCTCAATACCATCGGTCACAAAGTGGAACGTGGTGCCGCCCTCCATCATGATCGGATCGCGGGCATGGTGCGTGAGGATGAACGTCGGCGCGTGATAGGGCGGGTTGTCGCCCCACCAGCCCTTCCAGTTATCGTCCGGCCACGCGCCGCGCACCGGGCCGAACATGTTCCGTCCCAGGATGAAGGCGCCGAAATTGTCCATCGACCGGCGCGCGAAATCCTCGTCCGGCCCCTCCGATCCGCTGCCATCGCCAAACATCGTGCGGAACGTCTTGGTGCCGACGAACCACTGATGCAGTTCCTTGCCGCGCTTGCCGAGCGGATCGGCCAGGCTCTGCTCCGGCCCGGCGCCAAAACCGTCGAGCGAAATTGTAAAACCTGCGACGCGTACTTTTGTCATGACGACACTCCTGCCTGGGCCGGAACCAACACCCTCTTGCCCCCGTTGCGATTGCAGTAGCATATGACCGACGATCAACAATCGGAGTTTTCCAATGGCGCAGCGCCCCATCGAATTGCATGTCTGGCCGACTCCGAACGCCTACAAGATCTCGATCTTTCTGGAAGAGGCAGACCTGCCGTATACGGTGCATCTGGTCAACATCGGCAAGGGCGAGCAGTTCGCCCCTGATTTCTTGAAGATTGCCCCAAACAACCGCATGCCAGCCATCGTCGATCCCGACGGCCCGGGTGGAAAACCGATCTCGGTGTTCGAGAGCGGTGCCATTCTGCAATACCTCGGCCGCAAGACCGGCAAATTCTATCCCACCGATGAGCGCAGCCGGGTCGCCGTCGATCAGTGGCTGATGTGGCAGATGGGCGGGCTCGGCCCGATGGCGGGGCAGACGCACCATTTCCGTCATTATGCGCCGGAAAAGATTCAGTACGGGATTGATCGCTACACCAATGAAGTGAACCGGCTCTATGGCGTGTTGAACCGCCAGCTGGACGGCAAGGACTACATCTGTGGTGAGCTCTCGATCGCCGACATGGCCTGTTTTCCGTGGGTGCGTCCTTACGAACGGCAAGGTCAGACCATCGAGGAGTTTCCAAACATCCAGGCCTGGCTGGAGCGCATGGAGGCCCGCCCGGCCGTCAAGCGTGCGCTCGACGTCGCCAAGGATCAGCAGGGCAAGGTCGATCTGAGCCAGGACGATGAGGCGCGAAAAGTACTGTTCGGGCAGCGCGCGACGTAGGGCGGCGTCTCACGAACGCTAACAAAAGCCGACTCTACTTTCCTTCTCCCCCTACTTCAGGGGGAGAAGGTGGCCCCCCGAGCGCGAAGCGCGAGGGAATAGGGCCGGATGAGGGGCCGCCGCTTGCTCCGTCCCCGTTGCAACAGGTGCGGAGCAAACCGCTGCCCCTCACCGACCGCGTGGCTCTTGGCGCGAAAAGGCGCCTGCGAGACGCGGTCTCCTCTCCCCCGGAAGACGGGGGAGAGGAGAAAACAGCTGCGGCAGCTCACATTCGCCCCAACACCATCACCCCCAGCGATAATTAAAGCTGATGCTGATGCGCTTGGCTTTGGCGGTGTTGGTTGGCACTTCATGGCGCAACCAGCTCTCCCACAACAGCAGCGTGCCGTCCTTGGGCGCGATGTAGACGAAACTGCGGTTTTCCAATTTTGCACGCGACTTGCGCGGCGGGGCGGCCATCATGTTGGCTAGGCGCGGGTCTTCCAGTTTCAGCGCGCTCGCCCCTTCCGGGACGGCGGCATAGAACGTGCCGCTGATCACCGACTGCGGATGAATGTGCGCGGCATGGTGGCCGCCGGGATCGAGCACGTTGGCCCACAGGCTGTCCATCACCAGTTTTCGCCCGCCCAGATCGAAATCCAACTCCTTGGCGAAGTCGGCGATATGGCCGTCGATCAGTTCCGTGAGCTCCGCGAAGGGCGGCAGCCGCATGGCGAGATCTGTCAGGGAGGCATAGGACGTATAACCCGGATAATTATTGTCCTTGCACCAGCGCCGCCCCGCACCATCCTCCTTGGCCAGGTACAGGCAGCTTTGCGCCAGCTCATCGACCAAAGCGGCCCCGCCCCGCCCATTGATCTCGGCGCGGTAGAGCTGTGTGACGAACAGGGTTTCGATCTTGGCCATGGCTGTGCCGGTTAGGGTACGCGGGCGAGCGCGTCAAGGTGGGTGGCTTGCCGCCGCGGATGACACCGACGGGGCGATGCTTGTGCCGACTTCGCCGCGCGCGCAGCTCCCCAGCATTCCCGGGGGTTGCCGCGCCGCAGCGCCCCGGGCACTGTCGCGCGCCAATCACCCGAGACCTGCGCCCATGCCCGATCGCCGCCTCACCCAGTTCGAGACCCGCCGCCAGCCGGTTGTCAGCTTTGGTGAATTCCTGCGCCGCATGGGCGTCAGCCTCGCCATGGCTGGCGTGCTGATCGGGCTATCGCTGATGATAGGCATGGCCGGCTATCAAGGGCTTGAGGGTATGAGTTCCGTGGACGCCTATCTCAACGCGAGCATGCTGCTGGGCGGCATGGGACCGGTCGGCACGCTTAAAACGGACGCCGGCAAGATTTTCGCGGCCACCTATGCGCTCTATTGCGGCGTGGTGCTGATCGTCACGACGGGGATCATCCTGGCGCCGGTGGTGCACCGGGTGCTGCACGCCATGCATGCTGATGACGATGACGACACCGGCAAGGGCGTATGAGCATGCCCGCTCTCGAGTCCGAGGCGCAGGTCGCGACCCGCGTGGCAAAGGCGACGCACACCACGGCGTTGCTGCTCTATACGGCTGGGGTCGGTTTCCTGTCGGTGATGGACGCCACGGTCAAGCAGGTGGCCTCGCGCTATCCCGTCGCCGAAGTCAGCTTCCTGCGCTTTGCGACCGGAACCGTTGTCATTGCGGTGATCGTCGCTTGGATCAGGCCGGGTTGGCCGAGCCGCCAGATGATCTCGGTCAATGCCATCCGCTCGCTGCTCACGGTCGCAACCTCGCTGACCTTCTTCTTTGCCCTGACGGCCCTGCCGCTGGCCGAAACCGTCGCCCTCTCGTTTCTGTCGCCTGCCTTCCTGGCGCTGTTCGGCGCCTGGCTGCTGAAGGAGCGGCTGTCGCCCAAGATCGGCCTGGCGCTCGGCGTCGGATTTGCCGGCATGCTGGTGATCGTCAGCGGGCAGATCGGCGCCACGGCCTATGGACCGCTGGCTTTGGCGGGGGCCTGCGCCACTTTGGCGGCGGCGGTATTCTATGCCCTCTCGATGGTGCTGCTGCGTTCACGCGCCACGCTCGATCCGATCCCGCTGACCGTCCTGGTGTTGCATATTGCGGCCGGCCTGATCCTGGCCCTGCCGGCCTGGTGGGTCTGGCGGACGCCGACGCCGTCCGATGCGCTGATCTTCGGCGCCATCGGCGTGCTTGGCGTTGGTGGGCACCTGCTGCTGGCCAACGCCTTCGCACGCGCGCAGGCCGGGCGACTGGCCGCGCTGGAATATACCGCGCTGCTGTGGGCGGCCGGGCTGGGCTATCTGTTTTTCGCCGAGGCGCCGGCCATCGCCACCATCGTCGGGGCAGTGTTTATTGTCGCCAGCGCCTGGTTGGCGAACCGGGGCTAGCGCACAAGGTCAAACGGCAAGCAGCGCCGCCGCTTGCATGTCGCGCCAGCGGAAGGCCCGGCGCAGCACCGCCTCGGCGTCCTCACCCCATTGGCTGATCTGGAAATCCTCGTCCACGTGGGCGGCGGTCCAGGCGGCGGCGGGATCGAGGTTTCCTCGCGTAACGGCCAGGGCCAACAGCACCGACCCCGTCAGCGTCGTCATGCTGTGCACGCCGGCGAGTTCGAACGGCTTCAAGCCGGCAAGCGCAGCTTCGACCCTGGGCACGGCTTGCGCCGGTTGGGCGACATGAATGACGCCTACGGATGTCCTGAACTTAACGCCGAATGCGTCCTTGGCCCAGGCCAGTACCGGGTCCCAATGCAGGGCTTGCAACGCGGCCAGCGCTTCGGGACCGTCCGAGCGGTAGCAGACGAGATCGCTGCCGGCGTATTTGGCGGCGTCGGCGGCAACTTCGGCTTCCTGCCCGGCGACGCCATCAATCGCGGAGTTCACCAACCGTGTCAGCGGCATGCCTTTGGGATCGATGAACTCGCCTTGTGCGGACCATTCGGCGGCGATCACGTCAGCGATATCCTGGCGCGGCGTCACCAGCACGGCCTTGCCCGGCGTGCGAACGGATTTGCCGTCCAGCAGCACGGCAAACCCATCCGCATGCGCGCCGACGGTCGCGGACTTGTAGAAGCGCTTGGGCAGCGGGGCGACATTGGCCCGCTTCACCGCGGCGTCAATTTCCTGGTCGCGGCTTGCCATGGTCCGAACACCCTACTCGTGATTTTGCCCATCTGGCGCGGTGCACCCAACTAACGCTTATCATCCGCCGGCGCATCGTCGATGGGGTCGTAGTGTTCGGTATCGAAATTGAGCACGGCCCACGACTGCTGCATATGCGGTGGCAGCGGGGCCGTCACGTCGATCAGCCCTTTTCCACGCGGATGCGGCACCCGGATGCGGCGCGCCATCAGATGCAACTTGTTCTGCAATCCGGGCAGCAGCTCCCAATCGTTGCGATCGAAGTACTTGGCGTCGCCGATGATCGGATTGCCGATATGCGCCATATGCGCGCGCAGTTGGTGCGTACGCCCGGTCACCGGTTTCAGCGACACCCAGGCCGTCAGCTTGGCCGCCTTCTCGATCACGGCGTAATAGGTCAGCGCATGCTGGGCGCCCTCGTCGCCATGATCGGCGATCTTCATCTTGGCCTCGTGGACGGCCTGCGCCTCTTCGTCCTTGGCCAGAAACGTCGAGACGCGGCCCTGGCGAACTTTCGGAACGCCGGCCACCAGCGCCCAATAGGTTTTCTGCGCCGCGCGGGTCTGGAACGTCTTGGACAGCGCCGCCGCCACAAAACGCGTCTTGGCGATCAACAGGCAACCCGACGTGTCCTTGTCGAGCCGGTGCACCAGGCGGGCGCGCTGCCCGTCCTTGGCGGTAATGGCGTCCAGCATGCCATCGATGTGCCGTTCGGTGCCCGAGCCGCCCTGCACCGCGAGGCCCATGGGCTTGTTCAGCACCATGACGTCGTCGTCTTCCCACAGCGTGATCGACTTGATGAAATCGCGGTTCTTGTTGCCTGCGCCCGCCCCGCCCATGGTGGTCGGCTTGACGCCATCATCGTCCGCACGCAAGGGCGGCACCCGGACGGTCTGGCCTTGCGCCACCTTGGCATAGGCTTTTATGCGCCCGCCATCCAGCCGCAGCTCGCCCTTGCGGATCATGCTTTGCACGCGCGCAAACGCCAGCCCCGGAAAGCGCGCGCCGAGAAAGCGGTCGATGCGCATGCCGTCCTCATCGGGGGCCACGACGAGCGATTGCACCTTGGCGAGGGCGCTGGGAGTGTCAGCTTTGGTCATGACGCGAGAGCCTTGATGGCGGAAAAGCCGATGGCGACGGCCAGCAGCGAGAGCAGAACAGACCCCACGGCATAGAGGCTTGCCTCAAGGAATGCACGCCGCTCGATCAGCTGGAGGATATCGAACGAAAACGCGGAAAAAGTTGTGAAGCCGCCAAGGACGCCCGTCACCAGCAAAACGCGCAGCTCCGGCGAGCCGCCCCACCACTGGCTGATCGCCGCCATCAGCGCGCCGATGGCTAACGATCCCGTGACGTTGACCGCGAAGGTGCCCCAAGGCAAGTCCGGCCCGAGCAGCCGCGCGGCTGCCGCAACCGTGAGATACCGGGCCACGGTGCCGAAAGCGCCGCCCAGGGCCGCCAGCAGCGCCAATCGCATGAGATGCCTTTGTGAAATTCAAACCTGACGCCGCCAAAAAACGTCAGGCATTCCAAATAGTTCGCCAACCAACCGTGGGCCGGGTTGTAGCAAGTTCTGGCATGGTTTCAAGGGGCCGGACATTTCGCGGGCGAATGCGCGACTTTGTCGGAATGAATGGCAAGCGCCCAAATCTATCCGCCCCTTACCGCCCCCTGAAATTCCCCCTTTGCGCCTTGCGCCAGCTCCAGCCACAGCAGCCGCCGCGCATCCACTGGCCCCGGCAGCTCCAGCCGGCCTGGTGGCGCCACCGAGAACCCGAAGCGCTCGTAATACGGCAGGTCCCCCACCAACACGACCAGCCGGACGCCGGCGCGCTGCGCCTCCTCCAGCGCTTCGGCCACCAGCGCCTTGCCGATCCCCTGGCCTTTCAGCGCCGGCTCGACTGCGAGCGGGCCGAGCAGCTGCGCGCCAGGCGTCCCGCCAATCGTGATCGGCGCCATACGCAGCGCGGCGGCAAGTCGGCCGTCTTTGTAGGCGACCCGGCACAGCGGCGAGAACGGCGACAATCCGTCGCGGATGCGGTAGGCGGTGCGCGCATAGCGGCCGGGACCGAAAGCGCGGTCGTGCAAGGCCTCCATGGCGGGAAGGTCAGCGGCAGTCACACGACGAGACGTGACGTCAGGGGGCATGGCGGAGAGCTTTCGAAGATATGGGCCGGTTTTGGCAAACCATCAGGAGGCCGACGGCTGGATCCGTCGCCCCGCGCCCGCTCAGGCGTTCGGCAGACGGCGACCGGCGGCGACACAGGCGTCGCTGCGGGGGGATCGTCGTCGGAACTCGATCGCTGAGAGTGGTAGGTTCGAAAGCATGGCGCCGTTTAGCAAACTGCTGGGGTCAGGTCCAGGGGGCCGTCCTGGACATGGCAGCGCGCCAGCCCCCCGCCGCCTGCGATTTGCGAACATGGTTAGCAAATCCTGACGGCAATTACGCCAATTGCGTTAAAGCCGTTGCATTTCCGGGAAAATTGCCCCGTCTCCGACCGGATGCAAACGAAGCCTCAATCTCAGTTATCCGAACACTGACAAAACGCTTGGCCGCCGTTTACGCCTTGTTGGGCATCCCCCGCCATTCTTGCCTCAACGTCAGGCCATCGGGTCTCTGTGGAGAGTTCGGGTGCCGGCGAGGGAAACGCCAAGTTCGAGTGGGGAGTTTACGTCATGGCGCGCGCAGACATGCAGTCTTTTGAAATGACCAGGGTGGGTGACACCGCCCACATCGGGGCAGCCATGGCTTCGGCCGACGCGCTGTTCCAGTTGGGCTTGCAATATTCGCTCGGCCGCGACGTGGACGCCGACGCGGTGACCGCACACAAGTGGTTCAACCTCGCGGCGCTGCGCGGCAACCAGGCGGCCAAGGAATACCGCGCCGAGATCGCCGCCGACATGACCCGCGCCCAGGTCGCCGAAGCCCAGAAGCGCGCCAGGGAATGGCTGAAGGGCAATTGAGCGGCGATCTAACCAAGACACGCCGATAGAGTTGCCGCAACGGGCGCGTTTGGGCTAGTCACCATCCGACACCAAGATCGGAGCCTCTTCCATGCGCATCGACGCCATTCCTATCGGCCAAAACCCGCCCGACGACATCAACGTCATCATCGAGGTGCCGGTGGGCGGCGAGCCGATCAAATACGAGATGGACAAGGCGTCCGGCACGCTGTTTGTCGACCGCTTCCTCTACACGCCTATGGTCTATCCGGGCAACTACGGTTTTGTCCCCCACACGCTGTCGTCCGACGGCGATCCCATCGATGTCCTCGTGTGCAACACCCGCGCGATCCTGCCCGGCGCGGTGATGAACTGCAGACCCGTAGGCGTGCTGGTGATGGAGGACAACGCCGGCGGCGACGAAAAGATCATCGCCGTGCCATCGCAGAAACTGACGCGCCGCTACGACAAGGTCGCGTCGTACAAGGATCTTCCCGAGATCACGGTGCAGCAGATCGAGCATTTTTTCGCCCACTACAAGGATCTGGAGCCCGGCAAATGGGTGAAGATTTCTCATTGGGGCGGGGTGGATGAGGCCAAAAAGCTGATTTTGGAAGCGGTGGCGCGCGAGAAGGCGAAGCTGGGCGCGTAGGGCGCAATAGCTCGACCACCGGCGGGGCCGGAATGCGTAGACAAGAAAGACACGCATTTTTGGGTCATTGATTTTGTTGGCTTTTTGCGTGTCTTTCTTGAGAGGCGCTTTTTCTTCGCGCCGTATTGCGCCGCAGGGCTAACCATAACCACTTGAGTCCGTATTGGCCCCCTGCGGCGCAATACGGCCGAAGAGGGCCTATTGCGCCCTACGTTGCAGTTTGCGTCACCCGCTTGTGCCAGTCTTCGCGACTTTCGCCTGCTGCCGGCTCCACCAGCTTGAACAACGGTGACTTCCTGAACCGCACCAGCCAGAACATGTTGAAGAAGTGCATGGCCCCGATCACCATGATGACAAGGCCGATCTTGGTGCTGAGATATTCCACCGCCTGCACCCAGCTGTCGGCGCGCCCGCCAAAGCGCAGCGCCAGCGACATGAAACCGATGTTCAGCAGGTAGAAGCCGACCAGCAACAGGTGGTTGACGCTATCGGCCAGCGCATCGCGGCCCTGGAAGTTCTCGACCAGGAACACGCGGCCGTTCTTATGCAGCGTGGCGCCGACCCAGAAGGTGATGCCAAGACTGATGGCGACATAGCTGGCGTAGGTCGCCAGCATCACCGTGCCCGGGTCGGGGCCGCCAAAGAGGATAGGAAGGGGATCGGAGGTCATTGCACAAACTCCCGTGACGTGTTAATCAATGTCGTAATTAGCCAATTAGCTAACTAACGCATAACGCGCTCCGGTAGCTAATTAGTCAAATGACGAATTGTCACAGGATTGCCTCATGGACGCTGTCTTCGACGCGCTGGCCTCGCAGATCCGCCGCAAGATTCTGGCCTATCTGTCGGCCACGTCGCTGACGGCTGGAGAGATCGCGGATCGCTTCCACATCTCGAAACCCTCGATCTCAAAACATCTCTCGATCCTGGAGAATGCGGGGCTGATCCGCAGCGAGAAGAAGGGGCAGTTCGTGCATTACACGCTGGTGCGCGAAAGCCTGATCAACACGCTGAATGGTTTCGTGCAGGAAGTGTGCCCGGTGGCGCGGCCGATCAAGCGCGAAAGCGAAGCGAAAGGCCGCTCCAAACCGAAAGCCGTTTCAGGCTGACGCCGCTCAACGCAGATGCCCTCCGCCACCGGATGGTCTGGCGGCGGAGGGCTGGCCGTGGGGAGGCACACGGCTGGGAAACGTCAGGGGTTGGTCGCGCGTTGGGTGCGCGGCGCAGCCAAGTGCAGGCGTCGCGCCAAGTCGTCCAGCAGCCCGGCATCGGCCGATTTCAGGATCGCCCGGGCGACGCGCGCCGCCAGCCGGTCATGCCCCGCCCGTGACCGCGCCATCAGGCCAATCACCAAGGCGATGGCGTCGATGCCGAGCCTGCGCGCGGCTGTCTCAATGGCCGTGGTCTTGGCAGCGGCGATGACGAGCGTCGCGACGTCTGGCGCCAGCACCGCGAGATCGCCGGCGATCAACCTCTGCGGACGCAATTGCCAATCCACAGTCGAGACCGCGAACGCAAGATCGGTGGGCACGGGGGACATGCGCATTGGCGCGCCGCCGACGGAAGAGACCGCAGGAACAGGCGCGGCCATCGGCGCAGGCGACGCATCGATACTCCCAATCAGCGCATCCATGGCATCCCCGCCGGCCAGCCTGCGGCTGCGCGCCATGGCGAAACTCGGCTGAATCGCCGCCATGCGCGGCGTCGGCAGCGCTACTTTCCGGTGCGCGGCATGATCGTCGGTGGTCGCGCCGTTCTCGTCCACCAGCACCAGGCTGGTGAGATGGCCGACCAGGCCTTCGGCGAGGGCGAGTTTTGTGGCCGAAGCGGCATCGAGGCTGGGCAGCACCAGGCTCGCCACCAGCGCTGCGACCGCGCGCGAGGAGTCGGAGCGCGCTTCATCGGGAACTCCCTTGCTCCAGGCGACGCCGAGCCGCAAGCCGGCGCGCGTCACGACCATTTCGTGGTCCGACGCGACCAGCCTCTGTCCTGCTGCTGTCCGCACCGAGCCGATGGCGGCGACGACTGAGGTCGTCACATCCGCCCCGAGGGCGGCGAACATCGCCCCGCCTGTCAGCGCCGCGAGATGCCCGGCATTGGCCTCCAGGCTGTCTTCGCCAACCAGCACCACCGTGAACCGGCAGCCCGAACGAGCCAGCGTCTGAATGTCCAGCGCATGGCTCTTGCCGTCCGTAACCAGGATGACGTCGCGCGCGCCGCTCGCCACCGCGTCGGCCAGCGCGCGGCCGATCTCAGTGCCGCCGCCGGGGGCGTTCAGTTTGCGGATGATCTCGCGCAGATCCTTGGCGGACCGCGCCTGGCCAAGGCACCGGCACGCATCATCGAACTGCCAGACGGCGATCCGGTCGCCGTCGCGCAAACTGGCGGCGGCCTCGCTGAGACCCAATAGAACGCTTGCGTGTTTGTTGATCTTGGCCCCATCGCCCGAAACCGCCTCCCCCATCGAGCCCGAACGGTCGATGAGAACGGCGGCGTCGATCGGCGTATGCAGCTCCGTCGCCGGGCCGATCTGCAGCGCGACGCTGCGCCCGTCAGCCATGCGGCCCTGGAGTGTGTCGATCAGGACTCGCTCAATTTCGATGTCGATTGGCGCATTCAGTGGGATCGGATGGGCCGAAATCGGAGCAGTACGCACAACACCGTTCAGGCGGAACCTCGGTGTGTCGCAGGTTATGCTCAACATACCGCGCAGATCGGACGGGGCATGGGTCAACGCGTCGGCGTCGTTCAGATTTGGCTGTCCGTAGATGTCGCCGACCGTCAGGGGAATGCGCAGCTGCAGCCTGTCGCCTACGCAGGTCGCCAGCATGGACCAACGCATGGTGACGGCAATCTCCGTCCCCGGCGCGATGTGGCCCACCGACAGCATGTGCACGCCGCGCAGCAGTTCCTCATGCAGGACGGCGGTTTTGCCCTTGTCGAGCGCGGCCTCGTAGGTTTCCCGAGCTGTCTCTCGCGCCTGCGGTTTGGCGATCAGCTTGCGGTCGCCGATCTGGGCTTCGAGGTGATGCAGAACGGCGTGGACGGGAACGGGGAAGGTGAGCGTGGCTTCGATGCTGTTGGCTTCGGCGTTCTTGAAGCGGCGCGTGGCCGTGACGCTGACAAAAGCTCCCTGGATGGCGATGGCGTAGTCGGTGGCGGTGAGCGGGACGGGATTGCGGGTCTGGCGGGCGATATAGGCGGTGAGCGGATCAAGTGTTGCGGGGCGGCGGGCGTCAGCGGTCGGGCGTGTTATTATCGTCTGGGGCATCGGTCGTCTCCGGAAACAGGTCCACAAGGAGGTGACGCAGCCGGTCGAGCAGGGCGTCCGTGTCCTGCCGTTCGCCCAGCAGACTGGGACTGACGTGCAGCGTAACGCCCGGGGCGACCGGAAAAGGAACCGAGCCAGTTTCGTTGCGTCGCGCGCCGTCCAGCAGCAGTTTGATTGCGGACGGCAGCAGCCCGGTTCGCCGCAGAGCCATGTAGCGGCCAATTGCGGCCACATGATCCTCGCCATACTCCGCATGCGCCCTGCCGCCGCGCGGGGCCGGCATAAAACCCTCGGCGACAAGGTAGCGGATCTGGCGTTCGGCGATACCGGTGAGCGAGGTGAGCTCACGAAGTGTCATGGTCGGCACCTTTCGACAATCATAGTGTCGAAAGGATTGCCGCGTGTCAATCGTTTTTACAAAAGGCTTGTCGAAAGGGGCGGATCTTCCCTCTCCCCCGCAAAGAGGCGGAGGGGGAGAGGAGTCAAACCCGCACGCCCCCAGCTTCCACCACCATCTGCTCAATGCCGTCGAACAGCGAACGGTCGTTCAGTACACGCGGCACCTTGATCTGGCCGCCGACGCGGCCGCGACGCTTCATCCACTCGATGAACGTGCCGTGCGGACTGGCAAGGATCTGAGGGGCATACAGATTGATGTCGCGGGCGCGGCGGCGGGCGTAATCCTCGTTCAGCGCGATAAGCCGCGTGTCAACCGCTCTGGCGAAGGGCGCGAGCCGGTCGGGCGTGGGCACGCCGCCGACGAATTCGACGATATAGAGATGGTGGCCAGCCACCGCCCCCTCCGAGAGAAATACGGGGCCGACGGAATATTCGGCGATCTCCAACCCGGTTTCGCGGGCGGCCAGTTGCAGCGCGTCCTCCAGCTGGTCGTGGATGATGTGCTCGCCAAACGGGGTCAGCACGTAACTTGTGCGGCCGGTCACAAACAGCCGCGCCGAGCGCTTGTCGATCAGGCGCACCGTGTCGCCGATCAGGTAGGACCACGCCCCGGCCGGATTGTTGATGGCGAGCGCATAGTCGATCCCCGTCTCGGCGTTGCCGAGCCAATGCCGCGCCGGATTGGGCGAGTCCAGCTCCGACATCGGAATGAATTCATAGAAGAAGCCGCTGTCGACCACTAGGCGCAGGCCTTCGCCGCTACCCCGGTCGGCGACAGCGAAGAAGCCCTCGCTGGCGGCGTAGATCTCGCGGAATTCGGCATGGCTGCCTTCGAGCAGGCGCTCAAAACGCGGCCGGTACGGAGCGAACGCCATGCCGCCGTGCACCAGCAGCTCCAGGTTCGGAAAGACCTCGACCAGCCGCGTCGATCCCGGCCGCAGCGCCAGCAGCCGGTCGAAGAACACCATCAGCCAGTTCGGTGGGCCGATGATGACGCGGAGATCCTCCGTCAGTGCCGCTTTCGCGATGGCGTCGATCTTGGTCTCGTAGTCGGCGATGGCGGCCAGCTGCAGCGGTGGGAAAAACCAGCGCCGCATCGGCCAGCCGACTTCCAAAAGCTCGATGCCGCTGAGATCGCCCGATTGCACACCCGGCGCTTCGCGGGTCAGCTCCGTGCTGCCGCCCAGCATCATGACTTTTCCACGCAACGCGCGCGTGCCGGGGCGGTTGGCGGCGTGGTGAGCCATCACATCGCGCATCATCAGCGCGTTGGAGTGGATCAGCTCGCGCGTGGTGGGGATGTATTTGTTGACGCCGGTGCTGGTGCCCGAGCTCATGGCGTAGAACGGCGCCAGCCCCGGCCAGGTGCAATTCTCCGCACGCGGAAACGTCGGCTGCCAATACTCGCGCCAAAAATCGTCGTAGCGGCGCAAGGGCACGCGGGCCTGATAATCGGCGACCGTCTTTATGCTGGCGAAATCGTGGTCGCGCCCGAATGTCGTCGCGGCCGCTCGGCGCACCATCTTGGCGAGCACCGCCTCCTGGGCCGTCACGGGGTCTTGCTCCGCCAGCCGCCGGACGCGCCGGGCCGCGACAGCTCGAAACACCGGACCGGCAAATCGTAACAAACTGCGGTCCGGCGCGCGCTGAACAGGTGGCTCGCCGGTCATGTGTGTTGGACCAAATTTAGGCAAGGAGCAAAACTGCCAGTGGCGTAGGGGCGACTCGTGCGTCGCCCTCCATCGGCGTGCGTGTGGCACGAGGGCGACTCACGAGTCGCCCCTACGCCACCGGCAGTGCGCCACACGAACAAACAGTCATTCGAACTCGCACTTTCCCCGATCACTACCGCGTTCCCAACAGCGTCCCGGCGCCATGCTCGGTGAACAGTTCCAGTAGCACGGCGTGGGGCACCTTGCCGTTCAGGATGACGACGGCGTTAACACCCGATTCCACCACCGAGATGCAGCTTTCCACTTTAGGGATCATGCCGCCGGTAATGGTGCCGTCCTTAATCAGCGCGCGGGCCCGGGCGACCGTCAGTTCAGGGAGCAATTTGCCGCTCTTGTCGAGCACGCCGTCGACGTCGGTCAGCAGCAACAGCCGGCGCGCCTTGAGCGCGGACGCCAGGGCGCTGGCGAAGGTATCGGCGTTGACGTTCAGCGTCGCGCCGTCGGCCGACGTCGCTAAGGGCGCGATGACCGGGATGAGGTCGCTCTTGACGAACACATCGATGATGTAGGGATTGACCGACACCGGCTCGCCCACATAGCCGAGGTCGACAGCCCGCATCAGGTTCGAGCCGGGATCGGCGACCGTGTGGTTGTCGATCTTCTTGGCCGTCATCAGGTGGGCGTCCTTGCCGCTGATGCCGACGGCGTTGCCGCCTTCGCGCGCGATCGCCGCCACGATCTCCTTGTTGATGGAGCCGGCCAGCACCATCTCGACCACGTCGACGGTGGGCTTGTCGGTGATGCGCAGGCCGCCGGCGAACTCGGACTTGATCTTGAGTTTTTCGAGCATGGCTCCGATCTGCGGGCCGCCGCCATGCACCACCACCGGGTTCACCCCGGCCTGCTTCAGCATGACGATGTCGCGGGCGAACGAGCGTGCCAGCTCGGGGTTGCCCATGGCGTGGCCACCGTATTTGACCACGATGGTCTGGCGGTCGTAGCGCAGCATGAAGGGCAACGCCTCGGACAGGAGTTGCACTTGCTCGCCCGGCGGAATGGCGGATTTCGCCGGCTGTTCGCTGAAATCGGCCATGTCTTTCCGGCTCCGACGGGGGTGGCTGTGCTCGCGCGCCGTTATAGCGGCTGTCCGCCCCAGCTCAAGAAATTCCTAGGACAACACCTGCTTGCCACCCAGGACTTGGCCGTGCAGGGTGAGGATCGGGACGGGCGGTTTTAAGGTTGCTGGCACATAACAGGCCAGCGCCACGGAATTGCCTGCCTCTCATCGTTAGCGGGAGGTCAAACTATCGCTGCAGGGTTTTCGAGTGATGTCGCACGTGGCTGACACGTCTCCAAATGCCGCTCCCGCCTCGCCGCATTTGCAGGCGACGGTGCAGCGCGCCTTCGGCTATGCCGACGAGCAGGGCCACCGGCAAGTGACGCCCGAACATCTGCTGCTGGCCCTGACCGAAGACGACGACGCCGCGGCCGTTCTGCAGCGCAAGGGCATCGATCTGGACCGCCTGCGCCACGATGTGGCCGCCCTGATGGGCCGCAACAATGATCGTTTCGGACCCGGCGAGCCGGGCCGTCCCGACTACGGCGTCGATTTCCGCCGCGTCATGGGGATCGCGGGCGCTGCGGCCAGTCCGCGCCGGCCGGTCGATGGTGCGTTGATGTTGTCGGCTTTGATCGCCGATGGCGTGACACCCTCGGCCGAGATCATAAAGCTCTACGGGCTCACGTTCGAGGATGCCGCCCGAACTTCGCGCCCCTTGCGGTCCGTCGCCCCGTCAGCGCCGGCCCCAGCGTCGCTGGCGAACGTCCGATCGCAGGCCCGCGAGGCCGCGCTGGGGTATCGCTTGCGCAAAGACCCACCCGAAGAATTTGTCGCGCTCACGCCGCCGCAAGGGTTCCCGCCGGGACCGGGACCGGCCCGTTTCGCCGAACCGCCTCCGCCCCACCAGTGGCCAGAACGGTCCCATACCAATGGGGGGCCGGTGGCGGAGCCCATGACGGCCTGGGAGGACGATTTCGTGGACCTGCCGCCGCCCCTTGAGAAGGGTTTTGCGGAGGCCCAGGCGCCGTCCTGGCAGCCAGATGCCGCGAGGGCCACCCCGGCAGCCGCGCCGCCCGATTGGAACAACTATCACAACACGGCGTCCCCACAAGGCCGTGAACCGCAACAGCCGAGCACATGGAATGACCTGGCAGCCGCGCCACCACAGCGCCCGGCCCCGCGCACCCCGCGCCATTCGGCCGAAGCGCCAGCGGCACCCAAGACCAAAGGCCGCAAGCCTGCCGGCAAGACGAGGCGGTCGGGGGTCGATCATGGACTTTTGCTCGAGAACATTCCGCGCCGCATGGTCATGGGCACGGCCATGACCATTGAGGCTCGCATCGCCCGGCGTGATATCGAGGCGGCGATCCTCGACCTGCGTCTGCCCGAGGCGCTCGTTGCCGCTGCCGAACCGGTGACGCATGCCATGACCGTGCGCCTGCGGTCGCCAGATGGGGCCATGGTCGTCGAACCGACGTCGCCTGAAACGCAGTGGATCGAAAGCACGCTCGGCCTCTTGCAGGACGATTTTTCCAGCTGGCGCTGGACCATGACGCCGCGCTGGACGGGAAACACGCAACTGCAGCTGATCGTTTCGGCGCGCGCGGTTACCTCGCAAGGCCTGTTGGGTGAAATGGCTTTGCCCGAACAGGACGTGGGCGTAACGGTGGTGTCAAATTACGGTTCGCTCTTGGGCAGCGTCGCCAAGTGGGTCAGCATCGCCTTGGCCGCCGGCATCGTGGGCGCCGTCGGCGAACATATGCTGAAGGTGGTCGGCCGCATTCTGATGCACTGACGAACCGCTTGCCTAGTTGCGGTTCAAAGCGTCCGGCGACCTCGGAGGTTCACATCCGCCCAACCGGCTTGCCTTTGGCGCCCTTCTTCAGCGCCAACAGACACAGATAGTCGTGCGCCAAGGTCGCTGCGGCGATGGCCGTGATTTCGGCGTGGTCGAAAGGCGGCGAGACTTCCACGATGTCCATGCCGATCAGGTTGAGATCGCTGAGGCCGCGCATGATGGCCAGCGCCTGCCAGGTGGCCGGGCCGCCGGCGACTGGAGTGCCCGTACCCGGCGCATAGGCGGGATCGAGAAAGTCGATGTCGTAGGAGAGGTAGACCGGGCCGGCGCCGACGCGCTCCTTGATGGCGGCGATGGTGGCGTCCACGCCGTTGCGGTGCAGCCAGGGCGCGGTGAGAATCTCGAAGCCGTGGGCGCTGTCGTTGTAGGTGCGCAAGCCCACTTGCATGGAGCGCTTCAGATCGATCAGGCCTTCATTACCGGCGCGCAAAAACATCGAGCCATGGTTGTAGCTCATACCCTTATGCGTGTGATCGGGCCAGGTATCGCAATGGCTGTCGAATTGCAGCAGCGCCACCGGCCCATGTTTTTCCGCGTGCGCCTTCAGCAGCGGGTAAGTGATGAAGTGATCGCCGCCCAGCGTCAGAAGCGACGTGCCCGTCCCGATGATCGCCGCCGCCTGGGCCTCGATGGACGGAACCACCGTATCGGGAAAATGGTGATTGACGATGCAATCGCCGTAGTCGACCGCCTTGATGTGCGCGAACAGGTCGAAGCCGAACGGGAAGGCTTTCAGCTCCGACAGCCCGCAGCTGGCCGCCCGGATGGCGCGCGGGCCGAGGCGCGTGCCCGGACGGTCCGTGGTCGCGTTGTCGTAGGGCACGCCCATGATGGCGACATCGACGCCGGTCAAGTCGCGCGAATAGGGCCGGCGCAAAAAGCTCAGGATACCGCCGAAGGTGGGCTCCCAGGGGCCGCCCTTGAGGTCTTCCCATTGGGGGGCGGCAGGTGCAGGTTTGCGGGCCATGGTGTCGATGTTCCCTTACAGCGCGAAGGCGGCTTTGCGCGCAAATCCCGGCAGCGCGGGCGCGCCGAGATCGAAGGCGACGCGGCTGCTGTGGGCGCCGTCTTTGCCGTGGCGCTCGAACACCGTCGCGCGGCCAATCGGACCATCGGCGATGACGGCGATCAGCCGTCCGCCTTGGCGCAACTGCTTGATCAGGAAATTGGGTACCTCAGGAATTGCACCCGCTACGATAATGATGTGATAGGGGCCGCTTTCGGCGGCGCCAGCGGCCAGGGCGCCTGTCTTGACGCTTGCGTTGGAGACCTTGCCGGCCTTGAGCGTAGCGCTGGCCTGGGCCGCTAGACCTGCATCACACTCAAGCCCAACAACGGAGTAGGCGAGGTCCGCGATAATCGCCGTGCCGTAGCCGGTGGCCGCGCCAACCTCGAGAACACTGTCCGTTGAATTGATATCGGCCAGCTGGATCAGCCGGGCTGTTGCAACCGGGGCGGGCAAAGAACGCGGGCCGTCCGCCGATTTCGGCAACGCGATACCCTCGCCATTGTAAGCCAGCGCCCGCAACCCCTCGGGCACGAATTTCTCACGTGGCAGGTCCAGCATGGCGCGCAACACACGGCGGTCAGTAACGTCGTTGGTGCGCACCTGCGATTCGACCATGTTCTTGCGCAGCGTTGAGTAGTCCGGCATGGCTGAAAATCCCCGTCGTATCGGCCTTTGGCGAAGCGGCCGCACGTTAGCGGGCCGGCAGGATGGCGGCTAGTGGCTTGTAGATGTCGCTGCCAGTGGCGTAGGGGCGCACAGCAGTGCGCCCCAACATCGCTTCATTCGAATGGACTGCAGTGCCTCGCTGGACTTGGCTCCAGAATTCTGTTACCGCCTTGCCATCTTTGGAGCTGAACCGGATTTTGCTTGGTCGCTGCGGCAACGAGCGACGCCTTCGGTTTTGCGCCCTTACCCAATTCCAACACGTTTTTCGGAGGTCACTCCCTCGTGCAGGTTCTCGTTCGTGACAACAATGTCGACCAGGCCCTCAAGGCGCTCAAGAAGAAGATGCAGCGCGAGGGTATTTTCCGCGAAATGAAGCTGCGCGGACATTACGAGAAGCCGTCGCAAAAGCGCGCCCGCGAGCAGGCCGAGGCCGTCCGCCGCGCCCGCAAGCTGGCCCGCAAGAAGCTGCAGCGCGAAGGCCTGATCGCCGCTGGTCCGGTCACCAAGCGCCGCTAGGTCTTCGAATATTTTCAATAGGTTGGTCGAGGCCTCCAGCGGGACCGCTGCGGGGCCTTTTGGCTTTTTGCAATGCTGTCCTGCAATTTTGCCGATGTTCACATTTCATTAAGGTTCAAAGTTCTAAGTGTTTGTTCGGCCACAACATTCGTTGTCCGCCGGCCGGTCCGAAAGTAAAACGGGGACAGTTTACTTATATCGCGTCACCGCTATTCAAACATCGACCGCTTTTTGGCGCGATATAAGGAAACTGTCCCCGTTTTACTTTCGATTTTCTTTGGAGACGTTTTTCACTATGTCGCTTCAGTTGAACTATGAGCAGTGGGGTTATGGCCCGCCCCATCCCGGCGAAATCCTTCGCGAGCAGATTCTTCCCCGCTTGGCCTTGAGCCGCAAAGAGCTGGCCGCCAAGCTTGGCGTGAGTCTGACCCGTCTGGTCGACTTTCTGGGAGAACGCCGCCCGGTATCGCTTGATATGGCGCGCCGGCTCGGCAAAGCCTTTGGCAATGGCGCGCGCTATTGGCTCGCCTTGCAGATGCAGCACGACGTCTGGAACGCCGAGCGCGCCGACACCATCGAGATTGCGCCGATCACGTTTCCAGTCGGCGCCTTGCCGAACCGCGCTCCCGCCGGCGGCAAGCGCCTCAGCGCTTAAGTCCGCCGATGAAGTCGCGCACGATGTCGAGCGATCCGAATTGCGCATGCAAAATGTGCTGTGCGCCTGGAAAAGTGACGATTTTCTTGGGTTCGTTGGCCGCCGCGTACATCGCCCGCCCCATCGCGACCGGCACCGTGAAATCGGCTTCGCCATGCAAGATCAACAGAGGCAAGTGCAGCGCCCCGATCCGTGACAGGCTGTCGTAGCGATCGGTGATCAGCGCGCCTACGGGCAACCAGGGAAAATGGTGCGCTCCGGCGTCGGCCATGCTGGTGAAGGGCGAATCCAGGACCAAGCCGGGAACGCCGGGCCGCAGAGCCGCCAGCTGCACCGCAACGCCCGTCCCCAAGGATTCTCCGAACAGCACGATGTCCTGCTTGCGCACGCCCGACGCCACCAGATGATCGAACGCGAGTGCGGCGTCGGCGACATTGGCTACCTCCGAGGGCGATCCGGTGCTGCCGGAAAAGCCCCGATAGGCCAGCATGAACATGCCGATGCCGGCGTTCTGGAAGAAGCGGATGCGCTCGGACCGCTCGGACAAATGGCCAGCGTTGCCATGGACATAGAGGATGGTCGGCTTGCCAGGCGCGGCCTTGGCCCACCAGGCCACCAGCTTTTCGCCGTCGGGCGTGGCCAACGTCACATCCTCGATGTTGGCGAGGCCAAACTGGATAGGCGCCAGCCGCGCGCCGCCGGGATGATAGATCAGCGCGCGTTGCTTCCAGTAGGCGACCGCAACCATGGCCGCGTAGAGACCGATCACCAGCAGTCCGACGGCGAACACCCAGCCCAAAACTGCGCTCCCTTTGCTCGCTATCGCTGTCAAATTCGGCACTCCGCCGTTGCAAGACGCCCCGTAGCCTAAAGGCGATACGCCAAGGATGGCTGAACGGTTTGCCAAACCTGCACATTGGCCGCAATGCCGCGCCGCCGCCCCGTTGACCGGTTCGCGCCCTTTGCTTATCTGAAACCCATGGCCATTCTCGACATCATCAAGGCTCCCGACCCGCTGCTGCGGCGGCCGAGCGCGCCCGTGGAACGCATCGACGCCGACCTGAAGCGGCTGGTCGATAATATGTTCGCCACCATGTACAAGGCGCCCGGCGTGGGACTTGCCGCCGTGCAGGTCGGCGTGCCGCGCCGCCTGCTGGTGATGGACATCGTCAAAAACGACACCGACCCGAAGAAGCCGATCGTCATGTTCAATCCCGAAATTGTCGAGGTGATCGGCGACGAGTTGCGCATGCACGAAGAGGGCTGTCTGTCGATCCCCGACGTGTACGCCGAGCTGGAGCGGCCGGGGACAGTGCGTGTCCGTTACATGGACCTTGCCGGTAAGCCGCTGGAGATGGTCTGCGAGGGCATGTTGGCGACCGTGGTGCAGCACGAGATCGACCACCTGAACGGAAAGCTGTTCATCGACTATCTCTCGAAGCTGAAGCGCGACATCATCATCAAGAAGATGGTCAAGGCCAAGCGCGATGAAGAGACCGTCGGGTGACTCTCCGATGACAGCAACCATACGGATTCGTCACCCCGCGCAGGCGGGGGTCCAGACAAGCTGCTGGTCTGGCTCAGGGTCAACACCCAGGAGGTGCTGCCTGAACGGCGCCTTCGCGGGAACGACGATTAATACCAATCTGCACTGATGTTGACCCATCGTCTCTTGTGGAATCGGAAGCCAGCTTTGTAGGGGCGCGCAGCAGCGCGCCCGGTGTGCAACACTGATAGTCTGTCGGATGCAGCGCGCCGGGCGCATTGCTATGCGCCCCTACAAATCATTGAGGAGTCAGCGTCAACGAGGGTTGGTATACGCACATCTTTTCACGCTCTTGACGACTTGGTTGGGATCGCTCTGGCCGATCCCTAAAAGTCTATTGAAATCCGAAGGTCTTTTCTAACGCCGATCAGGTAGCCTCTAGCTTCGAGGTTTACACCCGCTTGTCCTGTCGCGTTCCTGGAGACCGTCCCGTGAGCAGCATTGCAGAAACCTGGAAGACCAGTTTTGCCCATAAAGTCGCCCATAAGGCCCTGCTCTGGGGCGGCATGGCGAGCGGCGTCGCGCTGACGCTGGCGCTGGCGTTCGTGGCGCGCTCGACCGGCGCCCATACCCGTGGCCTGATTCTGGCCATGGTCGCTATCAACATCGTCATGTTGGTCCCTTGGTCATTCCGCACCATGCCGCAATGGCTCTATGCCGGGCTCGCCATCGCGCGCGGTTTCCATTGGGTGGTGAACCTGATGTTCGCCGGCTTTGGCCTGTTGCTGCTGGCTCACGCTGGCGAACCGCACCGCGCGGTGGCTTTCGGCGTGCTGTCCTTGATGTTTGTGATGTGGGCCGCCGCGGCCCGCCGGCTGACGCACCGCGACGACAAAACAACCGCGGACTTGCCTGCCAACTGATCTTGCGCCATCGCTGAGGCCTTCGTCATCGAGGGTCGCCGGTCATGCCGCTCCGCATCATCTTCATGGGCACGCCCGATTTCGCCGTCCCGACGCTGGCCACGCTGGTTGGCTCGGGACACGAGATCGTGGCGGCCTATACACAGGCGGCCAAGCCGGCTGGCCGCGGGATGGAGCCGCGTGCGTCTGCTGTTGACGTGTTTGCTCGCGGCGTGGGACTGTCCGTCATCACGCCCAAATCGCTCCGTTCCGAATCCTCCACCGCCGAATTTGCGGCCCACGACGCGGACGTCGCCGTTGTCGTGGCCTATGGCCTGATCCTGCCCCAGGCCATCCTGGACGTGCCGCGCGAGGGCTGTCTCAACCTGCATCCCTCGAAATTGCCGCGTTGGCGGGGCGCCGCCCCGTTGCAGCGCACGCTGATGGCTGGCGACATCGAAACCGAAATCTGCGTCATGCGCATGGAGGCAGGGCTCGACACCGGGCCGGTCTGCCTGGCCGAGCCGCTGGCGCTGCCGCCCGACATGACCGCCGGCCAGCTGCACGACATCGCCGCCCAGCGCGGGGCGGACCTGATGTTGCGGGCGGTCGGAGCACTGGAGCGTGGCTCGCTTCAGTGCCGGCCGCAAACCAGCGAAGGCGTTACCTACGCCGCCAAGATCGACAAGGCAGAGGCGCGGATCGATTGGGCCGGTCCGGCCAAAACCGTTCATGACCATATCCGCGGCTTGTCGCCATTACCCGGCGCGTGGTTCGAGATGTCGATCGATGGCAAGAGTGAGCGGATCAAGGTGCTGCAAAGCACGCGCGCTGATGGGAACGGCGCGCCAGGCGTGTGTCTTGACGACACCCTGACCGTGGCTTGCGGCGAGGGCGCCATCCGATTGCTGCAACTGCAGCGGGCCGGCAAGAAACCGATGCTGGCCGGCGAGTTATTGCGCGGTTTTGCGATCAAATCCGGAACGCAGTTGGTGTGACCGCATCCGACCTTAACCCTGTTGGGCGATGGCACGCTCTGTGCACCGCGCTTTGCGCTAGAACGCTGACAACAATCGCACTCATTGGACGCCAGACCATGCTGATCAGAACCGCCCTTGGCGCTATTGCCTGCCTTGGCATCGCCCTTGCCATGGCCAACGCGTCGCCAATGCCCCATCCCGGCGCCAAAATCATCAACGTGCGCGAGGCGCTGGCCCGTCAGTCGTTTCACAACACGCCGGCTAGCGAAGAAGCAGCCGCCGGTTGGAAATCGCTTCCGCGCGTGGTGTTTCTGCGCCAGCGCGACCAGGTCCTGGATCCGATCAAGTTGCTGCCCGGCGTAAAGCCGCTGTTGGACGGCTTGGCGCAATTCCCGCACTAGGCTTTCGCTGGCAGGCGTCACCGGCTAATGTCCTCGTCTTGAACGACCAGTCGGGCAGGACACCAGCATGAGCAAAGACCTCGACGCGGCATTGGCGAGCCTCGCAAACGGCCGAGCTACGGCGCTCGAGCGGTTGTTCGAGTTGTTGCGCATCCCCAGCATCTCTACCGATCCAGCCAACTACCCCGATTGCGACAAGGCCGCCGATTGGTGCGCCCGTGAACTGATTTCCATCGGATTCGAAGCCTCCACGCGCAAAACGGCCGGCCGGCCAATGGTGGTCGGCACGCGGAAGTCCAAGCAGGCCAAACGCCCGCACGTGCTGTTTTACGGCCACTACGACGTGCAGCCGGTCGATCCCGTGGCGCTCTGGGCCTCCCCACCGTTCGAGCCCCGGCTTGGCGAGGACAAGACGAACGGCCAAATCATCATCGGGCGCGGCGCCTCGGACGACAAAGGCCAGCTGATGACCTTTTTCGAGGCCTGCCGCAGCTGGATTTCGGCCACGGGCGATCTGCCGGTCTCGGTGACCGTGCTGCTGGAGGGCGAGGAAGAATCGGGCTCGCCGAGCCTCGAACCCTTCCTGCAGGCCAACAAGGCCGAGCTGACGCGCGACCTCGCCCTCGTTTGCGATACCGGCCAATGGGACCGCAAGTCGCCCGCCATCACAACCATGCTGCGCGGCCTTGCCTTCACCGAACTGGTGATCAAGGGGCCAAGCCGCGATCTGCATTCGGGCATGTATGGCGGGGCTGCGATCAATCCGATCCGCGCGCTGTCGCATATTTTGGCGGGACTCCACGACGCAGCAGGGCGGGTGCAGATCCCCGGCTTCTACGATGACGTGGCCGAGCTGCCCGCTGCGCAGAAAAAACAGTGGGCGGAACTGGGCTTCGACGCCAAGAGATTCCTCGGCGATATCGGTCTGGAAACCCCGTGCGGCGAGCAGGATCGCTCCATGCTGGAACTGCTGTGGTCGCGCCCGACCGCCGAAATCAACGGCATCTGGGGCGGCTACCAGGGGCCGGGCTCCAAGACGGTCATCCCGGCCGAGGCGGCTGCCAAGCTGACATTCCGTCTGGTCGCCAATCAGGACCCGGACAAAGTGATCAAGGCGTTCAAAGCCTTCGTCGCCAGCCGCTTGTTGCCGGACGCCAGGGCGGAGTTCCGCGGCGGACGGGGCAGCCCCGCCGTCAGCTTCGATACGACCTCCAAGCCGCTACAATCCGCTGCCAAGGCGCTGGAGCAAGAATGGGGCAAGCCCGCCGCACTGATCGGCTCTGGCGGCTCGATCCCGATCGTTGGAGCATTTAAGTCATTGTTGGGCATGGATAGTCTGCTAATTGGCTATGCCCTTGATGACGACCGCATCCACTCGCCGAACGAAAAGTACAATCTCACCAGCTTCGAAGGCGGCGCGCGCAGCTGGACACGTATCTTGGCCGCGCTCGCCAACTGATCACACTACGGAGTTTTCCTCGTGACGCTGCTTCGCACGCTCGCCGCCGCCGCCTTCGCCGCAGTTGCCGCCATATCCCCCGCCAAGGCAGGCTTCTCGGATCGTCCTGGCGATTTCGACTATTACGCGCTGGTGCTGAGCTGGTCGCCCAGCTTCTGCCTCGAGGGCCACGACAGCGATCCGCAATGCAATTCAAAGCGGCCATATGCGTTTGTCGTGCACGGACTCTGGCCGCAATACGACAAAGGCTGGCCGTCGGACTGCGGGGCAGGCAACGAACCGCGCGTGCCGCAACAGATCGTCAGCGACGTGATCGACGCCATCCCGACCGAAAAACTCATGAATCATGAGTGGCAGGCGCATGGCACCTGCTCGGGCTTGCCGATGCGCGGCTATTTCGACCTTGCCCGAAAACTCTACAAGGGCATCACCATCCCGGCGAAATATTCGAACTTGTCGAGCCCGCTCGACGTTTCATTGCCCGATTTGCGGTCGGACCTGTTGAAGGCCAATCCGCAATTGCAGCAAAGCATGATCGCCATCGACTGCGGCAGGAACGGCCGGTTGAAGGAAATCCACTTCTGCTATTCGAAAGATGGCGCGCCAGCCAAGTGCGGGCGCAATGAGGTGCAGGGCAAGATGTGCCGTACCGATCTCATCACGCTGCCGCCCGTGCGCGGGGTCGGCCTGAACGGCGAAACGGCGGCCGATGCGACCGTTGGCAAATCCGACCATTACAAGAAGACGCACAAAAAGCACTGGTACAACGGCATTTTCCAGCGCGCTCCGTGGGCGGACCGTAGGGCGAAATAGGCGCTTTCTCTTCGCGCCGTATTGCGCCGCCGGGTTAGCCGCGCGGCGCGGCGTTTGTGTTCACCCCCTGCGGCGCAGCACGGCGAAGAGGCCGATTGCGCCCGACCATTTGACGAGTACAGATTGTCAGCAACCGACCCATTGGCCGACCTTGCAGCCGCCAGCCTGGATCGATTTGACCTGCCAGACCATGCCGCGGCGACACTGATCAACGTCTCGGAGAACGCGACCTATCGTGTCGACGACGCCAAATCCGGCCGACGCTGGGCCTTGCGCGTTCACCGGCCTGGCTACCACTCGCCCTCGGCCATTCAATCGGAACTGGCCTGGGCCAAAGCCCTGCGCGATGCCGGCGCGGCGACCACGCCCACGGCCATCCCGGGCCGGGACGGCGGGATGCTGCAGGTGGTGACGCACGCCTCGGTCAAACGGCCGCGCGTGGCGGTGCTGTTCGATTGGGAGACCGGCAAGGAACCTGCCGAAAGCGATGTCACGGCGTTCGGCCAGCTCGGCGAGACGGCGGCGCGCATGCACGAGCATGTGCTGACTTGGCAGCGCCCCGCCTGGTTCGACCGTCACATCTGGGATTTTGACACCAGCCTGGGCAGCACGCCCCATTGGGGGTCTTGGCGCGCTGGCATGGGGTTGACACCGGCAACCGAGGCGCTGTTTGCCAGGACCGTCGATTTGATCCGTATTCGCCTGGAACGCTTCGGCAAGGGCCCGGACCGCTTCGGCCTGGTGCATGGCGACATGCGGCTCGCCAACCTGCTGGTCGACGCCGGAAAGGTCAAAGTCATCGACTTCGACGACTGCGGATTTTCGTGGCTGCTCTACGACTGCGCCACGACGGTTAGCTTTTTCGAGCATAAGCCCGAAGTGCCGGCGCTGTTGGCGGCATGGGTCGAAGGCTACCGCCGTGTACGCCCCTTAGGCGCCGCCGACGAGGCCGAGATCCCGACCTTCGTCATGCTGCGGCGGCTATTGCTGGTGGCATGGATCGGCTCGCACAGCGAAACCGATCTCGCGCAATCCATGGGCGTGCAGTACACAGCCGATACGGTTCGGCTGTGCGAGGATTATCTCACGTCAATGAGCGTGTAAACTTGCGGCCTATTTCTTGCCGCCGCTGCCTTGCGGGGTCCAATAGACCGACAACACTGTAATCGCCGACGTCAGCACCATGGTGCCCAGAATGTCCGAGCGGCGAATGAAGGCCAGCCAGGTGTTGAAGCCCTGCCGCCAGCCGGTCTGCGTCGTCAACACATTGTTGAGGGACAGCACGACCAGGATGGCCGCCGCGGTGATCGCGACAGCCAACAACACTTGAAAGGCGCGCTTGGTCGCCTTGGGTACGGAATAGGTGCTGCGGCCAAAGGCCAACATGGTGCGATCAGACATTGTCTCGTCCCTCACGTTCAGTCTTGGCGAGGGAGGATAACTGATTCGCGGCGAAATCCCGTCATGGGGAATTGTGAAGAAGAAGTTAATGCGGTTCACAGCTATCTTGAGGCCCAGAATTACGCGCAGCGCTGCGCCCGCCAGAGCTTGGCCGACTTGAGGTCCGACCAGCCGAAGGCGCGCTCACTCGGACCGCTGGCGGCGAGTTCGGCGAGGCGGGACGCGGCCTCGGCAAGCGTCGGGACCGTCCCCGGCTCAATCCACCAGAACACCATGTGCGGGCCGGCCATGCGCTGGAACCAGTCCTCGCGCTTGCGGTAAAAGGCCGTGTGCACGGTCTGGAACACGTATTTTTCCAGCGCTTCGGGCGTCTCCCAGACCGACAGGTTCGCAATCACCGTGGGATCATCACTGAACGGAATGTCTGTCGCATTCCCACCCGCATCCTTCAGCCGCCAGACGAACCCAGGCATCCGCTCCGCCAATGCATTGACGCGGTCGAGCGCATCGAAGAATGGCGCGGCGCGCGCATCGCCCTTGGGGTAGCGTAACTTGGCGATGTTCAGCTCGGCGAGGTGGGGCATGGGTGGTCAGCCAGCAGCGAGAATGGGATCGATGTTCAACATCAGCCTAGGCGGATCCAGGCGGATTTCACCGCCACGCCAGATGCTTGTGCGGATCTCGCCGCCATCAGCGCGTTCGTGATGGATGATTGCCTTGTCCAGGGAGCGAACGATCAGATAGTGCCGGATGCTCGGCACCTTGAAACAATCGATCAGCTTGGCGCCGGTATCGTCGCGAACCGAATTTGGCGACACGACTTCAACGACGATCAAGGGGTCGACCAGCCATAGGGCAGCGAGATCGGCAACCGGCGTCGCCGTTACGGAGGCATCCGGTTCGCAGCCGCGCTTGCCGTCGATGCGGACGGTCATGCCGTCGGTGAAAACAGTGCCTAGAAACGTGGCGCGCCGTGCTGCCTCTCGAAGAGCTTCGAAAGCGGCGAGCTTCACAAGATTGTGCCGCCCACCCTCGCTCGGCATGACGACGACCTCGCCATCGATGAACTCGTAACGGTCTTCGGGCTGCGCTTCGGACCAGATGACGAACTCATCGAAAGTCATGCGCGGAAAGGTTTGAGCAAGCGACATAATGACGGACTACCAGAAGACGGCGATAGAGTCACTTTGCTGGCCAGAAGACGTTCTCGAATGGGTCCTTTCCCAGCGCACGGTAAACGGAGAAATCGCTATCGACAGTTGCAATGCGGCGGATCTTTAGGCGCTCGGCGATGGCCACCAAGGAGACATCGGCGAGATCGGCGGGCAAGTCTGCATAGATGCTGAGCAATTCAAAAATGCGTGTCTGGTCTCGCGCCGTTACCGGCTCCAATACCAGTGCCCGTTGCACCCAGTTCAGAAATTTTTGCTGCGAAAGGCGTTCGAGCCGCAAGAGATGGACAACCTCCATGACAACAAGAATGCTGGTCAGGAGCTGGCTCTTTGTTCGATCAATGAACGTCAGAGCGCTATCGTGATGCCGGTCTTTTCTGCTGAACAGCGCGTACAGTGGACCGCTGTCGACGATGATGCTTGGCATCCAGGTGCTCCCCAATCAGCTCCTTGCGGCGGGCCCGGGAACTATCGTCGGGATGCCCGAACTCGTAGCAGCCGAAAACATCTTTACCGAGTTCATAGGCTCTGGAATGCTTGGCAGGTTCCCGTTCCAACTTCTCGGCGATCGCAGTACGGACAAAATCTGAAAGCTTGGCGCCTTCGGCCTCTAACCGCGAACGCAGTTGGGTTTCCAACGCTTCGGGCAAGCGGATGGTAAGCGTCATGTAGGCCTCCAGCGCACGTCTTGTAAGATGTAATACATAGCACCGGTGTTGCCTTACAACAAGCCCACCGCCCCTACTCCGCCGCCTGCCGTCGCACCTGCGCCGCATCAATACGCGCCTCGATCACGGGCCGGAAATGATTGATCAAACCCTGGATCGGCCAGGCCGCGGCATCGCCCAGCGCGCAAATCGTGTGCCCCTCGATCTGCTTGCTCACCTTGAACAACAGATCGATCTCCGACTTCTGCGCGTTGCCTTCGACCAGGCGGTTCATGACGCGCATCATCCAGCCGGCGCCCTCGCGGCACGGGGTGCACTGGCCGCAGCTTTCGTGCTTGTAGAAAGCGGCGAGGCGCGCGATGGCCGCGATGATGTCGGTCGAGCGGTCCATGACGATGACGGCGGCCGTACCAAGTCCAGAACCGAGTTTGGAGAGCGAATCGAAATCCATCGTCAGATCCGCGCCGCACTTGCTGGCCGGCAGGCAGCGCACGGACGATCCGCCCGGGATGACCGCCAGAAAATTATCCCAGCCGCCGCGCACACCACCGGCATGACGGTCGACCAACTCGCGGAAGCCGATGCCCATTTCCTCTTCGACCGTGCACGGCTTATTGACGTGGCCGGAGATGCAGAACAGCTTGGTGCCCACATTGTTCGGTTTGCCCAGACTTGAGAACCAACCGGCGCCGCGCCTCAGGATCGTTGGCGCAACAGCAATGGATTCCACATTGTTCACCGTGGTCGGCGCGCCATACACGCCCATGTTGGCCGGAAACGGCGGCTTCATGCGCGGCTGGCCTTTCTTGCCTTCCAGGCTTTCGAGCAGCGCGGTCTCCTCGCCGCAGATGTAGGCTCCAGCGCCGTGATGCACGACGATGTCGAAATCCCAACCGTGGAGGTTGTTCTTGCCGATCAGTTTGGCGTCGTAGGCCTGATCGACGGCGGCCTGCAGTCTTTCACGTTCGCGAATGAACTCTCCACGGACATAAATGAAGCAGGTGTGGGCGCGCATAGCGAAGGAGGCGATCAGGCAGCCCTCGACCAGCGTGTGCGGATCGTGGCGCAGGATCTCGCGGTCTTTGCAGGTGCCGGGCTCGGATTCGTCGGCGTTGACGACCAGATAGCTCGGTCGGGGATCGTTCTTGGGCATAAACGACCACTTCATGCCGGTCGGGAAGCCAGCGCCGCCGCGGCCGCGCAGGCCAGAAGCCTTCATCTCGTCGACGATCCAGTCCGGCCCCTTGTCGATGAACAGCTTGGTGCCGTCCCACGCGCCGCGCTGCATCGCTCCCTTGAGGCCCCAATCGTGGCGGCCATAAAGATTCGTGAAAATGCGGTCCTTGTCGGCGAGCATGGGAAGCCTTTCGGAGGCGGCGCGGGGCCGGATCGATTTAGCGCCCAAGAAACCAGGAGGGTGGGATAAGTCAAGGCGCGCTGGGAGCGCGGGCGCCGGTGTTTGGGCGCAAAAGGTCTATTACCTTTGCCGACGCAGCTACCTACGGGCCCTTCGGCGCCGGCAATATCAGGCGCACTGTCGTACCCGCTACGCTGCTCTCGCGTTCCAGCAGGCCGCCAAGTTGTTGAGCAAAGCCGGCGATGAGGCGGCCACCTATGCCGGAATCGGCGCGAAGGGGATCGATCCCAATACCGTCATCGGCGACGGTCAGGCAAAGCCTGCCAGGCTCGCGCTTGAATGTCACCAGCACCGTTCCCGTGCTGTTGGCAGCAAATGCATACTTGATGGCGTTGGTCACCAACTCGTTGACAATCAGCCCGATCGGAATCGCCTGATCGGTTGGCAGCAGCACGCTATCGAACTCAGTCTTGAGCGAAATCGCCGTGCCGTCATTCTGGACCGAAGTGACCAACTCGCGGCACAACTCGTCGAGATAGGTCGCCGCGTCAACCGCTTCGACACTGTTGGATTTGCTGAGGGCGGCATACAGCCGTCCTAGCGCATCGATGCGATTGGAGACCCGTTGCAGCGCCGCTTTGCCCTCGCCGCTGTTGTGGCTGCGCGATTCGATCATGACCATGGAGGCGATCGACTGCAGGCTGTTCTTGACCCGGTGCGTCAGCTCCTGCATCAGCTGGCCGATACGCGCAAGCGCCACCGCGTGTTCGCGCTCAAGCCACACCCGTTTCGTGACGTCTTCGACTACCAAAAGGATCTGCTTTATATCGCTGCCGGGCCGATAAACCTTGCGCGCATTGAGCAGCATCACCCGTTCTCCAATGGTCGGGAACAGGTGCTCGACTTCGAACGCCTCGATGGTGGTGTGACCAGAAATGATGGTATCGAGCGCGACGCGCAACTTGGGAATGTCCCATTGGCCATTGCCGACCTCGTAGAACTTGTGGCCAACCGTATCTTCTGGCGCGACCGCGAATGTGTTGCAATAGGAACGGTTCGCGAACCGGATGGTGAGGTCGGGCTCAAGCACGAGCAGGCCGTCGCGGATTGTTTCCACGAGATCCAACCGGTCGACTTTGTCCATGGCAGTAGCTCCCGGCCGCAAGAACCTGATCTTGCCAGAGAGTCCGTTTCAGCCTCCCGCCAGTGACGATTGTGCGCAAGTTGAGCTGGGTTGTCGGTAATGTACATTACCGAGTCAGGGGAAATGTCAGGTTTCCGGGTAGGTTTTGGGAAGATAATGCGCGGTCCGCTGACGGACCAGCTGATAACACTCGCATGACGCCTCGGCGAGGCCCGGCCGGTTGCGAATCGTCAATTGCCGAAGACCACGCTCGATCAGGCCCGCGTGTTCCAGTTTCTTGGCGACATTCGAGATGGTCGGCCGCTGCACCCCCAGCATTTCGGCCAGCAGGTTCTGAGTGATCGGCAATAGGTCGCCGTCGCCTCGGTCTTGCATCATGAGCAGCCAGCGCGCCAGCCGTTGCTCGAGGTTGTGCGCGCCGTTGCAGGCCACCGACACCATGATCTGCTCCAGAAAGGCCTGGACGTAGGCGAGCGCGAGATTTCGCAAGGACGGTATCGACTGCATCGCCCTGGTGAACGCTACGCGGGGCATCCTGGCCGCGCTGCCGGGGATTTGCACCAGGAGCCGGGCGGCAGAGATCTTGGCGCCAAAAGCGGCTTGCACGCCAGCGTAACCTTCGCGCCCGATGGTCGCCATTTCAATGGCGCGGCCGTCCGTATAAACCGCCAGGATCGAGATGACACCGGTGTCGGGAAAGTAGACGTGATCGAGTGGGCTGTCGGCCTCCACCAGGACCTGTTCGCGCTGCAGGGCAATGTGCTCAAGGTCCGGCTTCAGCAGCTTGAGGTCGCGTGCCGGCAGCGCGAGCAGGAGCCGGTTGCAGGGCCAATTTGAAGTCGTGTTCATAGCGTGGATAACGCGCCGGGGGTCGATGCGGTTGCGTATGATGACGGGTTTCGTTTCCACACGTGAGCGCCTGCTCCGTGGCCTCACCCAAACATCTTGCGCAGTTTCTTAGCCACCCGCTTGGGGTCTGTCGCGCTCATGGCGGCGTGGATCAGGTCGCGGTAGTCGCCGTAGCGGTTAATGGGGATTTCGGCGAGTTCCGGCCAGCCCTGGGCGATGGCGGACTTGATCAGGAGATTGCCGCGCTTGGCCTCGGGCGAAAGGTTCAGCATCAGCGCATAAATCTCGCGGGCGATCAGCGGGTGCAGGTGGTTGACGAAACTTTGGGCGTAGGTCTGGGCTGCCGACCAGGCGGACATGCGCAGCTCCATGTATGCTAGGTCGAGTTGGGTCAGGCCGTTGAACTGCTGGACGCCCCAGAGCCAGTCTGCGGTGGCTTCGGTGACGGCGTCGGCCTGGGGCATGCCGAAGCGGGGGACGAGGTCGACGACCGTCAGGGCCATGTCGTGGGTGTCGGTGGCGCGCCAGAAGAAGGCGCGGCCGATTTCGCCGCCGAGGCCGCCGAGGAAGAAGTCGTACTCGTTGGCCAGAGGACGGATAGTCGGGTGGCTGACCATGTTGGGGCCGGTGACGGTGTGGCCGGTGGCGTAGAGCCAGGCGTCTTGCTCGGCCAGTGGCGCTTGCTGCAACGGCAGCAGCTTGTGACGCAGCCCGAACCGCTCAGCGAGGGCCTTGGCTAGCACCACGTCCCGCTCGGTCGGGGGGGCGGACACGGTTACAAAGGTCAGGTCTTTGATAAGGGGCTTGTAGGCGGCGAGCAGGAAGCGCGTTTCGTTGCCACCCGTCAGCGCGACGACGGTCTTGCCCCGGTTCAGCAGCGCTTCGGCCTGCTTGCGGACAATCTCGGCGACGCGGTGGGCGCTCTGTTCGGTCGAGCCGTCGTGAGCGAAGTCCTTGGTCGGCCAATGGCGGACGGGCTGAAAGGTCGCGAGATCAAGATAGTGGTTGCAGAGCAGGCGCTTGATGCCCTTGTGCGCCGTGAGGCCCGACGGGAACCAGCCCTCGCCGGGGACGTCGAGCGTTGCGTAGAGGGCGCTATCGAAACGAGCCGCGTAAGCGGCATCGTCCAACAGCAGGCCAGCCGTCGAAGCCGCCACCTTGGTCTGCGAATCGAAAACCAGCGACAGCGTGCCGTTGGCGTCGAGATAGACGCGCTCGAAGTCGCCACTCGCCAGCAGGCACAGCCAGCTGCCTCTCAGGCGGTAGAGCGCTCGCTCGACGCCCTCATCATCCATCCGGTCGATCCGGATCGGGCTTGTGACAACCGCCCCGGCCGCGACATCGATCACTGTGCCGATCAGCAGGCCGATCTTTTCGTCTCGGGCGTTGACGACCGGTACCACAGGCGCGCCTGCGAAGGCTTGGACATGCCATCGGCCGACGGCATGGCTCGATGCGCCGTCCAGGGCCGTCGGCATGCGCGAAATCAGGAACTGGCCGTGCCAGGATTTCGCGGTCGGAATGATCGGCTGTTGGCGGTTCATGGGCCCTCGCGGAGGGCGTAGGTTGGGTTAGCGCGCCCGGATGCCCGTGGGACGATCATCGCTGATTCGCGCGTAACCCAACATGCGGTGCGTGCGGCATGTTGGGTTACGCGCGAACTGGCATTGGGCAAGATCGATGGGACATGGGCGCGCTAACCCAACCTACACCCTACGCCTTTGGCATCGCCGCAGCGGCAGCAGCCTTTTCCGCTCGCGCCGTCTCGCGCTCGTCGAACGCCTTGCGCCAGCCGCCGATTACTGAACCGTCATAGAGCCGCTGATCCGTCAGCGTGGTTGGCCCGCCAACTGGCGCCGACAGAATGCGGTCAATTTGCGGGCCAGGTTCTGGCACTTCGCCACGCTGGAAATCGTCGATGATCTCTGTGAACGACGTGGGCGTCAGGTCCTCGTAGGTGTCTTTGCCGATCAAAACCATCGGGGCGTTCACGCAGGCGCCGAGGCATTCCACCTCTTCCCACGACAGTTTTCCGTCGCTGGTGCGCTCAAACGGATGCGGGGCGATGTGTTTCTTGCAGACGTCGAGCAACGCGCCGGCGCCGCGCAGCATGCAGGGCGTGGTGCCGCAAACCTGGAAGTGCGCCGCCGTTCCAACCGGCGAGAGCTGGAACTGCGTGTAGAATGTCGCCACTTCCAGCACGCGGACGAACGACATGCCGAGCTTGTTGGCCGTCCATTCGATGGCCGGCTTCGTCACCCAGCCGTCCTGCTCCTGCGCCCGCCACAGCA
>JANMVX010000305.1:0-10651 GCA_031393505.1 Hyphomicrobiaceae bacterium | reverse complement strand
CCCATATCGCCTTCATCGGCCTGGGCAATATGGGGTCGCGCATGGTGGTCAATCTGGTGAAAGCCGGCCATCGCGTCACCGGGTTCGATGTCTCCGAGGCCTGCCGCAGCGCCGCCAGGGACGCCGGCATCCCAATTGCTGTCAGCGCGCCAGAAGCCGTTGCCGACGCCGAGGTGGTGATCACGATGCTGCCGGCCGGCGCGCATGTCCTCGACGTTTACAACGAGACGCTTCCCGTCGCCAAGGCGGGAACCCTGTATATCGATTGCTCGACAATCGACGTTGCGTCCTGCCGCAAGGCCCATGCGGCGGCTGAACAGGCGGGCATGCAGAGCCTTGACGCCCCCGTCTCGGGCGGCGTCGGCGGCGCCGCGGCCGGCAAGCTCACTTTCATGGTCGGGGGAACGGACGAGGCGGCAAAGCGGGCCAACCCCATCCTGGAGCCGATGGCCGGCCGTATCGTGCGTTGCGGCGCCGCCGGCGCCGGCCAGGCCGCCAAGATCTGCAACAACATGATGCTCGGCATCTCGATGATCGGCGTCTGCGAAGCCTTCGTGCTTGGCGAAAAGCTCGGGCTTGACCATCAGGCGCTGTTCGACGTCGCCGCGGTCTCGTCGGGCCAGTGTTGGTCACTGACGAGCTATTGCCCGGTGCCCGGCCCGGTGCCGCAAAGCCCAGCCAACACCGAGTACCGGCCCGGCTTTGCCGCCGCGCTGATGCTGAAGGATCTGTCGCTCGCCCAGGAGGCCGCGGCTGCGGCTGGGATCGAGACGCCGCTCGGACGGCACGCCGCGCAAATCTACCAAGCCTTCGCGGCCATGGGCCATGCGGGGATGGATTTCTCGGCGGTGATTTTGGCTCTGCGCGAGGGAAGGAAACTGGCGTGAGCTTGCCCTGCGAACACCCGACACCCGCCATTGCATGTCCGACAATCCGATGATACGGTAAACGTAATAAGCGGATTGCCTATCATCTTTGGCTCGAATCGCGCGTCCGATGGCCCTTCAAGACATCAGGCGACCGCCCGAGCGCGTGCCGATGATGACGTCCTAGCAAGCACGCCGCGTCACCGTCGACGGGAGGGAGCCTTCGCCTTGCTCACGATCCATCATCTCGGCATTTCGCAGTCAGACAGGATTGTTTGGCTGTGCGAAGAACTCGGGCTTCCCTACGAGTTCATCCGCTATGAGCGCACGGCGGCGAAGCTGACGCCGCCGGCCTATCGGGCGTTGCATCCCAGCGGGACCGCGCCCGTGATCACGGACGACGGCATGGCGTTGGCCGAGTCCGGGGCGATCATCGAATACATTATCGGCAAGTACGGCAATGGCCGCTTTCGGGTTGGGCCGGAAAGTCCCGATTTCGCCAACTACCTCTATTGGCTGCACTACGCCAACGGCTCCATGATGGCGTCAGGCAATATGACCTTCTGCCTTGCCAAGTTGGGCATCGATCCGGACGATGAGACGGTTCGAGACATCCGGGACCGCTTTGTGCGCGGTTACCCGATGGCCGAGCAACGTCTCGGCGCCGCGCCCTTTTTCGCTGGGTCCGACTTCACGGCGGCGGACATCATCATGATGTTTCCGCTCTCAACCATGCGGCTGTTCACGCCGTTCGACCTCGCCAACTTTCCGAACATCCGCGCCTATCTGCAACGGATCGGCGCGCGTCCGGCGTTCAAACGCGCGATGGCGAAAATCGAACCCGATCCGGCGCCACCGCTGGTGTGAGCGATCGCTGCGTTGTCGTGAGTTGTCGCAATGGGCAAACGTCATGTGTAAGGGCGGTTCGTTTCCGGGGGCCGGAACAGGTCGCGCGGGCGGCGGGGCCCGCCGATGACCCGCGATTTTGGTCCGCGCGCAACGACGACCGACGCATCGCCACAGCGTCACGGCCGCGACCAAGTCTTTCACTACCTGCTCGAAGCGCGCGCGCGGCAAACGCCGGAAAAACCGTGCTTGGCGATGGGCTCCCGGACGCTATCCTACGGTGAAGTGGATGCAGAGGCCAACCGATGGGCGCACGGACTTTCCGGTCACGGCGTCAAGAAGGGTGATCGCGTCCTCCTCATGATCCCGAGCGGGCTCGAGCACGTCCTGATCTGGCTTGGACTGTGTAAGCTCGGTGCGCTGATGGTCCCGGTCAACGAGGCCTACAAGGGCACCATGCTCAAGAACCAGGTCAATGATTCCGGGGCGGAGCTCGCCGTCATTGCGGCGCACCACGTGCCGCGCTGGCGGGACTTGTGCGATGACCTGCCGCTGCTGCAGGAGATTGCTGTCTTTCCAGAGTTTTCCGGCGCCGCCCAGGACTCCGCGCCATGGAACTGGTCATCGGCAAGTGATCTGCACACCGAAGATGCAACGCCATTGCCACCGGTTGTCGACTACGCGGACCCGATGGCGATTTTCTATACCTCGGGCACCACGGGCCCTTCGAAGGGCGTGGTGTACACCTACGCCCAGGCCCACGCGTGCGCTGCCGTACCAGCGGCCTGGTGCACGCAGGACGACGTCTTCTACATGTTCCTGCCAATGTTCCATGTCGGCTTATCGCAAATTTTCGGCCTTGTGCTGATTGCCGGCGCGACCATGGCCGTGCGCGAAAAATTCAGCGCGAGCGAGTTCTGGAATGACGTCCGCCGCTATCGCGCGACCAGCACCATCCTGTTGTCGACCATGCCGAATTTCCTCCTGTCCAGGCCGGCGCTCGCCAATGACGCAGATCACACGCTGCGCAAGGCCATCGTCATCCCGTTGCCGGCCGAGCTGCCCCGGTTCAAGTCGCGGTACGGTGTCGAGGTGGCGACCTTCTACAACATGACCGAGGTCAGTACGCCGCTGTGCACGGACGGCTTCAAGCTGGCGAACGGAACGTCCTGCGGTAGGCCGCGCCCGGGCGTCGACGCACGCTTGGTCGATGAGCGTGATGAGCCGGTCCCAGACGGGAGCGTCGGCGAACTTGTGCTGCGTGCAGACAATGCCTGGGAGTTCAGCCTTGGCTATTGGCGCAACCCCGAGAAAACCAACGAAAGCCGGCGCAATCTTTGGTTCCACACCGGCGATGCGTTCCGGCGCGATGGCGACGGCAACTTCTACTTCGTCGATCGTTTGAAGGACGCCATACGCCGTCGCGGCGAAAACATCTCCTCGTTCGAGGTGGAAGCCGAGATCGACGCGCATCCCGCCGTGCTGGAATCGGCGGCCGTGGCCGTGCCGTCAGCAAACGGCGAAGATGAGATCAAGGCGGCGGTCGCGCTGAGGCCGAATGCGTCGCTGACGCCGCCGGAGCTGCACGCCTACCTGAGCCAGCGGCTGCCCGCCTACATGGTGCCGCACTACATCGACATCCGTAAGGGCGAATTGCCGAAGACACCGACCGGAAAAATCGTCAAGGCCGCGCTGCGCGAGGCTGGCGTCGCAGGGGCGTGGGCCGCCGAGCAGCGAAAGCCACAGCGATGACGGTCGCGCGCGGGGGGCGTTCACGGATCACTCAAGCCCAGATCGTGATGTTGATTGCGGCCGTCGCCTTCGTCGCCTTCTCGGTGCTGGTGCCGAATTTCCTGTCAGCCTCCAACGTCACGTCGCTGGTGCAGAACGTGTCGATCCTCGGAATTCTCGCCATGGGCATGGCGATTTCGATCATCGGGCGGGGCATCGACTTGTCGATGGTCGCTTCGATGGCCGTCTCTGTCGCCTGGATGCTGGCGGAAATGAATGCCGGCCGGCCGTTTGGCGAAGCCTTCGGGTTTGCGCTCGCCTTCAGCCTCGCCGTCGGCCTCATCAACGGCGTGCTTATCGCCTATGTCGAGATTCCGCCGATCTTTGCGACGCTCGCCATGGGAACGACGATTTATGGTTTCGGAAGGGTTTTCCTGCTTGGGTCGGATGTGAACTACCTGCCGCAGGACTGGCGCTGGCTGACGGTGCTGGCGACGTCCCGGCCGCTGGGTGTGCCAGTGTCGGTCCTGTGTTTTGCTTTCATATGCGCCATCGGACACGCCTTCCTGCGTTACACGCGCGAGGGCCGGTTCATCTACATGATGGGCGATAATCCGTTGGCGGCCCGTATCACCGGCGTACCGTTCCGCCACATGGTGGTGGCGCAATATATCCTGACCTCGCTGGTCGCCCTGGCCGCCGGTCTGCTGATGGCGGCGCTGGTCGCCAGCATGAACACGCGCATCGTGGGATCGACGCTGGTCTATGACGTCATCTTAGTCGCCGTGCTCGGCGGCATCGGCCTCAGCGGCGGGCGCGGCGGGGTCACGAGCGTGATCGTCGGCACCCTGCTCATCGGCATCCTCCTTAACGGCATGACGATGCTGAACCTCAGCTACACCACGCAGAATGTCATCAAGGCGTTGATCCTTCTGGTCGCTCTGGCCCTCGATTCGATCGTCAATCCCCGCGACGAGCAGACCTCGCAACAAGGGGACATTTGAACTCGGGCGCGGCCAATCGGGCGGCGCTCTTTACGCGTGACTGCAGAAATCTAACTGGAGGAAACAGGACATGATGAAGCTCAGCACTATCGTTCTCACCAGCGCGGCCATGTGCCTTACCGGACTAGTCACAGTGTCAGCGCCTGCGGCCGCGGATGATGCCGTGGCGCCCAACGCGGCGTTTTATTCGGCCTTGAAGGGCAAGAAGATTGGTTTCGTGCCGATCGCCATGGGCTTCAACGAGACGCAAGCCTGGCGGGCCGGCATGGAGCGGCAAGCCAAGGCCCTCGGCTATGAGATCGTGGTGCGCGATCCCAACTGGAGCATCGAGGCGGGCATCCAGGCCATCAATTCGCTCATTGCCGAAAAGCCGGACCTGATGATCATCGAGAACATTGACGACCGCTCCTATAACAAGCTCGTTAAGAAATCCATGGACGCTGGCATTCCGACCATCCAGGCTCAGCAACGCACACAGACGGTCAGCGACGCCTATATGGGTCCCGATTGGCACGAAATGGGAACCAGGACTGCCGGCGGGCTGATCGAGAAATGCGGCGCCGGCTCGGGCAAGAACGGCAAGGTCGCCATCATTCAAGGCGCGCTTGCCGCACCTGCCAGCGTCCTGCAAATCAAGGGCATCGAAGACACGCTGAAGAGCCATCCCGAAATCACCGTCGTCGCGAACCAGGCCGATGACTGGGACGCCACCAAGGCAAATGCGATCGCCGCGACAATCCTGAAGCAGACGCCGGACATCTGCGCCATTGCCGGTTTCTGGGATGTTGCCGACGCCGGCATCGCCGCCGCCGTCAGCGGAGCTGGCATGCAAGGCAAGGTCGCCGTGGTGACGTCGGGCAGCGGCAACCGCGAGTCGGCTTGCGACAAGATCGCAGCGGGAGATTTCGCTTATTACACCAGCTACAATACGGCCGGCCAGGCGCGCGATCTGAACAACGCGATCCGGATGATCCTGCAGTCCAATCCGAAGCCCGGCAGCTTGCCCTTCGCGCTGGTCAGTCCACTCGTCAAGATCACCAAGGAGGTCATGAACCCGTCCTCGTGCTGGACGCTGAAAGAGGTCGAGCAGTCGGGCGGCTAGGGATAGTCAAGGTGAAGCCGTAGGGCGCAATAGGCCCTTTCGCCGTATTGCGCCATTGTCTTGCGGTGCGGTGCGTGGTGGCGCAATACGGCCAGAAGAAGGCCTATTGCGCCCTACGGCTTGGCCGCAATGGGAGTGCTATGACAAGCGATTTTTTCGTGCGCTGGCGATACCGGCTGATCCCCAATCACCTGTTGGGCGAACTGCTGTCTAAATCCTGGATCGACAACGCCATCCCGTTTCTGATGCTCGCTCTTCTGCTGGCGGTCTTCGGCAAGCTGACGCCCAATCTGCTGGCCTTCGTCAACATCAGCGACCTGTCGCGCACGGCCGGCGAATATCTTCTCATGGGCTTAGGCATGACCATCGTGGTCATGGCCGGCGGTATCGATCTCAGCGTCGGCTCGGTGTTCGCGCTCGCCAACCTCCTGGTCCTCGCGCTCAGCGGCTATGCCGGCTGGCCGCTCTGGCTCGCCGTTCCGGTGACGATCCTGGCCGGTGGTCTCATCGGTCTGTTGAACGGCGTGCTGGTCGGATACCTCAGGCTGCGCGCCTTCCTGACAACGCTTGTTACCCTGATCGTCGTCCGCGCACTCGTCGACAGCCTGATGTTGGCGTACTCGCAGCAGATCGGCAGCGTGGAGATTCAGTCGCCGGTTTGGGATTATCTCGCGAACGGCGATATCCTGGGCGTCTCGGCAAGCTTCCTGATCGCCCTATCATTGGCTGCGGGCGCGCATGTCTATCTCACGCGCCTGCGGCCAGGCTGGCACGTTGTCGCCGTCGGCGGCTCGCGCCGAGCCGCCCACAATGCCGGCATCAATGTCCGCCGCACCGTGTGCCTCACTTATGTGTTGTCGGGAATGCTCAGCGCTCTGGCCGGCATCTTTTACGCTGCCCGGCTGGCGAGCCTCGGGGCTGAGACCGGGGTTGGACTCGAGATCACCATCCTCACGGCCGTGGTGCTGGGCGGCACCAGCCTGGGCGGCGGCCGCGGCTCCGTCGTCAAGACCTTGCTCGGCGTGATCATGGTCGTCCTCATCACCAACAGCCTGCTGCGCCTGAGCATGCCGAGCGGCGCCTCGTCGCTGGCGCTTGGCGTCATTCTCCTGATTGCCGTCGCCATTGATGTGCGCTGGGTGAAGAACCGGGGCAAGGTCCTGGCCCAAACCTATGTGGCGCCGACCTACTTCGCCCTGCCGCCGGCGCCCAGCGCGCTGCCTGGCTCTGGCACACCCTATGCGATCAACGATGCATTGGCGCGCGCCGAACCGATTGGGTTGGGCATGATCGAGGGACCGGAGGACGTCATTCTCGATCACGACGACAATCTGTACACGGGAAACCGCGATGGCAACATCATGCGGTTCCTGGCTCCGGACTACCGCCAGCTCGAGGTCTTCGTGCATATCGGCGGGCAACCGCTCGGCCTCGCCTTCGACAAGGCGGGCAATCTCATCACCTGCGTCGGCGGGATGGGCCTCTACATGGTCACGCCGCAGCGCGAGGTGGTGAAACTATCGGATGAGACGAACCGCAGTCTGTTCTCGATCATCGACGACTCGCGCATGCGGCTGGCCGACGATCTCGACATCGCTCCAGACGGGCGGGTGTACTTCAGCGAGGCGACGATCCGCTACGAGCTGGCCGATTGGATGGTCGATGCGCTGGAGGGACGCGGCAATGGGCGCATCATCTGCTACGATCCGCGCGACGGCAGCTCGCGTACCGTCGTCAACAAGCTGCAGTTCCCCAATGGCATCTGCATGGTACCGGACGGCGAGTCGTTCCTGTTCGCCGAGACATGGGGATGCCGCATCGGCCGCTACTATTTCGCGGGTCCGAAGAAAGGCCACACGGAGATCGTGATCCCCGATCTTCCCGGCTATCCGGACAACATCAACCGTTCCTCCGACGGCAATTTCTGGCTGGCGATGATCGGTATGCGGACACCGGCCTTCGACCTGGCCCAGCGCATGCCTGGGTTCCGGCGCCGCATGGCCATGCAGACGGCCCGCGACCAATGGGTCTTCCCAAATCTGAATACTGGCGGCGTCATCAAGTTTGACCTCACCGGCAAGGTCCTGATGTCCTTGTGGGATGGGGCGGGCGAGAACCATCCGCAGGTCACCTCGATGCGCGAGCACAAGGGGTATCTCTATCTCGGCGGCATCTTCAACAACCGCATTGGCCGCTACCGGCTGGACGGTGCCGACCCGACCTGGACCTCCAATGCGTCTTATTGGGGCGCGGCGCCATGATGGGATGGCTCGGCAACCGCCTGGACGCTTTCCGTGGCCGAGGCGCGTCGGCAGCGACCGTACCGCCCATGGACGGCGCGTTGCGTCCCAACACCTTGCTCGACGGCGCACGCGTGGTGCTGCGGGCCGAACAGCCGGACAATCTTGTGCTGAGCAACGGCGCGGTGCTATTTTCGAGCGGCGCCGAGGTGCTGCGGCTGGATGCGGGCGCGGGCACGTCATCGCTGGTCCGCCGGTTCGAGGCACCTGTCGCTTGCCTCGCTGCCGCCGAGGGCGACCTGATCGCTGCCGGCCTTGAGGACGGCAGCATCCGCGTGTTCCGACAAACCCAAGACATCGTTACGCTTCCGGTCGCCGGCGCCAAGCGCCTCTCCTGCCCCGTGGCCATGACGTTCCGCGATCCCGCGACCTTGATCGTTTGCCAGGGTTCGTTGGCCAACAGCCCCGGCCACTGGAAGCGCGACCTGATGCAACGCGGCAGCACCGGCGCGGTCTGGCAGGTTTCGGTTCCGGACGGCGCCTCGCGCCAACTCGCGTCCGGCCTCGGCTTTCCCTATGGCGTCGTGGCGAGCGGCGACGATCTGATCGTGACCGAGAGCTGGCGGCATCGCGTGTTGCGCCTAGCGGGCACTGGCGCCGCCGTTCCTGTACTGGCGGACCTGCCCGGCTATCCCTCGCGCATCGTGGCGGCGGCGAGCGGCGGCTATTGGCTCAGCGTCTTTGCACCGCGCAGCCAGCTGATCGAATTCATCTTACGCGAGCGGGGCTATTGCGAACGGATGATGCGCGAGATTGAACCGGACCATTGGCTGGCGCCCGCTCTCTCGCCGCCCAAAAACTTCCTCGAGCCGATGCAGGGCGGCGCGCTCCGGATGCACAGCATCCTGAAGCCGTGGGCGCCGACCCGATCTTACGGCTTGCTGATCCGGCTCGACGAGCGCTTCCGGCCGCTGGAAAGTTATCACAGCCGGACCGACGGCGCGCGCCACGGCGTCACGTCGTGCCTTGATTTGGGATCGCGTGTGCTCGCCGCCAGCAAAGGTGGCAACGCCATTCTCGAATTGCCGCCGGCACAGGATCCTTCGCCATGACGCCCACGCAACCCCTGATCAGCCTACGCCAGGTCACCAAGGAATATTTCGGCGTCCCCGCCATTAAGAATGTCGACTTCACCGTCCTGCCGGGCGAGATCCATGCGCTGGTGGGCGAGAACGGGGCCGGCAAATCAACGCTTTCCAAGATCATCGTGGGGATCACGGCCGCCACCTCCGGCGTCATGGAACTCGACGGCCGCGTGACGGTGCTGCGCTCCCCGGCCGAGGCGCTGCATGTCGGATTGGCGATGGTGTTCCAGGAAACCAGCCTAGTGCCGTCCATGACCGTGGCGCAGAACCTCTTTCTCGGTCAGGAGCGCTACTTCACCCGGCTGCGCGGCCTCTACATCGCCGCCCAGCAGTTCCTGCAATCGCTGAACTTCAACGTCGATCCGATGACGATGGTCGCCAATCTCGGCGCGGCGCAAAAGCAGATGGTCGAGATCGCCCGCGCGGTGCAGCGCAAGGCCCGCCTCATCATTTTCGATGAGCCTACCGCCGCGCTGACGCCGGAAGAAAAGCGCCACTTCTTCGCCCTGGTCCAGCGCCTCAAATCAAGCGGCGTGTCGATCGTGTTCATCTCGCACGCCATCGAGGAAGCGCTGGCCATCGCCGACCGCATCACGGTGCTCAGGGATGGCGAAGTCGTCGTCACCGACATGGCCAGCGCCTTTGATCGCGAGAAGATCATCCGCGCCATGGTCGGAAGATCGCTCTCGGCGGAACTCTATCATCGCAAGGACAACAAGGTCCGCCCGCCCCAGGAGCGGATTCTCAGCGTCCAGAACCTGTCGATGGGGACGCTGGTGCGCAATACCTCGTTCACGATCTATGGCGGGCAGGTCACCGGCGTCTTCGGCCTGATCGGGTCGGGGCGCACGGAGACGGCCAAGGTGGTTGCGGGCGTGCTCAAGCGCAACTTCTTCCACGGCGGGGAAGTGCGCCTGGAAGATCGCGCCGTCGCCTACAGCCAGCCGCGCCAAGGCGTGCTCGACGGCATCGTCTACGTCACCGAGGACCGCAAAACCGAAGGCATCTTCGAGGGTATGTCGATCGCCGAGAACATCTATGCCGGCACGCTCACGGCCAAGGGTCCGCTGGTGGTCAGCCGCGCCAGCATGGCCGAGCTGGCCAAGGTCTGGCGCGAGAAGCTGAACGTGCGCGCCATCAACGCCGACGCCCGCGTGGTCGAGCTCTCGGGCGGCAATCAGCAAAAGGTCGTCATCGCCAAGTCCCTGGTGCAGCGCCCGCGGCTGGTCATCTTCGACGAGCCGACGCGCGGTGTCGACGTCGGCGCCATCGCCGAGATCCACCAGATCATCAAGACCCTGGCCGACGACGGCCTGGCCGTGATGGTCATCTCCTCCTACCTGCCCGAAGTCCTCAATCTGTCGGACCGCATCCTGGTGGCCCGCCAGGGCCGCATCGTCGAGGAGTTCATTCCGGGCGAGGCGACCGAGGAAAAGATCATGTACGCGGCGGTACATTGAACCTGGGAAGTCGGGAGGCAGGACGCTTGGCGGGCGGTGTCGACGCCTACGGCTGGGATTGCTTGCCTGGACAGGTCCGCCCCGTGCTAAACTTCTTGGCGTGCGCAGCCACTCGGCCGTCACAAGACTGGCATTCCAATAACTCGAGGCATCGCCATGCAGCGAACCTTCACCCTGGAATATTGGCTGGACGACGGCTGGTTTGTCGGCCGCCTGCGGGAAGTGCCGGGCGTGTTCAGCCAGGGCGCGACGCTTGC
>JANMVX010000236.1:0-38378 GCA_031393505.1 Hyphomicrobiaceae bacterium | reverse complement strand
CTGCTCGACATCGGCAACACCGTCGAGAAGGCGACAGCCAACATCGCCGCGCGCGGTTTGGATTTTCTTACCGTGCATGGTCATGACCGCAAGACGCTGGATGCGGCCGTGAAAGGGCGCGGGGTGAGCAGCCTCAAGTTGCTGGCGGTAACGGTCCTTACTAGCCTCGATCAGGCCGATCTTGCCGAGCAGGGACTTTCCGCCAGCCCCCGCGAGATGGTTCTGCGCCGCGCCAAAATGGCGGCCGACGCTGGCTTTGACGGCTGCATCGCCTCGGGCGAAGAGGCCGCCGCTATCCGAGCTGTGGCGCCGAGAGCGTTTTTGATCGTCACCCCCGGCATCCGTCCCGCTGGCAGCGCGGCGGGCGATCAGGCGCGCGTTACCACGCCGGCCAAGGCCATCGGCGATGGCGCGAGCCATCTCGTCGTCGGCCGGCCAATCACGGGCGTCGCCGACCCTAAAGCTGCCGCCGAAGCCATCATCGCCGAGATCGCCGCAGCTACGGCTGTCCGCCCAGCACGAGCGTAAAGTACACCGGCACGGCGATCGCCGAGAAAATGCCGAGCCCCGCGAGCACCCGCACCCAGCGCGCGCTGAAACGCCGCCACAGCAGCGCGAGCATCGCCACCATGATGGCAGTTTCGACAAAATGCATGATGTTGCCGTAGTGGCGCGGGTCATAATAGCTGACCGGCGAAGCATAGACCCAGCGCGACAGCGGCCAGAAGTGCATATGCCCGTCGTCAAAATGCGTCGGCAAATCGCCCGCGATATGCAGCATCACCGACAGGCAAAGCGCCGTGATGACCTCCCAACGCAACGCCAGCGCAACGGCAAGCAACAGGCCGAACAGCGGGATGGAGTGGCCGATCGCTACAGGGATTTGCCAAGCGTCGCTGAAATAGCGTTGGTCCCAGATGGTCTCCTCGGGTAGCCGCAGGTAGAACCGGTCCCAGGCGAACAGGCCGAACATCGTCAGATCCGGCGCCACACTGCCGGCAAATACCGCCCAGTTGCGCGCCGGACTGTTCTTGCGCGAAAGCAATCCGCAGCTGATCAGGATGTGGGTTGGCGTGATCATGGGGGTACGGGTCCGTTTCTCGCTTTGCCAACTTGATTTGCGCCCGTAATGTGCCCGAAGCAACGCAACAAATCGAGGCCATCATGCCAAAAGGCTATTGGATCGCACGCGTCACCATCGCCGATCCCGTGAAATATAAGATTTACGCCGAGAGCACGGCGCCCGCGCTGCAAAAATTCGGCGCCAAAGTCTTGGCGCGCGGCGGCAAATACGAGGCGCTGGAAGGGCCGGCCCGGCCGCGCAACGTGGTCATCGAATTCCCGTCACTGCAGGCGGCGCACGACTGCTTCCACTCTTCCGAGTACCAGGCCGCCAAGGCGCACCGGATCGGCGCGGCCGAGATTGAACTCGTGATCGTTGAAGGCGTCGAGTGACCGAACGCCGGACCACCATCCACGCGCACACGGGGCGCTGGCCGCGCGGCGTCACGCCGACGCCGGAGTTCGAGGCTGCGCGCGACTACATCGAGAACGGGCATGGGCATCTGTTCGTCACCGGCAAGGCCGGCACGGGCAAGAGCACGTTGCTGCGGGCGCTGCGCGGTGAGGAGGATGCGGCTTCGGTCGTGGTCGCCCCAACGGGGCTCGCTGCGGTGCAAGTTGGCGGTCAGACCATCCACTCGTTCTTCGGCCTGCCGCCGCGCCTCGTAAAGCCCGAGGACATCAAGCCGTCGCGCAAACTCGGCATCATGCGCAAACTCAAGACGCTCGTCATCGACGAGGTGTCCATGGTGCGCTCGGACCTGATGGAAGGTATCGACCGTTCTTTGCGGCTTAACCGCAAGAAGCCGAACGTGCCTTTCGGCGGCGTGCGTTTGGTGCTGTTTGGCGATCCGCATCAGTTACCCCCAGTGGTCCAGGAAGGCGAGCTGCGCGCCTATCTCGAAGACAAATTCGGCGGCCCGTTCTTTTTCGATGCGCCCGGCCTGAAAGAGGGCGAATCCCGCCTCATCGAGCTGACGACCGTGTTCCGCCAAACCGGCGGCCCGTTCCTTGAAGCGCTGAACGGCCTGCGCGAGGGCGCGCCCGGCGCCAACCACATGGAGCTGCTGAACGGGCGTGTAAAACGCTTCCACGATCTGCCGAACAAAGAGGCCTACGTCATCCTGACGCCAACCAACCAGGTGGCGAACGAGATCAACCAATCCTTCCTGGCGAAACTGCCGGGCAAGGAGTGGATCAACGAGGCCGCCATCACCGGGACCTATGCCGATGGGGCGCATCCCACAGATCAGGCGTTGCTTCTGAAAGAGGGTGCAAAAGTCATCTTGATACGGAACGACCCCGACAAGCGCTGGGTGAATGGGACGCTGGCGCGGGTGACCAAGCTCAAGGGCGACCGGGTCTGGATCGATATCGATGGCGAGGAGCACGAAGTCGAGCCCACCACTTGGGAGTCAATCCGCTACGAATTCGACGCCCAACAGGACAAGATCGTCGAACATGTGGCCGGCACCTTCAAGCAATTGCCGCTGCGGTTGGCCTGGGCGCTGACCATCCACAAGGCGCAGGGGCTGACGCTGAACCATGTTTACATCGACATGGGTCGCGGAGCCTTTGCGCACGGACAAGCCTATGTGGCGCTGTCGCGCTGCCGCACACTGGAAGGGCTGTCGATGGCGCGGCCGCTGGAGCGGCGCGATGTGATTTTTGATCAGGCGGCGACGGGATATCGGAACGTGTTCCGGGCTGGGTGACGCCGTCGAATGGTGTCATCCTCGGGCTTGTCCCGAGGATCCATCTATCAGCTTGCGGAGCGGTTGAAAGGTCGTGCAAGCGGGCTGCAGACAACTCCTGTCAGTTGTCGTTCAGCGCGCGCTGCACAATGGATCCTCGGGACAAGCCCGAGGATGACACAATCATCAGCTGGGAGAACGAACCAATGAGCTGGATCACGACTTCAATCATGGCCCGCAAGGGCGTCGCGCGCGGCAAGCCCGGCGCGGCCCACGAACTCAGTGAAGGCCGGCAGGGCCAATACCACTACGTCTACGGACCCTACGTGCAGCCGGTGATGCGCGTGTCGCCGGGCGACACCATCACTGTCGAGACCATCGACGCGTTCGGCGGCGCGGTGAAGACCGAGGCGGATCTTCCATCCAAAGTCCTCAACATGCCGTTCGTCAATCCGCAGAACGGACCCATCGCTGTCGAAGGCGCCGTCAAAGGCGACGTACTCGCCGTACACATCTTGTCCATCGATCCGCGCGGCTCGCAGCCCGCCGGCACCACGGCCCTGATCCCGGAATTCGGCGGCTTGGTCGGCACCGGCACGACCGCCATGCTGAACGCTCCACTGCCCGAGCGCGTCAAGAAAATGGAAGTGACCCGCGCCGGGGTGAAATTCAGCGACCGCATCACGCTGCCCTACGAGCCGTTCATCGGCACGCTTGGCGTCAGCCCCGAGATCGAAGCCGTGTCATCGCTGAACCCCGACTACTGGGGAGGCAACATGGACCTGCCGGATGTTGGGCCGGGCGCAATCGTCTATTTCCCGGTGCAGCACAAGGACGCCTACCTCTACCTAGGCGACTGCCACGGCCGACAGGGGGACGGAGAACTTTGCGGCGTCGCCGTGGAAATCGCCGCGACGGTGCGCATCCAGGTGGATGTGATCAAGGGCTGGAGCATCCCCGGGGTTCGTCTGGAAACGGAGGATTTCATCATGAGCGTCGGCAGCGCCCGCCCGATGGAGGACGCCGCACGTATGGCCTATCGCGATCTGGTGCGCTGGCTCGCTGCCGACTACGGTTTCGATGAGAGCGAGGCGTATTTCCTCTGCACGCAGGCGGGAAAAGTGCGCGTCGGCAACATGGTCGATCCCAAATACACCCTGGGAGCGAGCATGAAAAAGAGTTGGATAGGTGGCTAACTAGGTAGTGATGGCGCTTCGCGCAGCAACGAACAGGCTCAGGCGCTTACGGCGGCGCCGTCCTTGTTCCTGCGGCGACGGATGGCTGCAATCAGCCCGGCGCCAAGACCGAATTGGCCAAGAAGCGTCAATCCCAACAGCGGCGCAGGCGCTGCGCCGCCACGACCTTGGCCGCCGCCAGCGTTGGCGCCTGAGCCCGAACTGGCGCTACCACCCAGGCCTAAGCCCTCGGAGACATCGCTGACAGACGGGACGCGCCCAAGCGTATCCGACGCAACCAGGGAGACGGTCATGACATCACGCTCCCAGGCCCAATTTGAATGGCGCCAGGACGTGCTGTGATGAAAGCCCCTACCCTCGTCTTTGCGCCCTGAGCCGTAGCCGTCGTTGTCGGCAAACGCGTTGGACGAGACCACGAGAGCACTTGCGAGCGCGATCGAAAAAAACGTGGAGCGGACAGATACCATCTTACGGACCCAACTGCTGAGCTTGGAAATCTTAACCCTTTGATACCCATACGACGCATTTGTAAATGGGAATCTTAACTTCGGTTAACGCCTTTTACGGGCCTACGCGTCCGGCCAATCATCTAGGCCGGGTCCGCCACAGGCGCTGCTGCTGGTTGCTGGGGCTGGCGCTACGCCGAGCAGGTCCTTGGTCGCCATCCAGGCGGTCAGCCGATGATACAGGTCGGCGGGCTCGCTGCGCCGCCGACCGCGCTCGATGAAGGCGACATTTGCGCCGAACGCCAGCTTGAAGTCATCGGCCAGTTCGCCCCCGGCGCCCAGGAAACCCACCACGAGCGAGGCGCTGCAGCCCGGCCTGGCGAAGGTCGCAGACGAAAACGGATAGCCGGCGCCCTGCCCGGCAACTTCGTTCCAGCCATGTTTAGTCATGAAGGCGGCGAGCGCGGCGTCATTACCGCCGGCCGCGCCGGCAAACTGGGGACTGTAACGCTGCGTTTTTATGGCGACGCCAGCGAGCGAGGCGACGATTGCGACGATGGCAAGCACGTTGCGCGCAAAACTCATTTGGCGGCCCACAATGCGGCGAGCACGACGGCCAAGGTTTGAGCGGCGTCAATGATGTTGACCCCGATGGGCCCATGCAAAAACCAATACCAGTCATTCGACCAGGTCATCAACGACAGGCGTGTGAGATTGATGGCGATGACCAGCACCGCCGCAACCGATCCCGCCGCCAGCCATCGTCGGCGCGGGGCGCTGCCGGCAACGTGCGCTACGGCCGCAAAACCTAGCAAGGCACGAGGAAGGACATAGGCCGTCGAGCACACCGTCAGCACCACAACATTGTGCCCGGTTGGTACGCCGACCACATTGCCGTTCATCGCGATATCGCTGCGGAACCAGGACAGAATGCCAGCGACGGCATGGACATCGAGGGCCGAAACCGGTCCCGCCACCAGTTTGATCGCCGTCGTGGCCCAAATCGAACACAAGGCGAGGCCCAAAAAGAACTGGAACCCGAGGCGGCGTTCGCCCGACGCAAGGTAGGCCCGAAACAGCGCATAGGCGGCGATCCCGAACCAAGTGACGGCGCTGCTCGGCAAGAGCAGGAAGGTGGCTAACGCCAGTTCGGGCATAAGATAGTAAGCTGCCGGCTGACTTTTGGACCGCAAAATGGCCCACGTCCCTACCGCGACTGCCGCAATGTCGAAGGGGCTGACGCCAAACAAGGGTGAACTCAACCCCCGCAAATACCATGTGCTGACGATCTGAGCCCAAAAGCCGTTCAGCGCCGCGCCGCACAGCAACAAGGCGATCGTCCGTCCCGTGATATCCTCGCGCACGTTGCCTTGCGCAGGGATGGCAACGGACAGGGCCATGGCATTCCTCGTATTGACCGGGGCAGAGGAAGGATAGCGCAATCGATTGATGCGGAGCAATCGCGGGGTTGGCGCAATCGGCGAACGTGCTTACCCCTGCGTCGGCTTGTCATCGCCAATCCGAGTCCGCGACATGCATGCAACTGCATTTTACTTGTCTGCAGATCATCGTTTCACTAAAGAGTTCGTGAGCGAAGCTGGACTGCAAATTGCGTCTGCGCTGCGCACCACATCGGGGAGCATATCTCTATGAACGCCATGAACATCGTCACCTGGATTTTGCGGCTGTTGGTCGCCGCCGCGTTCCTGGCGCCGGCCTATTTCAAGCTGAGCGGAATGCCCATGATGGTCGATGAATTCAACAAGCTCGGCGGCGGCGACGCCTTCCGGATATTCACCGGTCTTGTTGAAGTTGCAGGCGCTTTGCTGGTTCTCTATCCGGCCACGACGGCCTGGGGAGCGCTGCTGTTGTTGTGCGTCATGGTCGGCGCATTCATCGCCAACATCATGCTGCATGGCGATGTTGTCCATGTGCTGGTTTATGCCGCCGTCCTCGCAGTCCTGTTCTACCTGACGCGGGACATGGTCATGAAACGTCTCAGCGGCAAGGCCTGACGCGCCCACAGAGCGCACTGAAAACCGGGTGGTGTGAATTGCGCCGCCCGGTGACCCACCCTATATGTCGGCGATGACCACGACCCCATTCCGTAAAATGAACGGCCTCGGCAACGATTTTGTCGTGCTGGACGCCCGCCACCAGAAGATCCCGCTCAGCCCGGCTGCCGTGCAACGCATCGCCGACCGCAAGAGCGGCATTGGCTGCGATACCGTGGTGGTGTTGGAGCCTTCTTCGCGCGCCGACCTCATGATGCGCTTTTACAATTCGGACGGATCGGAATCGTCCGCTTGCGGCAACGCCTCGCGCTGCATTGCCTGGCTGGTGCATGACGAGACCGCCAACCCCGAGCCTCAGCTGGAAACCAAGGCTGGCGTGCTGAAAACCACGGTGCACAAGGATGGCTCGGTCACCGTGAACATGGGCAAGCCAAAATTCCGCTGGGACGAGATCCCGCTATCGGAGGCCTTCCACGATACCAAACAGATCGAGCTGCAATTGGGCCCGATCGACAAGCCGATCCTGCATTCGCCATCGGTGGTGAACGTCGGCAATCCACATTGCATCTTTTGGGTCGAGGACGTGAACGCCTACCAGCTGGACCGCTTTGGGCCGATCCTGGAGCATCATCCGCGCTTTCCCGAACGAGCCAACATTTCGCTGGCGCAGATCACCTCGCCGACCAGTCTCACCCTGCGCGTTTGGGAACGCGGCATCGGCCTCACCAAGGCCTGCGGGACGGGAGCTTGCGCGGCGGCTGTCTGCGCCGCTCGAAAAGGGCTTACTGATCGCTCGGTGACCGTATCGCTGCCGGGCGGAAACCTGCATATCGATTGGCGCGCCGACGACCACATCTGGATGACCGGCCCAGCGCAGCTCGACTTTGTCGGCGGCCTCGAACCCGCGATGTTGCTGGCATGAGCATCGCCGAAAAACCCAAGCGCGGCTTTTTCGGTCGCATGTTCGGCGGCAAAGAGCAGGCGGTTGCGTCAGACGATGCCGAATTGGATGTCGCCGGCCCAGAGGCGCAGGCTGATCAGGCGGCGGAAACGGAATCCGCTGTTGCGCACGCCGATGTCGTGCTTCATCAGCCTGTCCTTGAAACCACCATTGAACCCGCCAACGAAAACCCGACGCCGGCCCGCGTCAGTTGGCTGCAGCGGCTCAAGGCAGGGCTGGCGAAGACGTCCACGGTGTTGTCGCGCGGCATCACGGATGTTTTCACGAAACGCAAACTCGATGCAGGGACGCTAGAGGACCTGGAAGATCTGCTGATCCAGGCCGATCTCGGACTCGAGACAACGAGTCGAATAACCGCCCGTCTGAAAGCCGACCGTTTCGACAAGGCAATCGCCCCTGACGAAGTGCGCGATGTCCTGGTGTCGGAGATCGCCAAGGTCTTGGAGCCCGTCGCCCAGCCCCTCCTTGTGCAAATCGCCCGAAAACCCCACATCATTCTGATGGTTGGCGTCAACGGCTCCGGCAAGACAACCACGATTGGCAAGCTGGCCGAGCGTTATCGCGGCTCCGGCTATAAGGTCATGCTGGCAGCTGGCGACACGTTTCGCGCTGCCGCTATCGACCAGTTGAAAATCTGGGGTGAACGGACCGGATCGGCGGTGATCGCACGCCCTGTTGGTTCGGACGCGGCCAGCCTCGCATTCGAAGCTGTCACCGAAGCCAAGGCGGGTGCCTATGATGTGTTGCTGATCGATACCGCTGGCCGCCTGCAGAACAAGGACGATCTGATGCAGGAACTGGAAAAGGTCGTGCGCGTTATCCGCAAGATCGATCCGGAAGCGCCTCATGACACGGTGCTGACGCTTGACGCGACCACCGGACAGAACGCTCTGAACCAGGTCGACGTTTTCGGCAAACGCGCAGGCGTCACTGGCTTGATCATGACCAAGCTGGACGGGACCGCGCGCGGCGGGATATTGGTGGCGATCGCCGCCAAATTCGGATTGCCGGTCCATGCCGTTGGGGTTGGCGAGAAGGCCGAGGATCTGCAGCCGTTCGACGCCAAAGACTTCGCGAGAGCAATTTCGGGCGAATAGTCGCGGGGTCGCGCCCATCTCATCTTCGCCACGAGACCATAGTCAAAGGTCGAAACAGGCCATCATCGGGACCAGGGATTGAGCCAAAATGCCTACATTTTTCAATCAGATCGCATCGATCATCCGCTCCAAACTGTTTGTGAAATTGGTTTTGGAGTTTCTGCCGCTCGGCCTCTTTCTGTTCGCTACGGCAGTCTATGACATCTTTACCGGCGCCGCCGTCCTGTTCGTGGCAACGTTAATCAGTATGGCGATCATCTGGGTGCTCTACAGGCGACTGGCGCTGATGGCGATCATCACCGGAGTAACCGGTCTGATTGCCACGGCGGCGACGGTCGTGGGCCACGACCCGATGTATGTGAAGCTGAAGCCGACCATCGTCAGCGCCATCTTCGGCCTGATCCTGGCGACAGGCCTCGTCATGCGAAAACCGTTGCTGCGAACGCTGCTGGGCGAAGACCTCAATCTCACCGATGAGGGCTGGCGCGTCATCACGTGGCGCTGGATGGGTTACTTCTTCTTTATCGCCATTCTCAACGAAGTCGTCTGGCGTGGCGCCGTCCACTTCTGGCCGGGTCCAGATGGCGCGAGTTCGCCGACCGCCGATACGGTTTGGGCCTATTTCAAAGTCGTGTTCCTGATGCCGTTCACCGTTCTGTACACCGCCTTCATGCTGCCGCTGCTTGACCGTCACCGCGACGACAAGAGCAAGCCGATGGGAGGCGGCGATATATTCGGTAAGGCAGATGCAAAGAAGGATGGCGATATCCATCCCGTCCAACGGGTTGCGGTAGCAACCGCTCCTGCTCGCCAGAGTTGAGCGACAATGTCCACCAAGGATGGCATTTCGACACAGTTGCCGGCCCCCGGCCCCCCCGCGGAGGTTAAAAACCCGGCCACCATCGAGGTCAGTGTCAATACGCATTTGATCCGTACCGGCCTCGATTTGCTCCCGCTTGTCGTCTTTTTCGTCACCAATCTCCTCGGCGGAATTTTCTGGGCCACAGCCCTTTGCATGGCTGCCACTGCAGGGTCGATCGCCGTCAGTTGGTTCCTGCTTCATCGTGTCTCAGCCATGGCGATGGTCACCGGCCTTGGCGTCATGATCTTCGGCGGACTGACCATCTGGCTGCACAATGATCTCCTGATAAAAATCAAGCCGACCGTCATAAATCTGTTGTTTGCCAGCGCCTTACTGGGTGGCTTGTGGTTCAACCAGCTGTTCGTCCGCTCGCTGCTGGGCGAGGCCATCAAGCTGACCGACGCTGGCTGGCGCAAGCTGCAATTCCGCTGGGGACTGTTTTTTATTCTTCTGGCTCTTGTAAATGAGGTGGCCAGATACAATCTGACGACTGAGGTTTGGACGGCGTCGAAATTCGCCAGTTTTCCATTAACCTTCATTTTCATGGCGTTCCAGGTCGGGCTCTTCAAGGAGCACGCCGCGGAGGCCGAAACCCATGATGGTACGACGTCGCAGACGACCGAAGGTCGGCGTTGACGTTTGATTCAGGACGACGGAGTGAATTTCGAATTTTAGACAACTCAGGATTGACCAGTCCACGTATTCTCGCTAAATTGATGTGGCCTGAGCAATGCTTTGTTGGCTCTCAGCAACTCCTGGATCACCATTCGATCAGAAGAATGTCTCAAAGACTTGCGCCCCAATCGCAAGCGTGAGGCGAAAAATTAACATTGGTGGTAAGATGACCCCTGCAAATCTAAGCCGTAAACTTGAGACCTCCGCGACGCATCTTCTGCATCGCGCAACACAATGCGCGAGCGAGCTCTTCGCAAGCGAGGCAGGCAAGGACAATTTAACTCCTCGCCAGTACGCCATTCTCGTCACGATCGCCGAGAACGAAGGCGTGAGTCAGACTGGCCTTGTGCAGCGCACAGGCATCGACCGTTCTACTCTGGCCGATGTCATCCGCCGCATGATTGGCAAGGGCTTGATCCAGCGCAAGCGGACCAAGGAAGATGCCCGTGCCTATGCCGTGAAGCTCAGTGACAAAGGCTGGCGCGTGCTTGAGAACGCCGATCCCGGCGCCGTCAAGGCCGACCAGCGTTTGATGGCCGGACTTTCGGCCACTGAGCGTAAGGCATTCATCGATCATCTCGAAAAGCTGATCACCTCGGTGACAGCCAAGGCGCAGAAGTAGCCATCGGATTTATCAGGCAAATCATTGATTTTCCTGATTGATGGAATGCGATTCTGACTTCAAGGGCGCGATCCTGCATCAAACAGATGCGGTCGCGCCTTTTGTCGTTAGGCCAGTGAAAAGGGCGCGCCTGCAGGCCTTGCGCTCCTGTTGCGACACCCCACGCCGCGTGGGAGCTTGCGTGTCGCAGCCGATCCGGCTTCACTCCGCCCCCATCCGTTCGTATTCACCGAGCCGTTCCCATGCAACGCTATCGTACACAGTCCGGCGGCTTGATTGATCGCACAAAGCCGCTCGCCTTTACATTCGACGGCACGGCCTATCAGGGTTTTGCAGGCGACACTCTGGCTTCTGCTCTGCTTGCCAACGGCGTGCACATGGTGGCGCGCAGTTTCAAGTATCACCGACCGCGCGGCATTCTTGGCGCCGGTTCCGAAGACCCGGCAGCGCTGGTGCAGATTGGCGCCGACACACGGGCGACCGATCCCAACTCTCGCGCCACAGAAGTCGAAATTTTTGAAGGCTTGGCGGCCAAGGCGCAAAACTGCTGGCCCTCGCTCGGGTTTGACGTCGGCGCCCTCAACGATTTGGCCTGGCGCTGGTTGCCGGCCGGCTTCTACTACAAGACGTTCATGGGGCCGCCGGCCAACTGGATGTTTTTCGAACCTTTCATCCGGCGCGCTGCTGGATTGGGCACGCCCCCAAGCGGCCCCGATCCGGACCGTTACGAAAGCCAGAACCGCCATTGCGACGTGCTCGTTGTTGGCGGCGGCCCGGCGGGACTGATGGCCGCCCTTACGGCGGCGAAATCCGGCGCACGGGTCATACTGGCCGAGGAAACGGCATCGTTCGGCGGTCGTCTGAATGCCTCCGATCCGGAAACGACGCACCTGGATGGCAAGCTGCCGCGCGACTGGGTCGCCGCAGTAGAGGCCGAACTGCGCGCAAATCCGGACGTGACGATCCTGCCGCGCACCTGCGCTTTCGGCTACTACGCCGACAATTTCGTCGGCCTTCACGAAAACGTCCAAGACCACCTGCCGCCGGGCGCCCGAGATAGCCGGCAACCGCGGCATCGCCTGTGGCGCGTGCGAGCCAAAGAGGTTGTGCTCGCGACAGGAGCGACCGAACGCCCGCTGGTGTTCCATGGCAACGACCGCCCCGGCATTATGTTGTCGAGCGCCGTAGAAACCTATCTCAATCGCTATGGCGTCAAGACCGGCGAGCGCGCTGTGGTTTTCACAAACAACAATGGCGCGTGGCAGACAGCCTTCCAACTGACGGCAGCAGGCGTGAAAGTGGTCGGCATTGTCGATGCCCGTCCTGCTCCGGAAGAGGCGCTGATGCGGCAGGCGGCGTCGCTCGGTATCCCGGTGCATCCGCATGCCACCGTTGTCGATACCGGCGGGCGCAAACGCGTCACCCAGGCCGTGGTGCGCCGGCTCGACGGCGCGGGCGGTGTTGCAGGCGAGGCGACCGTGATCGTCTGCGATCTGATCGCAGTTTCGGGCGGCTGGTCGCCGAACGCGGCGCTGTTTTCGCAATCGCGCGGCAAACTCAAGTTCGATGCCGAATTGCCTGCGTTTCGTCCCGGACAATCGTGGCAAGCGGAACGTTCCGCAGGCGCCGCGAATGGTGCGATTGCGTTGGCTGATTGCCTTTCCGAAGGCGCCAAGGCCGGCGCGGATGCCGCCATCAAAGCTGGGTTCGCCGCAACCCCCATCCCGGTCCCGGCGAGCACAGTGCCAGCCGCACCCGCCTACAACGCGATTCCCACCTGGCAGCTCCCCTCGGGCCGCTCGAAAGGTTCCACCCGCGCCTTCGTCGATCTGCAGAACGACGTTCAGGCCAAAGATCTTCAGCTGGCGGTGCAGGAGGGCTACGGCTCAGTCGAGCATGCCAAGCGCTACACCACCACTGGCATGGGCACCGACCAGGGCAAGACCGTGGGCATGAACGCCTTCGGCATTCTCGCCGATACGCTGGGCAAGCCGATCCCCGAGGTGGGCGTGACCACTTACCGCCAACCCTTCAAGCCGATCAGTTTCGGTGCGCTGGCCGGCCAGCATGGCGGCGGGCTCTACGCCCCGCGCCGGACCACGCCGATGCATGACTGGCACGAGGCGCACGGAGCGATCTTCGAACCGGTCGGCGAATGGCTGCGCGCGCAGACCTATCCCAAGCCTAGCGAGTCTTTCGCCGCAGCCGTGCAACGTGAATCCAAACTCACCCGCACGAATGTTGGCGTGCTCGACGCCTCCACGCTCGGAAAAATCGACATTCGCGGCCGTGATGCGCGCGAGTTTCTCAACCGCGTCTACACCAACGCCTGGCTGAAGCTCGCCCCTGGCAAGTGCCGCTACGGCCTGATGCTGCGCGAAGACGGCATGGTGTTCGACGACGGCGTGACAGCCTGCCTCTCCGACACGCATTTCCACATGACGACCACCACCGGCGGCGCGGCGCGCGTGCTCAATTGGCTGGAAGAATATCTGCAGACGGAATGGACCGATCTCGAGGTCTATCTCACCAGCGTCACTGAGCAATGGGCGGTCGCCGCCATCGGCGGGCCGAAGGCTGCCGAGGTTGTCGCCGCCGTCGCCGACGGCTTTGACGCCAATCCCGAGACGTTCCCGTTCATGTCGTTCAAGGACGCGACGGTCGGCGGCGTTCCGGCGCGCATCTTCCGCATCTCCTTCACGGGCGAACTCTCCTACGAAATAAACATCCCAAGCTCCTATGGCCTTGCCTTGTGGGAGCGCGTGATGGAAGCCGGCGCGCCGCACGGCATCACGCCCTACGGCACCGAGGCCATGCATCTTTTGCGCGCCGAAAAGGGCTTTGTCATTGTCGGTCAGGACACGGACGGCACCGTCGCGCCCGCCGATCTGCGGATGCCGGGCATGGTGAAGACCACCGCCGATTTTATCGGACGCCGGTCGCTCGCGCGCGCCGACACGTCGCGCAACGATCGCAAGCAGTTGGTCGGTCTGCTGACGGACGATCCGAACGTCGTCTTGATGGAGGGCGCACACGTCATTTCCGCCAGCACCGAGCCGCGCGAAAAACCTATCCCGATGCTGGGCTATGTGACGTCGGCCTATTTCTCGCCCAACGCGGGACGTTCGATCGCCTTGGCGCTGGTCAAGGGCGGGGCCGAGCGCTTGGGGCATACGCTCTATGTGTCGCGCAAGAACGCCATGCCGATTGAGGTGAAAGTCGTTGAGACCGATTTTCTGAAGGCCTCGGGAACGGGAGTCGCCGCATGATCCCGCTGCAAAAGCGTTCGGCGCTGGCGCATCGCAGCCCCCTCCAGGCTGAAGGCGTGTCGATCGTTGAAAGACCGTTCGAGGGAAAACTGATTCTGCGTGGAGACATTTCCCGGATTGGTTCAGGCGCGGGACACATCCTGGGCGCGGGGCTACCGTCCAAAGCCCACGAGACCGCCAGCGGATCGCGCGCCTCAGTCCAGTGGCTGAGCCCGGACGAATGGCTTTTGGTGACTGCACCCGGCGCGCAAGACATGCTCGGGCGCGAACTCGGTCAGGCACTCGCCAACCAGCACCACCAGATCGCCGATGTCACCGACTACTACACGACCATCGAGCTGAGCGGCGCACACGCCCGAAATATGCTGATGAAAATCGCCACGGTCGATTTCCACCCGCGCGCCTTCAAGAACGGCATGGGCGTCAGCACCAATCTCGGTCGCGCCACACCCTTTCTGCGCCAGACCCGCGACGACGCTACGCCCGACGGACCGGCGTTCGACATCATCGTCCGCATTTCCATGGCGGACTATCTCTGGTGCCTCCTGGCCGAAGCCGGTCACGAATTTGGGCTGCCTGACCAAAGCCCCAAGGGTCAGGTGACGTTGCACCTGCCGCATTTCGATTCGCAACGTAGGGCGCAATAGGCCTTTTCGCCGTATTGCGCCGCGGGGGGTCGTGATTGGCTCCGGTGGCGCAATACGGCGCGAAGAAAAAGCGCCTATTGCGCCCTACGGCCCGCCACTTGGCATGAGGCCGCCCCATGCACCTCTTGTTGACCCGTCCAACGTCCGACGACGATCCGCTCCCGGAGCTTTTACGCGCCCACGGGCACACGGTGCTGCAAGACCCGTTGCTGCGCATTGATTTTCTTTCGCCGCCGGCGATCGACGCGACAAATCTTCAAGCCATCGCCGTCACCAGTTCGAACGCGTTGCGGGCCATTCAACGCTCTTCGGCCTTACCGCGCCTGAGCCGCCTGCCCGTATTCGCGGTCGGCGCCGCGACAACCGCCGCAGCGCACGGGCTCGGATTTTCCGACGTGCGCACCGGTGAAGGTACAGCCGCCGATTTGCTACTCAAACTGACCGGCGGCTTGTCGCCCGACGCCGGAGCGCTCCTTTATTTGCGCGGCGAACACATCGCAGTCGATCTCGCTCCGGGCCTTATCTCCACGGGATTTACTGTCCGATCCGAAATTGTCTACCGCGCCGTTCCCGCCAAATCCTTCGCCGCAGAAACCATCGCCGGCTTTGTGCGTGGACGACTAGACGGCGTCGTCCTGATGTCGCCCCGTACCGCAGAAACCTACGCCGATCTGGCCGAAACCGCCGGCCTGGCGGGGGAGCTGGCGCATATCACGCATTTCTGCCTGTCACGGCGCATCGCCGAGGCGCTGGCGGGCCTGGAAGATGTCCGCGTCCGCATCCCGGCACGCCCCGAAGTGCAAGAACTTGTTGCGCTTATCGACCTGAGCGCTACACATTCCTGATTGTCGCAGGGCTTGCTTCACCATTGCCCTGCCAAGGTCCCGGCCCAGCATTCGACTGGCGTTAGTAAGGCATACGGATGACCGATACTCCCAAAGATCCCAGCAAAGCAGGCCTACGTCCCGGCGCAGGTCCGCAGCAGGCCAAGCGCCCGTCGGCCACCATCGATTTGCAGGCCACCGAAATCGAGCGGCGCGATCTCCCCGGCAGCGACGCCGGCGCCGAGGCCAAGCCGTCCGAGAAGACCGCAGCTCCCGAAATGGCGGCTGAGCCCGCCAAGACGGAGAGCGCGAGGCCGAGCGCATCCAAATCGTCCGCGGCCTCATCCGCGCCGCCGGCGAAATCCGTACGCCGCTCATCGGGCGTTGGTGGCTTCCTCAGCCACACCGTGGCGGGTTTGGCCGGCGCGGCAGCCGCCCTGTTTGGCGCCGATTACCTCGCCAACATCGGTTTTGACATTCCGACATTTTCCGCCGCCCAGGTGCAGCAGCTGAACCGTCGCATCGCCACGCTGGAGCTGAGCAACACCGAAAATGGCACGGCGCCGACGACCAATCTGCTGAAAGAGCAGATCGAGGCCATGCGGGTGCAGTTGGCGGGCTTCGCCCCCTCGCCCGCCGCCATCGACGTATTGAAAACTCAGCAGTCCCAACTCGCCGAGCGCGCTGGAAAATTGGAGCAGATGCTGTCAGCCCAATCGGCTAACACTGGCCCCACTGAGCGCGTCACAAAACTCGAAGAGCAATTCAAGCTGATGGCCCAGTCCGGCGCCACTGGACAGGGCGGTCAGCCGGGCCAGATGGCTGCCCTGGTCGCCAAGCTCGACGGCATTGGCGTCACGCTCGACGAGCGCCTCGCCGAAATGCGCAAGAGCCTGCAAGGCGACATGAAAAAGCAGAGCGCCCATTTCGAGGACCGCCTGAGCGAGGTCGACAAGGGCATGGCCGTCGAGACGCTGAAGGCGAGCGGCAAGACGCTGTCGGACGAAATCGTCGGCATGAAAGCGGCCGGCGACAAGCTCGGCCAGGATATCGCCACCGTCGGGGCCGGCGCGCAGCAGCTGCGGCAGGACCTCGCCGCCTTGAAAGCCACCACCGGCGATCTCGGCGCACAGCTGCTAGCCGCGACTGGTTCGTTCGCCAAGACGGACCAGCTAAGCTCCGTAAACGCCACAACCACCAAGCTGCAAGCCGACCTCGCCGCCATCGCCGCCCGCGACCAAAGCCGCGAGCAAGGCGCCAACCGCATCCTGCTTTCGCTGCAACTGGCCAATTTGAAGCGCGTCGTCGAGCGCGGCGGCTCCTATGCCAAGGAACTGGCCGACGTGAAACGTATCGCGCCCAAGGATCTCGACCTGTCAGCTCTGGACGCCAATGCCGAAAAGGGCCTCGCCACGACGCAGCAATTGGCCTCCGATTTCAAGTCCATGACCTGGTCGTTGGTCAACGCTGACGCCAAACCCTCCGACGACGGATCGCTGATCGGCCAACTCTGGCAGGGGGCCCGCTCGGTGGTGCAGGTGCGCAAGACAGGCAACGTGGACGGTTCTGGTCCCGACGCCATCGTCGCCCGCGCTGAGGCGCGACTACAGGCCGGCGACCTTGAAGGCACCTTGCGCGAGGTCAATCAGCTGCAAGGCGACGCGCGCAAGGCGGCCGATCCCTGGATCGCCAAACTCGGCGCCCGGCTGTCGCTCGACCAGGGCCTCGCCGCCGTCGATGCGAGCCTCCTGAAGCTGATGGGTCCGACCGCCAGCAATTGATTCCCCTTCCGCGAGAGTCCCCGATATGGCGCGTTTGATTGGATACTTCCTGGCCCTGGCGGCCGCCACCGCAGGCCTTGCGTGGCTCGCCGACCGGCCCGGCACGCTGACGGTCGACTGGCAAGGCTACGAGGCGCGCCTCAGCGTGTTCCAGGCCGTGGTGCTGACGCTGGCGGTCCTCGCGATCCTCTGGCTGCTGACGTCGCTGCTGCGGAGCCTTTTGCAAAGTCCGCAATCGGTCACGCGGTTCTTCCACAAGCGTCGGCAGCAGCAAGGCCTGGACGCGCTCACCAGCGGCATGATCGCGGTCGGCGCCGGCGACCGGCTGTTGGCCGCGCGCTATGCGACCCAGGCCAGCCGCGCGCTGCCCAATGAGCCGTTAACGGATCTTTTGCGCGCGCAAACCGCTCAACTCTCAGGCGACCGCAAGACCGCCCAGCGTGTTTACGAGCAGATGCTGCTCTCGCCGCAAACCGAACTCTTGGGGCTACGCGGACTTTATTTGGAAGCCGAACGCGCCAACGATCTGGTGGCCGCGCGCGGGTTGGCGGAACAGGCGCTGAAACGCGGACCCAAGCTGGGCTGGGCGTCGGACGCGCTGTTCGACATTCAATGCCGCCAATCGGACTGGTCTGGAGCCCTGGTCACGCTGGCCGCCGCCCGCCGCAACGAACTGGTCTCGCGCAAGGATGCCGAGCGCAAACGCGCCGTTCTGCTGACCGCCCAGGCGATGGATTTGGAGGACAAGGATCCGGCGAAGGCCGAGGCGTTCGCCTGCGAGGCGCACGATCTCGCCCCCGATCTGGTTCCCGCCGCCGAAATCGCGGGCCGGCTCTTGGCCGCGCGCGGAAAAATGCAGAAATCAACCGCCACTGTGGAGCAAACCTGGAAACGGGTCCCGCATCCCGATCTGGCTATCATCCATGCGTTCGCCCGCACCGGAGATTCGCCACGGGACAGGTTGCAGCGCGTTCGAAAACTGGCTGCGCTTACCCCGGGCAACCGCGAAGGCGTCATCGCCGTCGCCAACGCGGCCATCGAGGCGCGCGCGTGGAGCGACGCCCGGGCGGCCTTGGAACCCTTGCTCAGCGACGGGCTTTCGGCCCGCATATGCGTGCTGATGGCGCGCATCGAAGGCGGCGAAAAGGGGGATTCTGGCCGGGTGCGCGAGTGGCTGGCGCGCGCCATCCATGCCCCGCGCGATCCGGTCTGGGTCGCCGATTCGCATGTCTCCGATCGCTGGGCGCCGGTGTCACCGATGACGGGCCGGCTTGATCAGTATGAGTGGAAAGTCGCTGAGGAGCTGACTGAAAAGATACGCGGCGCCATGCTTCTGGAAGAGCTGGCGCAGTTCGGCTCGCCCGAGTTCGAGTCCGACCGCGGAAGCCCGGATGAGGCCATGAGCCCGAGGCCTGTCTCGGTTGAACCGATAGCGGCGGCCGTGGCGGCGCGCTCGGTAACGACGCGGGAACCGAGCCGCATGACGCAACAGGACGGGTTGTCGCCAACTCCGGCGTCCACGTTGCCGCCCGAGGCTGACGCCGTAGTGGCCCCCAACGACCCAGTTTCACTGGCAGCCAAGCGCGCCCAACGAAGCCTCGATCCGAACAAGGCCGTCGCGCAGCCCGACCCACGCGCCAAGGACGCCGGGCCCACGCCGGCGACTCAATTTTCCCGGCCCCAGGGCTTAATCGCCGACGCCAACGCTGCCGAAACAGTGGCAGCACGTTCCGGAGCCGTTAAATCCTCGGAGAGCCAAGCTGCCAGCCGCCTGGAAGATGAGGTCGCGTTCTTCGTCAATCCGCATGCGCCTGACGATCCGGGGCCCGAAAGCGGCACGGCGGTCCGCAAGGCCGTCAGTTGAGGCGGCGATTGCGGGCGGTTCAGGGGCTTGCGTAGCGTCGTCAAAGAAACCTGATCGGCGTCGGAGCGATTGCCATGACGTGGCGCAGCATTGTCATAACGCTTTTCCCGGAAGCCTTTCCCGGTGTGCTTGGCCTGTCGCTCGCCGGACGGGCTTTGGTCGAGGGCCTGTGGTCGCTGGAAACCGTGGCCTTGCGCGAGTTTGGGCTTGGAGCGCATCGAACAGTTGACGACACGCCGGCAGGTGGCGGACCGGGCATGGTCTTGCGCGCAGATGTGGTGGCCGCTGCCGTGGACCAGGCACGGTCAATGGCCGAGGGGTTGCCAGCCATTTATCTTTCTCCACGTGGCGCACCGCTAACCCAGAGTTTGGTACGAGCGTGGGCGGCCGGCCCCGGGCTGATATTGCTCGCAGGGCGCTTTGAGGGGGTTGACGAGCGGGTGCTAGCGTCACGTGATTTGGCGGAAATATCGCTCGGCGATTTTGTTCTATCAGGCGGAGAATTGCCCGCCATGGCCGCGATCGACGCCTGCGTCCGTTTGCAGCCCGGCGTAATGGGGAAATCTGAGTCTGGTAGCGACGAGTCATTTGAGAATGACCTGTTGGAGTATCCGCAATTTACCCGCCCCCGTGACTGGGAAGGAATGGCAATACCCGAGGCGCTTTTGTCGGGCGACCACAAGCGCATCGCGCGTTGGCGCAAGGATGAGGCGCGACGTTTGACGGCGCAGCGCCGGCCCGATTTGGCGGCCCGCTGGGTGGACCGTCCGCTCGACAAGCCCTGACCGAACGCCGCAACACTCGGGCAGGCAGCGCGCTATGGCGAGAGCGCCGCCCTGCCCTTGCTGTCGCCGCACCAGCGCTCCAACAGCGCCGCGAGGTTGGAACGGTCGAAGGGTTTGGCGAGATAGTCGTCCATTCCCGCATTCAGGCAGGCTTGCCGGTCCTCGGCAAAGGCATTGGCGGTCAGCGCCACGATCGGCGGGCGGATGCCCAATTCGACGCCGGCTCCTTCGGCCCCGAAGATCTTGTGGACTTCGCGCGTCGCAGCAAGGCCATCCATTTCAGGCATCTGGACGTCCATCAGCACCAGGTCGAAACCAGCCTCGCCGGGGCGCAGGCTTTCGGTGACCGCCGCCACGGCCTCGCTGCCATTGCGGACGCGAACCACGCTGGCTCCAAGTTGTTCCAGCATGCGGCGGCCGAGCAGGGCATTGATGTCGTTGTCTTCCGCCAACAGGACGTGGCGCGCTGCGTGGCGAAGCGGATGGAGTTCGCTCCCCACGGCGGGCTTGGCATCCGAAGGCGGCGGCGCGGCGCTCTTTCGGCGCGCCCGCAGTTGGACGAGCAGGGACGACGGGCGCAGGGGCCGGATCAGATAGGACTCAAAGCCGGCCCGCCGGAAGTCCTTCAAGAGGCCGCGCTGGCTGACTTCGATCAGCACCAGACCACGCGCCAACGGCTTGCCATGCGCACTGGCGCCAACGGCTGCCAAGAGTCGTCCGGCGGCATCTGCGCCGATATCTGCATCGACAATGACGCTATCGTAGGTGCCCCTGTCGTCGCAAGCGAGCAACGCCTCGATAGCCTTGGGCCCGGTATTGGCCGCGTCGACCAGGTGTCCCGCCGCTTCCAGCGACTGCAACAGCAGCCGTCCCTCAATCGCCTTGCTGGTCGCCACCAAAATGCGTTGGCGACGCCCGGCGCCCGACCACTCATCCAGCATCGGCACACTGTCTTTGACCGGGGCCAACGCCAGGCAAACGGTAAATGAGGCGCCCTGCCCAATCTCGCTGTCGACCTGAATGTCGCCGCCCATCGCTGTGGCCAGACGCTTGGAAATGGCCAGCCCCAGGCCGGTGCCTCCAAAGCGGCGCGCCGGCGTGGTGTCGGCCTGTACAAACTCTCCGAAAATGCGCGCCTTATCCAAATCGCTTAGGCCGATGCCGGTGTCCCGCACAACCATTTCCAAGTGAACACTCGGTTCGGAAGCGAGCGCCGACGCCACTTGTGGACCTCCGGGCGCGACGAACTCTGGCGACGCCTTGCGGACTTCCACAGTCACGCCGCCAGCCTCGGTGAATTTGACGGCGTTGCCAACCAGGTTCATCAGGATCTGACGCAACCTCGTTTCGTCGCCAATGACATGGCGTGGCAAGGCCGGATCAATGAACCAGCCAATTTCCAGCCCCTTGTCGTGGGCACGCGGGGCCAGGAGTTCGACCACGCCCTGGACCAGATCATCGATGCTCAGCGCCGCGCCGGTCAATTCCAGCCGGCCTGCCTCGATCTTGGAGAAGTCCAAGATCTCATCGATCAGCGACAGCAGGGTCTTGGCGGACTGGTCAATGGCGCGCGCGTAGGTTCCCTGCTCGGGATTGAGTTCGGTATCGATAAGGAGGCTGGTCATGCCCATGATACCGTTCATGGGGGTGCGGATTTCGTGGCTCATGACGGCGAGAAAGCGCGACTTGGCCCGGTTGGCCGCTTCGGACTGATCGCGAGCCTCCTGTAGGGCCACTTCGGCGGAATGCTGTTCGGTCACATCGCGCCCGACGCTTTGCGTTTCCTGCTCGCCTTCGATGAAGTAATCTTCCCAGGCATACCAGCGCGGGCCTTGCGCGGTATCGATGTTCAAAAGATAGCGTCGGCGGCGCGTGCCGGCCTCGGGCAAGGCATCGGCGGAGGCTTGAACGTCGAGCCGCCGCGGCTGAAACGTTGTCCCCAGGACGTCGCTCGCCTCGACGCCGAAGACGCGGCAGAACGAGCGATTGACGAAGATCAGCCGACCATCCGAATTGCGCCGCAGAATGACGTCCTGCTGGCTGTCGAGGAGATCGCGGTAGCGGGTCTCGTTGTCGCGCAGCTGCCACTGCATGTCCTTGAGGGATTCGATGCCGCGCTCGAACCGATCGCCGAGCACATCGATGCCGCCCGGCGTCACCGACCCGGCCGAGTTGCGCGAGCCGCCGAGCCGGATATAGACCGAACCCAGGATGAGGATCGCGGCTCCCAGCGCGACCAGTACTTGCGCCGGACCAAGCACGGCAGGTTGCAGCGCCACGCCAGCGAGCAGGATCACCATGCCGACGGCCAGGGTCAGCAAGTCGTCGCCAAATGATTGGAAGAGTTCGCGCCAGCGGGACGCCGCAGCGGGCGACGCCATTGGGGGCTCGATAGACGATTGAGGCGCCAAATCTGGCGCATTGCGACGCGCCTCCTGCGCAGCCGCAATCGCCCGTCCCATAGGCTGAGTATGACTCGGCACGAGCGCCCGTCCCTGTCTGTTTTGCAGCCGCCTCACAACGTGCTAACTGTCGGCTGGCGGTCTTAAGGCAACCCTAAGCCATTTGGTAAATTGGAAGCGATTGGACGCCGGATCGAAACAACCTGGCGCTTTGGTTAAGCCAGTGTTTCAAGCTGTTTCGATCACCATCAGGCCGCCTGCGGCTTGCGGCTGAGTTCGCCGCGATAACTCAGCGCCTCGGCAATGTGAGGGCGGCCGACTGCCTCGGCGTGATCGAGGTCGGCGAGAGTGCGGGCCACTCGCAAAGTTCGGTAGAAGCCGCGCGCCGTCAGTTGGGCCGCGTCAGCCGCTTCGCGCAACAGGGCATTGCCGCTGGCGTCGAGTTGCACCACCTCCTCGAGTTTTTGCACCGGACAGTCCGCGTTGGTTCGGACCGATTTGATGCCAAAAGCGGCATAGCGTTCGCCTTGCAAGGCCCGGGCGGCAGCGACCCGCTCGCGGACTGCGGCGCTGCCCTCGCTGGCTGTCGGCTTGACCAGATCGGCGGCGCTGACGGCTGGGACTTCAATTTGCATATCAATGCGATCCAGCAGCGGACCCGACACCCTGGACTGGTAGCGCTCGGCGCAATTCTGACCACGTCCGCAGGAAAAACCGGGCTCTCCGGCGCGCCCGCAGCGGCAGGGGTTCATGGCCGCAATCAGCTGGATGCGCGAGGGATAGGAAATGCGGTGGTTAGCGCGCGCGATGGCGACTTCGCCTGCCTCCAAAGGCTGACGCAGAGAGTCCAGCACCTGCGGCGTGAATTCGGGCAATTCGTCAAGAAACAGCACGCCGAGATGGGCCAGCGCCACTTCCCCGGGCCTCGGTTTCACGCCGCCCCCGACCAGCGCCGCCATGCTTGCCGAATGATGCGGCGCACGAAACGGTCTTCGCCGGCCCGGCAAGCCGCGCGACAGCTCGCCCGCCAGACTTTGAATCTGGCAGACCTCCAGCATTTCCTGTGCGGTGAGTAGCGGCAAGATGGACGGCAGCCGCTGCGCCAGCATGGATTTTCCCGAGCCTGGCGGTCCAACCATGAGCAGATTGTGCCCGCCGGCAGCAGCCACTTCCAAGGCCCGCTTGGCGCTTTCCTGGCCCTTTATGTCAGAGAGATCGGGCATTGGCGTATCGTCTTCGGCGATCCGCGGGGCGGGGCGGGCAAGCGTCTGCAGGCCTTTGAAATGATTGACCAATGACAGGATGTGCGGTGGCGCCAGAACCGGCATATCGGCCGAAGCCCAGGCCGCTTCCGCCCCCGCGCTGGCTGGGCAAATCAGACCCTTGCCGGCGGCATTGGCGCCAATGGCGGCTGGCAATGCCCCGACAACCGGCGCAATCGAACCGTCGAGGCCCAATTCTCCGATCGCGCAAAAGTCCGCCAATGTCGCCAGCGGCATCACTTTGCAAGCCACCATCAAGGCCAGTGCGATTGGAAGGTCGAAGTGACTGCCCTCTTTGGGCAGATCGGCCGGCGCGAGATTGACGGTGATGTGGGCCTTTGGCAGCCCGAGACCGACCGCAAACAAGGCCGCATGCACCCGCTCCCGGCTTTCCGCCACGGCTTTGTCGGGCAGGCCGACGATGGCGAAATGCGGGGCGCCGGGCGTGATCTGCGCTTGCACGTTGACCAGGCGGGCTTCGATGCCGACGAAGGCGACAGTGGAAATGGCGCCGTACATTACGCAAATGCTCCCCGAGTGCAGACGACCCCAGAACGGACCAGGAAGATCGGCAAAATAGAGAACAATATGCGAACAAACTACCTAGGTGATCACCCAGTTGCGCGTTCGGTGATGGCCCCGTCAGTTACGGTCACGATCCCAGGATCGACGCCCATCCGGCGCACGTTCGCCATCGCAGGGGATGGCGAAAGGACCGGATGGGCGGTCTTTTCTGATCGGAACTGAGCCAGATGGCGCAGTCCCAGGGACAGTCAGATGCGCGTGCTTACGGCCTGCCGGCAGGTGATCCTGCCGCCGCCCCAGGACAGGGTGAGGACGGCGCTGTAGCTGGCGCCCGGCTCGAGGCTCATGTTGACTTCGCTGAGGGTGCTGGCTCCGCCAGCGCCGACCGAGAAGGCGCCCTCCTGCTGCATGTCAGCGCCACTGGCGTCGCCGTCCTTGGCGAGGCTGAGGCTGTAGCGGCCGGATGCGGCTGCATTTGAGCGGGCGACAGCCGATAGCAGGACCGCGCCGCCGCCCGCGGGGGCGACGCGCAGTTCGCAGCTGAGCGGGCCGGCGGACTTGGCCGTTGCCACGGTTGCAGGGGCGAGGGCGGCTGCGCCGAGGGCGCTGGCCAGGACGGCGAACTGGAAGAATTTCGACACGTTGGACCTCCTATAAGTCCCGTGCGAGGGTCCGCCACGGGGCGGGGCCGGGTCTCCGGCGTTGGCGTTTTGCATCAAAAATCCGAGTGATTTCGAGTGAATTTCTGATGTAAATCAGAGTTAAAAAGCTTCTTTCGAACGTTTTTCGAAGCCTGTTCGACTTCCTGCCGAAGCGGGGAGCGCGCCACTCGCACGCTCCCCAAAATCCTCGTCAGGCTAACCTCTCGCAAGGAAGTTAGTTACCCTGGATGACGACCGAGATGTTGCCGTCGCCGTACTGGGTCGCGGTGGCGTCGTTGTCATTGCCGGCCTGGATGATGCCCTGGACGTTTCCATTGCCAGCCTGCTTGCACTTGGCGTTGTTGCGGTTGCCGATCTGGGCCACGCCGCAGACGTTGCCGTTACCCATTTGGGTGATGGCGCTGTCGTTGCGGTAGCCGTCCTGAGCTGACACGCCGGTATTGGCGTTGCCGTACTGCTGGATCACAGCCTGGTTGCGGTGCTTTTTCTGCAGAAGGCGAATGAAGTTGCTGGAGCCCTGCTGCACGACGCCGACGCCGTTGAAGGACCCCGACTGATCGATGATGACACGGCTGCCGGCGAAGGCTTCAGCGCTGGCCAGGACAGCGAACGAGGCGATGACGAGGGTGGAGATAATGCGCTTCATGGTGGGAACCTCCGATGGGGTGCAACCGGGTTGGCTGCTGTTCATGGAGATGGTTTAGTCCCCCGCGGCTGAACTCAACCTTAACCGTTCGTTTAGGTTCCGTTTAGGTTCGAGAGCGACGTTTCGGGCTCGCGGCCCGGTCGCAGCTTGCCCCAAAAAGGCGTCTCCTCTGGGCAGGCCTTGGCGCTACCTCTGTGCCCAACCTTACATTTTGAGACGCTTTCAATTTTACGTATTGACGCAACGGAGTGCTAACGGGAGCCGGCCTAGGGTGACGTCGAGCGGTGTCACCAATGAGGTAGTTTCCAATGGATCCCCAAGTTCCCGTCAATGTGATCGATCCCATCATTGTGATTGATCCGCCGATCCCTGTCGGGCCCCCGATTCAAGTCGACGTTCCGGTCGATCCGCCCGTGGTTGTTGTCGATCCGCCGCTGCCGGTTGATCCCGCACTTCCGGTCGATGACAGCGGCGCTGCCGATTCGGGCGTACCGCTTGATCCCAATGCGCCGCCGGCTCCCATCGAAGAAGACGACAGCGCCAGCACCGATGACGTCACCATCGACCACAGCAATGACACCGGCCCGTTCAATCTGCGTGGCGGACATGGCTCCGATCATTTCCGTGGCGGCCATGGCAATGACGAGATGCACGGCGGCGAAGGTCACGATCAGTTGGTCGGCGGCGACGGCAACGACAATGAAGACGGCGGCACGGGCGATGACTCGCTGGACGGCGGGGCTGGCGACGACACCGAGTCGGGCGGCACAGGCAACGACAGCCTGGACGGCGGCGCTGGCAAGGATTCGCTGGACGGCGGCGCGGGCAACGACAAACTTGTCGGTGGCGCTGGCGTTGACACGCTCACGGGCGGCGCTGGCAAGGACAAGGAGCTTGGCGGCGCAGGCAATGACAGCCTGGACGGCGGCGCGGGCAAGGATGACCTTTCAGGCGGCGCCGGCGACGACACCCTGACCGGCGGCAAGGGTCACGACGTGTTCCATGAGGGCAAAAAAGGTGGCGACGACGTCATCTCCGATTTCACCGCCAAGGGTGCGAACGGCGATCGCATTGATCTGCACAACTCAGGTATGCACTTCGCGAACTTCCACGACCTGATGGCGCATATGGAGCAGATGGGCCAGGACGCCGTGCTGGACCTCGGCAACGGCAATTCGCTCACCCTGGACAATTTTGACATGCACGCGCTGATGGCGCATGATTTTATGCTGTAGGCGGAAGAAGGGGATGAGGGATGAGGGATGAGAAAGATATCTCACCTTTTCCCTCTTCCCTCATACCTGTTCCCTCATACCTCATCCCTGTTTTTTGCTACCCCAACCACACATCATAGTCCGACACCAACAGGTGCAGCGGCGACACATCCTCCTCGATCTTCGAGAAGCGCCCGATCGGGTCCTTGAAAACGTTGTCGGTGAGGTCGTCGTTCACGGATGACACTTCGCCGATCAGCACGTCTTTCTCATCGCCCCAGAAGGCATGCCAGACGCCAGGCAGCAGCGTCAGGCTTTGGCCGGGGTTGAGCGTCAGCTTGCCGCCGGCGGGAAGCCGCACCTCGCGCGCATCGCTCAGCACACGCACTTCGGCCTTCTTGTCGATGCTGCCGTCGTCCTTCGACATGAACAGTTCGAACACCAGCTTGCCGCCGCCGCGGTTGATGATGTCCTCGCCCTTGATGTTGTGGCGGTGCATGGGCGAATACTGCTTGGCCTTCGAGATCATGATCTTTTCCGCATAGACCATGCCCCGGCCGTTGTTGAGGTCGGCCTGGCTGCCGTTGCGCGTGGTGAGCAGCACGAGCCCGTATTCGTTGAAGCGCCCCTCGCCGAAATCGGTGATGTCCCAACCCAGGCGCGAAGAGAGGATTGTGGGGCTCTCGCGCAAAGAGGCTTTCAGCTCGAACGGAGAATGGTGCGCGAACGGCGGCAGCAGGAAGCCGAATGAGCCCATGAACGTTTTGGCCTCGGCGATGATCTTGTTCACTTCGGAACGGCGCATGGTGGTCTCCTCTAGCTGCAAACTCAGGTGTCGGCGGAACCTCCTCTCCCCCGCGGCTCGCGGGGGAGAGGGCCGGAGTGAGGGGCAGCAACACGATAGGAAGTGCTACTGCGATGCGAGTACGGAGCAAGCGGCTGCCCCTCATCCGCCCCTGCGGGGCACCTTCTCCCCCGCAAAGCGGCGGGGGAGAAGGAAGGTCTACCCCGCCAATATCACATGCAGGCGGCGCGGGCCATGGGCGCCCATGACGATGGTCTGCTCGATGTCGGCGGTGCGAGACGGGCCAGACACCCAATTGACGGTGCGGGGCATTGGAGCTTTTCTCAACCGATCCCAAACATCCTCATAGCCGCCGACCACATCGGCCCCGCGCACCACCACGATGTGCGTCTCGGGCAGGAAATTCAACGTGGTCGGATTGTCCGGGCCGGAGGTTAGCACCAGCGTGCCGGTTTCCGCCACTCCGGCAAAGGCCTTACTGATGGAGACCTCGTCGGTTGCTTCGGCGCGGCCAGTCGCAATTTCGATGTCCCAGGTTAGGCTCCCGAGATCCGGGTCCGCTCCCATGCGCAACCGGGCGGGAAGGTTTTGCGAGCGCAGGTAGTCGGCCGCGAGTTTGGGGATGTCGGAGAGATGCGCCGCCTCGGCGACAGTGACGCCGGCCGCCTTCAAACGCGCGACGAACGCGATCATGGCCTCGCCGGCCTGCACGGCGGCGCGCGCGGGGATGACGCCGCGCTGGTGGGCCACGAGGCGCGCTGCGGCGGCGGCGCGGCGCTCCGGGTCGTTGTCATAGACTTTCAGCGACGTGCGGATGCCGGACAGGATAGCCTCGCGCGCGCTCACAATTTGCCTCCCGCTCGCTGCCGCCCGCTTTTACTTTCGCGCTGCCGCTCGCTTTTACTTTCTCGCTGCCGCTCGGCCCACAGATCGTGGAACGTGCGACCCTCCGGGGCCGGCATGTCGCGATGCCGGGTCCAGCCACCGCCCAGCGGCATCCAGCGTAGGCGGCCCTTGCGGCCACCCAGCATTTCCAGAATGCGGGCATTTGCGCGCATGGCCAGCCGGTACACCCCGGGTCGCAGCGCCAGCCATTGCCAGACCGCGAGCCCGATCCGTTGCGCCGCCGGCGCTTTCGCCATCGCCACTTGTTGCTCGCGGAAATGCCGCATCATGCCCGGCAGCGGGATCTGCATCGGGCAGACCTCTTCGCAGCGGCCGCAGAACGGCGTCGCATTGGGAAGATCCTTGGCCTGCATGACGCCATCGAGCGCCGGCGTCAGCACCGAGCCAATCGGGCCGGCATAAACAGCGCCATAGGCATGCCCGCCGATAGCCTGATAGACCGGGCAGTGGTTCATGCAGGCGCCGCAGCGGATGCAGCGCAACACCGGTTGCAATTCCGTACCCAGCATTTCGGAGCGGCCGTTGTCGAGCAGGACGACGTGGTAGGCTTCGGGTCCATCGGGATCGGCGGCGCGTTTGGGGCCGGTTGAAAACGTAGTATACGTTGAAATATCCTGCCCCGTCGCCGAGCGCGCCAGCAACCGCAAGATGGTGCTGACGTCTTCGAGTGTTGGGATCACCTTCTCGATCGACGCGATCACGATATGCGTCTTGGGCAGCACCTGGGTGAGATCGCCGTTGCCTTCGTTGGTGACGATCACAGACGTGCCGGTTTCGGCGATAAGGAAGTTAGCGCCGGTAATGCCGACATCGGCGTTGAGGAAGCTGTCGCGCAAGATGGCGCGCGCCTCGGCAACCAGCTGATAGGGTTCATCCAGGTTGCGGTCCGCTGGAAGATGCGTATGCGTCTTACGGAAATCGGCCTCCACCTGCGCTTTGGTCAGATGCACCGCCGGGGCGATGATGTGGCTGGGGATTTCGCCACGCAGTTGGATGATGTATTCGCCAAGATCGGTTTCGACCGGCGTTATGCCATTGGCCTCAAGGTGCTGGTTGAGGTGGATTTCCTCGCCCACCATGCTCTTGCCCTTGGTGACGGTTTTCGCCCGCGCCTCGCGGCAAATGCTGAGAATGATGTCGCGCGCCTCGGCCGCCGTTGACGCCCAATGGACGGATGCACCCATTGCCGTGGCCTTGGCCTCATAGGCCTCCAGGTACACATCCAGATGCGCGAGCGTATGATCCTTGATGGCCTTGGCGTCGTTGGACAGATCGCCCCATTCGGGTAGCGCCACTTTGGCCGCCGCGCGTTTGGCGACGAAGTTGGTGCGGACGTTGGAGAGCGCCTGCTTCAGCTGCGGATCGGCGAGCGCACCGGTTACGCGCGCGTTGAACGTCGCCCCATCGGCGGTCATGAGCGCGGCCCTTCCCCGATGGCGGGCAGATCGACCATGCCCGCCAGCACCTCCGCCACATGGCGAACGTGTACGGACGACCCCTCGCGCTTCAGTTTGCCCGCCATGTTGAGAAGACAGCCCATATCGGCCGAAATCAGCAGATCTGCGCCTGTCGCGGCCACGTCCGCCGTCTTTTTCTCGACGATGGCGTTTGAGATATCGGGATATTTTACCGCGAACGTGCCGCCGAATCCGCAGCAGGCGTCGCGCTCTTTCAGCTCGGTAATCGTCAGCCCTGTGACGGTATTCAGCAGTTGGCGCGGTTCCGACCTGACACCAAGCTCCCGCAACGCCGAGCAACTGTCATGATAGGTGGCATGCCCCGGAAATTTTGCGGACACAGACGTGACGCCCAGCACATGGGTGAGAAACGCCGTCAGTTCATAGGTTTTGCCCGCTACCACTTTGGCGCGCTTGCCCCAAACGTCATCACCCGCAAACAGCTCGGGATAGTGCTTCCCGATCATCCCGCCGCATGAGCCCGACGGGATCACGACCCAGTCGAACGGCTCCAGCATCTCGATGACGCGGCGCGCGATGTTGATGGCCGCCGCCCGGTCGCCGGAATTGTAACCCGGCTGGCCACAGCAGGTCTGGCCTGGCGGCACGATCACCTCGCAGCCGGCCTCCTCCAACAGCTGCACCGACGCCATGCCGACGCTGGGCCGGAACGCGTCCACCAGGCAGGTGACGAACAGGGCGACGCGTTTGGACGGGGCTGGCGGCGGACGCATTGCAAGGACCCAGGAACGATCAAGGCCCGTCACGGGACGGGCCTTGAGGAGATGTCGCGCAACGCCCGGAAAAGCGCAACTATTTCGAGAAGGTCTTCAAATAAGCGATGACATCGGCGCGGTCGGCGGCGTCGGCGAGCTTGAATGGCATCTTGGAGTTGCCAGTGAACAGGTCCGGCTTGCCCTTGTCGGTCAGGTACTGTTTCAGGAAAGCCGATGGGTCCGGGAGGTACTTGTCCAGGTTCTCCTCGGTCCACACCAAGCCCTGCGCGCCGGCATTCTTGTTTGCGTCGGAGTAGCCATAGCCCTCAACGGTCCCGGACTTGCGTCCGACCACGCCCGTGAGTGCCGGGCCGACGGCGTTGGTCGCCCCCTCGCCTATTTTGTGGCAGGCTTGGCATTTACGGAACACCTTCTTGCCATTCTCGGCGTCGCCGGCGGCAAGACTGGGGCCGGCGGTCAAGGCCATGACGAGGGCGGCAAGGACAATCTGGCGGCTCATGCAAAGGACTCCTGTGAAATGATGTACCGGAACGTAGTCGGTTAACCGGCCGATCACACGCCCCTCGCGGCGAAATGTTGCACTGTTCTTTAGGGCAATAACCGCTTCGCCGACGGTTGCAACAGGTCGCCATAGAGATCCACGCGCCGGTCGCGGAATACGCCCCATTGGCGGCGCAGTTCCGCCATGGCCTGCATGTCCAAGCCGGCGGTGATGACGCCTTCGCTGACCCGGTCGGCCTCGGCGACTTTCGCGCCGGTATGGTCGGCGATGAAGGACGAGCCGTAGAAGATGACATCGCAGCTCTCGCCTTTCTCCACCCCGACCCGGTTGGCGGCGATGAGCGGCGTCAGGTTCGCGCCAGCATGGCCTTGCATGACGCGCTGCCAGTGGTCGCGGCTATCCCAGGCGGGATTTGGAGGTTCTGAGCCAATGGCGGTTGGGTAGATCAGGATTTCGGCGCCCTTTAGCACCATGCAACGCGCCGCTTCGGGAAACCATTGGTCCCAGCACACCGCCGCGCCAATTTTTCCGACTGCGGTATCGAACACCTGGAAGCCGGTATCGCCCGGAGCAAAGTAGAATTTTTCGCTGTAACCTGTGCCGTCGGGGATGTGGCTCTTGCGGTATTTGCCCAGCACCTTGCCGTCGGCGTCGATCATGGCGAGCGAATTGTAGCCCTTGTCGCCGTCCTGTTCGAACACCGAGGCGTTGGTGACGACCCCCAGCTCGCAGGCCAGTTTGGCGATGCGCGCAATGGTCGGATGGTCCTGGAACGGTTTGGCGCGGGATTTGTGCTTGGCGTCGATATCCTTACAGAAATACCGACCCTCCAGCAGCTCCTGCAGCACCACCAGCTTGGCGCCGCGCCGCGCCGCCTCGCGCACATGCGTTTCGACCTTGGCGAGGTTCTCTTCGATGTCGTCCGAACAGGCGATCTGCAGCGCCGCGACCACAAAATTGCTCATGCCAGACCGTCCTGCCTTTGCTACCATCGCCGCAATCTTATCGCGCCGCCCACCCATCCAATAGAGGAGAAAGCGACATGCGTTGGCTCATGCGAACCCTGATCGGTCTTGCCGTCGTCATCGCGGCCGGGACCGGGCTGGTGAAATTGAACGCAGTGGCGGAGGCGAAGTGACGGGCGACGCCGGCTGTTGGCGAACGCATTGGATTGCACGGCCGCAGCCGTTATAGGTCATGTCCACGCGGGACACGACTGGGGAGCGGAGAGCAGTGAAAAGCGCTAAAACGAAGCGCAAGCTGGATGGCGACCTGCTCGGCGAGGCCGAGGCGGACCAGTTGGCGACGGATGATGCGCCCGAGGTCGCCGAATTGGCGCCCGCCGCCGTCACCCCCATGATGGCGCAATACACTGAGATCAAGGCGGCTAATCCTGACAGCCTCCTCTTCTATCGCATGGGCGATTTCTACGAGCTGTTCTTCGAGGACGCCGTGGTCGCTTCGGCGGCGCTGGGCATCACGCTCACAAAACGTGGAAAGCACCAGGGGGCCGACATCGCCATGTGCGGCGTGCCGGTGCATGCGGCTGACGACTACCTCCAGAAGTTGATCCGCAAGGGGTTTCGCGTCGCTGTCTGCGAGCAGTCCGAAGATCCCGCCGAAGCCAAGAAGCGTGGCGGAAAATCGGTGGTGCGGCGCGACGTGACGCGGCTGGTGACGCCGGGCACGCTCACCGAAGACACGCTGCTGGACGCGCGGCGCAACAATTTTCTCACCGCTTTGTTTCAGCCCCCCGCCGCCAAGGGCGAACCCGCCCGATTAGCGCTCGCGTCCATCGACATTTCCACCGGCGAGTTCCTTGTGAGCGACATCGCGGCCACCGATCTCGGCAGCGAACTCTCCAGTCTTGCCCCTTCCGAGATCGTGGTCGCAGATACCATTGTGGGCGAGGACTGGCTCAAGCTGGCCGCCAGCTACACCGGCTCGGCGCTGACGCCGGTGCCCAAGGCGCATTTCGATAGCCTCAGCGGCGAGCGCGATCTGAAGGCGCGGCTGGGTGTGGCCGATCTCGGCGGCTTTGGCGCCTTTTCGCGCGGAGAACTTGCGGCGATAGGCGGTGTGCTGAAATACATCGACCTGACGCAGCTTGGCCGCAAGCCGACGCTGCAGCCGCCGCGCCGCTCGGGGCCGGCCACGACCATGGTCATAGATCCGGCCACCCGCGCCAATCTGGAGCTGATGAAGACCACGTCTGGCGAGCGGCAGGGGAGCTTGCTTAGCGCCATCGACAAAACCGTGACCGGGGCGGGCGCGCGAAAACTGGCGGGGCGGCTGGGCAGCCCGCTGAAAGAGGTTGCCAAGATCAAGGCGCGGCTGGACGCCGTCGGGTTCCTGGCCGACGACACCATGTTGCGCCAGATGCTGCGCGAAACGCTCCGCACAGCTCCCGATATTGCGCGCGCCCTTTCCCGGCTGTGCCTGATGCGCGGCGGCCCGCGCGATCTGGCCGCGATCCGCAACGGGCTGACGGCGGCGCTGGCCCTGCGGGACCGGCTCAATAGCGCGGGGCGCGACCTCGGCCTGCCGATCGAGTTGGATTTCGTCCGCACCCGCCTCGGCAATTCCGCGCTCTCCCTGCGCGAGCCGCTCAACAGCGCCCTGGTCGAGGAGCCGCCCGTCTTGCGCCGCGACGGTGGCTTCATCCGCGATGGTTTCCGCAAGGAGCTGGACGACAACCGCACCTTACGCGATCAGAGCCGCCAGGTGCTGGCCGCCATGCAGACGCGCATCCAGGAGGAGACCGGCATCAAGGCGTTGAAGGTGCGCCACAACAATGTGCTGGGCTTCTTCATCGAGGTGCCGGCGGCCCAGGCCAAGGCGCTGCAAAGCCCTCCGCATTCGGAGAAATTTTTCCACCGCCAGACCATGGCCGGGGCGATGCGCTTTTCCTCTGCAGAACTGGCCGACATTGAGGGCCGAATTACCTCGGCGGGCGAGCGGGCGGTGGCGCTGGAGCAGGAGATTTTTGACGAACTGGCGGGCGCCATCGTCAAGCAGCAGCCGGACCTGGTCGCGGTCGCAGGCGCGCTGGCCGGATTGGACGTGGCCGCCGCATTGGCCGAACTGGCCGTCGACCAACGCTACGTCCGCCCGGAACTTGATGACAGCGCCGCCTTCGAGATCGAGGGCGGGCGGCATCCGGTGGTTGAGCAGGCGCTGGCGGCGTCAGGCGGCGCCTTCATCGAGAACGATTGCGTGCTTGGCCGCGCCGGCTCCAAACCGCCGCGCTCCGCCACCCCCAAAGGCCGCCTGCCCGAAGGCGGCGAGCACTACGACATGCCCGGCTTCGACGCTGGCGACGACCCGCGCTTGTGGATCGTCACCGGCCCCAACATGGCCGGTAAATCAACCTTTCTGCGCCAGAACGCGCTGATCGCCATCATGGCGCAGATGGGCTCGTTCGTGCCCGCCAAGCGCGCCCACATCGGTGTGCTCGACCGCCTGTTTTCCCGCGTCGGCGCCTCCGACGATCTGGCGCGGGGCCGCTCGACGTTCATGGTCGAGATGGTGGAGACCGCCGGCATTCTCAACCTGGCCGGCCCAAAATCCTTGGTCATTCTCGACGAGATCGGCCGCGGCACGGCCACCTTCGACGGCCTGTCCATCGCCTGGGCGGCGGTCGAATACCTGCACGAAGTTAACCGCTGCCGCGCGCTATTCGCCACCCACTATCACGAGCTGACCGCGCTCGGCTCAAAACTGCCGCACGCCGCCAATGCCACCATCGAGGTCAAGGAGCATCAGGACGAGATCATCTTCCTGCACAAGGTCATTCCGGGTACGGCCAATCGCAGCTACGGCATCCAGGTGGCGAAACTCGCCGGCCTGCCGCGCGCGGTGACCGACCGGGCCAGCGAGGTGCTGCGGCTGCTGGAGGAGGAAGGGCAGCGGGCGAGCCCCGAAGATCTGATCGCCGACCTGCCGTTGTTTGCGGCCGCGCGTCCCAAGAGCCTGGCGGGTACGGGCCCCGCCCAACCGGCCGCTCCATCGCCTGCATTGACCGCGCTTGGCGAAATCAACCCGGACGAGCTGACGCCGAAGCAGGCGCTGGAGGCGCTGTATAGGTTGAAGGGGCTGGTTTAGGGGGTGGGCAGTGGTGGTGGCCGGTTGTGTGTTCGGCTTAAAAACCTAAACTGGCTAGCGCTCGCTAGCACTGGCGCAACTCGCTATGAGCGCCGCGCGAAAACCCGAAGGAGAAGTCCGATAGCATCGGCATAAAATCCTAAACTGGCTAGCGCTAGCTAGCAGTGGCGCAACCCCGCTATGAGCGCCACGCGCCCAAAACAGGCCCCGCTCCGGCACAAAAACCTAAATTGGCTAGCACTTGCTAGCACCGCCAGACATTACTATACTTCGCCATGCGAAAAACCGAAAACCCGTTTGAGCCGGGCGCGGGGACCAAGCCACGTGAGTTGTTCGGCCGCGAGGTGGTGCTTGAGGACGCCGAAACGGCCATCGTCAAGGGCGTGAACGGCCGGGCCATTCGCGGCCAGATCTATTACGGCCTGCGCGGCGTCGGCAAAACCGTACTGCTGCGGGAGGTGTCGGGCCTCGCCGAAAAGCGTGGCGTGCTGACCGCCGACCTGGAAACGCCCGAGGACCAAAGCCTGGCTCAACTCCTGGTGCCAGCGCTGCGCAAGCTGCACGTAGAGCTCAGTGCCGCCGAAAAAGCCATGGATCTGGTCAAGAGCGCGTCGCGCGCGCTGCAGTCCTTTGCCTCCCAGTTCAAGATCAAGATCGGCGATACCGATGTGGAGGTGAAAGGACCAAAGGGCCTCGCCGACAGCGACGATATCGAAAACGACGTGACGGACCTTTTGGTTGCGACCGCCAAGGCTGCAAAAGCCCAAGGCCGCATGATCCTGATCGCCATCGACGAAATGCAGTATCTGAAGGTCCACGAACTGTCGGCGCTGATCACGGCGGTGCACAAGATCAGCCAGAGCCAACTGCCGCTGGCCCTGTTCGGGGCGGGCTGCCGCAGCTGCTCGGCACGGCCGGCAACGCCAAATCCTATTCGGAACGGCTGTTCGAGTTCATCGAGATCGGCGCGCTGCAAGGCGAGGATGCGCGCCGCGCCATCCGCGAACCTATCTTGGCGTCGGGCGCAGATATCGTCGACGACGCCGTCGCCTACATTCTGCAGCAGAGCCAGGGCTATCCGTATTTTCTGCAAGAATGGGGCTTTCGTACTTGGAACACCGCCGAGGCCTCGCCGATCCAGCTCCGCGATGTGGCCGTCGCCGAGCCGCGCATCATCCAGGCCCTCGACCGCAGCTTCTTTCGCGTGCGCTTCGATCGGCTGACCAACACCGAACAGCTTTATCTGCGCGCCATGGCCGAACTCGGCCCCGGGCCGCACAAATCAGGCGACGTCGGGGCCATGCTGGGCAAAAAGAACAATCAGATCGGCCCGGTGCGCTCCCAGGTCATCGCCAAGGGCATGGCCTATGGCGGTCAATATGGCATGGTGAACTTTTCCGTGCCGATGTTCGACGCCTTCATGAAGCGCGCCATGCCCGAGTTTCATCGCCCGGCTCAGGCGGCGGGCCCGGCGACAACGGCAAAGCCTCGATAGGCGACATCTGGCGGCCGGATTGGCGCCCAACTCGTTCCGCAAGAAAGGTGGTCAAAATGCCGGTTGCGTCCCAATCAACCCTCCCGCGCATCGTCGTGGTCGGCGGCGGAGCCGGTGGCCTTGAGTTGGTCACGCGGCTTGGTGACCAGCTGGGACACCGTCACAAAGCCGTGGTGCGGCTGGTCGAGAAATCCCGCACCCATCTCTGGAAACCCCTGCTGCACGAAATCGCCGCCGGCAGCATGGATGTGACGCGGCACGAGCTGGACTATCTGGCCCAGGCACACTGGCACGGTTTCCGCTACCGCTTTGGCGAAATGATCGGCCTCGACCGCAAGGCTGGCCGAGTCATGCTGGCGGCGACCATGGACGAGGATGGGCGCGAGATTACGCCGGAGCGCACGGTGGGCTACGACACGCTGGTGATCGCCGTCGGGTCCGTGAGCAATGATTTCGGCACGCCGGGCGTGAAGGAGCACGCCATCATGCTCGACACCACCCTGTCGGCCGAGCGCTTCAATCGCCGGCTGGTGAACGCCTTTTTGCGCGCGCATGCGCAGGAGGGGCCGGTACGGCCGGGGCAACTGCATGTCGCCATCATCGGCGCCGGCGCGACGGGTACGGAGCTGTCGGCCGAGCTGCATCATACGGCGCGCGGCGTGGCCGCCTATGGCCTCGACAAAATCGATCCGGACAAGGACATTCGCATCACACTGATCGAGGCCGCTCCGCGCATTCTGCCGCCGTTGCCCGAGCGTATCGCGGCTGCGACGCTCGCCATTCTGAAGGGCCTCGGGGTTGATGTGCGCACCAACGCCAAGGTCATGCAGGTCGATGCCGACGGCGTGGTGTTGGCGGGCGGTGAAAAGATCATGGCCGACCTGGTGGTTTGGTCGGCTGGCGTCCGCGGCCCCGACGTGCTCGCCGATCTCGACGGGCTGGAAGCAACGCGCACCAACCAACTGGTGGTCGGGCCGACACTGCAAACGACGCGTGATCCAAAAATTTTCGCGATTGGCGATTGCGCCAGCCTGACACTTCCCGGCGCCGCGCGCCCGCTCGCCCCGAGGGCGCAGGTGGCGCATCAGCAGGCCTCGCACCTGCGCCGCCAGATCGAACGGCAATTGGCGGGAGAGGAATTGCAGCCGTTCGCCTATCACGACTACGGCTCGCTGGTGTCGCTCGGCGAATATTCGACTATTGGCAGCCTGATGGGGTTCATTTCCGGCAAGAACCTGTTCATCGAAGGCCTGTTCGCGCGCGCCATGTATCGTAGCCTCTACAAGATGCACGAGATGGCGCTGCATGGCCTGCCGAAGGTGGCTCTCGATACGCTGTCGCGTATGCTGACAAGGCGGACGGAACCGCCGGTGAAGTTGCATTAACTTAGATTGCTGCCACTTTCTGTCAGCAGCCTGTGCTACGCTCACCCCATGTCCCGCGCCTCGCGACTCCTCGATCTCCTCCAGCTCCTGCGTCGCCACCGCCAGCCGGTTAGCGGGCAGTCGCTGGCCTCGGACCTTGGCATCTCTTTGCGCAGCCTCTACCGCGATATCGACACGCTGCGTGGCCAGGGCGCGCACATCGAGGGGGAAGCGGGGCTCGGCTATGTGCTTCGGCCGGGCATGATGCTGCCGCCGCTGATGTTCAGCCCCGAGGAGATGGAGGCCATTCTGCTTGGCTCCAAATGGGTGGCCAAGCGGGCCGACGCGCGGTTGGGCGAAGCGGCCAAGAACGCGCTGGCCAAAATCCGCGCCGTGCTGCCGGCCGATCTCGCCGAGATGCTCGACACTGGAGGCCTGTTGGTCGGTTCGGGCGCGCCGATCATCGCCGGGACAATTGATCTGGGCGATGTGCGCGA
>JANMVX010000012.1:0-11144 GCA_031393505.1 Hyphomicrobiaceae bacterium | reverse complement strand
GGCCCTGCAACCCCCCCCCCTTTCTCACACCCCTGGGGGTGGCCCCCCCCCCGCGGCGCCGTCGCGCCGCGGGGGGGGGCGCGCCCGCGACGACGGCTCCGGGGGGATGGCGTCGATGGCCTTCCACCAAATAAGTGTCGTCTCGTCGAAGCACAGACCGTCGCAGTCAATCAAATCGCATGCCAACTTAAGTTCCGGGTTCTTCCTTCGATTACCCGCGATCCCCCATTCTCGATAGCGCGGTCATGCGATACTGTGTCTCTGGTTAGTTGTCATATCAGTACAGGAGTTTATCAGATGCGCTTAGCATATGTTCAGGGCTCTAGCGGCAGGCGACATGGAATTTCTGAATGCCAGGGCCAGATCGACATAGAATTACTTTCCCGAAAGCGTGCCGACGTGACAATACGAACCGCAAACAGGGCATCCGTTTGTTTCGGACCTGATCGATATAGCGCGGCTCCCTATCACTCCCCTCATGTGTCCGGCAGGCGCAGCGGCGACCGGTCCAGCCGGCTAGCATCCCCCACACTGGAGCTGCGACCATGCAACCCCGCCTAATCCGCTTCCGCGATGCCCCCCAGTACCTCGGCATGGACCGCAATCGATTCAACGCCGAAGTGCGCCCCTACCTCACCGAGGTTCCTGTCGGCAAACAGGGCGTCGGTTTTGATCGACTTGAAATCGACGCATGGTTCGAGAACTATAAGTCCCGCAACGGGCGTCCCGCACCCAAAGGAGTTCAATCATGGGACGCAAGACACTACCCGGCCTCATCCAACGGGCCGGTTTCTGGCACATCGACAAGCTCATCGGCGGACGGCGCATTTGCCAAAGCACTGGATCAGCTGACGTCGCGGAAGCGGAGCGGTTCCTCGCGCGGGTGATGGAGCAGACCCGACAGGCTCAAGTCTATGGCGTGAGGCCGTCTCGGACGTTCGAAGAGGCGGCGGCGAAGTTCGTCATCGAGAACCAGCACAAGCGGAGCATCGAGGATGACGTCATGCATTTGAAGCAGCTCATGCCGTGGATCGGTTCCCTGAAGCTCGACCGCATCCATCGCGGCAGTCTTGAGGCGTGGATGGAAGGCCGCCGCGCTCAAGGGCGGGCCGTGGGCACGATCAACCACGGTCTGAAGGTTGTCCGGCGGGTGCTCAATCTGGCCGCCGCCGAATGGGTGGACGAACAGGGCCTGACTTGGTTGCACGCCGCACCCAAGATCAAGCTGCTGCCCGATACCCACAAGCGGCAGCCTTATCCGCTATCGTGGATCGAGCAGGCGGCCCTGTTCCGGGAACTGCCGGGCTATCTCGCCGACATGGCTCTGTTTGCCGTGAACACGGGATGCCGCGACCAGGAAGTCTGTCAGTTGCGCTGGGACTGGGAACTTGTCGTACCGGAGCTTGGCACGTCGGTTTTCATTGTACCGGGCGACAAGGTGAAAAATGGCGATGACCGGCTGGTTGTCCTCAATCGGATCGCAAGAACCGTCGTAGAAGGACGTCGTGGAACTGATCCCACGCACGTTTTCACGTTTGACGGCCACCCCATCACCCGGATGATGACAGCGGCCTGGAAACGAGCACGCAAGCGACTAAACTTGCCAATGGTCAGGGTGCACGATCTGAAGCACACCTTCGGCCGCAGATTGCGGGCGGCCGGTGTGAGTTTCGAGGATCGCCAGGATCTCTTGGGGCACCGCTCGGGTCGGATAACAACCCACTATTCGGGTGCCGAACTGTCTCGGCTGATCGAGGCAGCCGAGCGTGTTTGCGATCACAATTCGGATCGGCCGGAACTCGTGGTGCTTCGTGGGGTCCTCAAAACGACTCCCGCAAAAGTCCCGCGGCAGACATTGGAGCCTGGGGCAAATTTGCCCTAAGTCGTTGACGGATCTGGTGGGCGCAACAGGGCTCGAACCTGTGACCCGCTGATTAAGAGTCAGCTGCTCTACCAACTGAGCTATGCGCCCAGATCCAGCATGTGTCGCTTGATGGAAGCAACGGCCCGGCTGGTTGCCCAGCGGAGCGATGGCCGGCTGGATAGCATTGACCCTTGGCGCTGTCCAGAGCGCAACAGCGCATTTTTCTAACGCCAGTCGCCCAGCGCCGCGTTGACCAACGCCAAGGCGGCGACGGCGGCGGTATCGGCGCGCATGATGCGGGGGCCGAGGGAGAGTTTTGTTACGAACGGCAGGAGGGCGAGGGCGTCGCGTTCCTCGACAGTGAAGCCGCCTTCGGGGCCGATCAGGACGGCGATTGGTCCCGGTTTTAGCGTGGCGAGGGCTTCCAGAGGGTTCGCGATATCGGCAGCCTCGTCGCAGAAAATCAGCCGCCGGGCGGGGTCCCAGCTAGCCAGCACCTTGTCCAACTTCTCAGTTTCGGCCACCTCCGGAATGCGCAGCACGCCGCATTGCTCGGCCGCCTCGATGGCGTTTGCGCGCATCCGATCAAGGTTCACCCGCTCGGCCTGGGTGCGGCGGGTCATCACGGGTTGCAGGCGGGCGACGCCGAGTTCGGTGGCCTTTTGCACCATGTAGTCCAAGCGCGACCGTTTCAGCGGTGCGAACAGATAGTGCAGGTCCGGCCCACCGAGCTGGGGTCGGACGCGCTTGGTCGCCGTCAAGGTGCAGGCGCGCCGTCCCAGCTCTGACACAGCGGCCAGCCATTCGCCATCGCGGCCATTGAACAGCAGCAGTTCGGCCCCGACATCGAGGCGCAGCACGCCGGCGAGGTAATTGGTCTGGTCCGCGGTGCAGATGTGAGTGGAGGCCTCGGCGAGGTCCGAGGTAATATAGAGTCGGGTCGACGGGCCGGGGCTGGCGGTCCGGCTGGGACGGGACGACATGTCGGCTTGGCTCCCGGATGGGCGATGGCGTAGCGTTGTGCCGATCATAGCCCAGCCACCCCAATTGGCCACCGCAACCGGAAGCAAATGTCCAGTCTCTCTCAAATTGCGCCCGCCCCCGCCGCCAGCTGGTTCGACCGGCTGGCCCCGGCTCCGGCGCGGCCCTTCTTGCGGCTGGCCCGCTCGGACAGGCCCATTGGCGGCTGGCTGCTGATGTGGCCCTGCTTCTGGTCGGCAGGACTGGCGGCCGAGGCCAAGGGCTGGCAGTTGCCCGATCTCTGGCATTTGGTGCTGTTCCTGGTCGGCGCTCACGTCATGCGGGGCGCGGGCTGCGCCTGGAACGATTTTCTCGACCGCGATATTGACGGCAAGGTCGAGCGAACGCGCAACCGACCGCTGCCGTCGGGCCAGATCAGCGCCAAGGCCGCGCTGGTTTTCATGATCGCGCTGGCGCTGGTCGGGCTGGCGATCCTGCTCCAGTTCAACGACTTTACCCGGCTGCTCGGTTTGCTCTCGCTGCTGCCGGTGGCGATCTATCCGCTCATGAAGCGCATCACCCATTGGCCGCAGGCGGTGCTCGGCCTGGCCTTTGGCTGGGGCGCGCTGATGGGTTGGGCGGCCGTGTTCGGCAGTCTCGCGGCTCCACCGCTGCTGCTCTACGCGGCCTCTATCGCCTGGATCATCGGCTACGACACCATCTACGCGCACCAGGACCGCGAGGACGACGCCATGATTGGCGTGAAGTCGACGGCGTTGCGGTTCGGGGCTTCGACGCCCTATTGGCTCGCTGCCTTTTACGGAGTGTTCTGGCTGCTGCTGCTGGCGGCTGGCTGGACTGCGGGGGCGGGCTGGATTTTCATCACCATGCTTATGGTGCTCGCCGCACAACTCGGTTGGCAGATTGTCAGCCTCGATATCAACGACGCGGGCAACTGCCTTGCCCGTTTCCGTTCCAACCATCCAGCTGGTGCTCTCGTGTTCGCCGGCCTGCTGTTCGACCTCGTGTTGAGAGCTCACGCATAAGCCCAAAGCACGAAGGGCCGGCGCGATGCTGAAGCACCGCCGCCGACCCTTTGTAATGACGCCCTGCCGTCAACCCCTGAGCAGTTTGAACACCGCTTCTGATGTCCCGAAATTTAGCAGCTAAGTGTTCCGTTATGCTTACGAAACACGGTGAAAAACTCCGTACCAACTGTGCTATTTGGAGACAATTCCCGCCCAGGCTTGCCCGCAGCAGCGAGAGCGTGCAGGACACCACGTAGCAAAGCTAAAACTGAGATTCAAAAGAGGCCCTATGCCGGAAACCAAGCAAGCCAAGCCGAACACGTCGAACGACCAGCTGTTGCATCTGGTATTCGGCGGCGAACTGACCTCGCTGGACGAGGCGCGCTTCAAGGACCCGGCGTCCTTGGATATCGTCGGCGTCTTCCCGAATTACGCGCGTGCGCGGGATGCCTGGAAAGCGGCGGCGCAGAAGTCCGTCGACAACGCGCAGATGCGCTACTTCATCGTGCATATCCACAAGCTGCTGGACCCAACCGCCGAAGCCGGCAGCGAGGACCGATAGTGCAGAAGGGCCCGATCAACACTTTGGGCGATGCCGCCACCGTCCCGAAAAGTTCGTGGTATTTGCTCAACCGCTTCTGGCGCGACTGGATGTCCAAGCGCTGGCGCGAAATCCTGCTGTCGTTGCTGCTTATGGCGCTTTTGGCCGCCACCACGGGCGCCTATAGCGAAATCGTGAAACGCGCCTTCAACGCGCTCGGCACGGGCAAGCCGGAGCCGGGCGCGTTGACTTTCGTCATGGTCGCCATCGCCGGCATGACTGTCCTGCGCGCGCTCTTCATGTACCTCCAGACCATCGTCACCAACCGCACCGTGAACCGGATCGGCGTCGATCTACAGCGCCACGTCTATGCGCATATGCTCGCTGCCGACTACGAACGCATTGGGCGCGAGACGCCCGGGCATTTGATTTCGCGCCTGACCAACGACGTTGGCGCCGTACAGGGGGTGACTGTGGCGCTGGCCAACTCCTCAATTCGCGACGCGCTCACCGTCATCGCGGTGGTCGGCTGGATGATCTGGACTGATTGGAGCCTGACGCTGCTGGTGCTGGGCGTCTATCCCATCGCCGCGCTGCCTATCCTGTGGATCAGCAATCGACTGCGCGTGGTCGCCAAACGGACGCAATCGGAGCTTGCCGAGAACACGTCGCATTTGTCCGAGAGCCTGTCAGGCATCCGGCTGATCAAGACATATCGGTTGGAGGACTATGCCGAGGACCGCACCAACTCCAGCTTCGAGCAGATCAACAAACTGCGCATGAAAGCGGTACGGGCCAAGGGCGCCGTCGATCCGATGCTGGAAGTGCTGGCCGGGTTTGCACTGGCCGGCGTTACCGCGTTCGTCGGCTACCGCATGTCGAACGGCGTCAGCTCCATCGGCGATTTCATGGGGTTCATCACCGCGCTGATGCTCGCAGCCAAGCCGATCCAGGGCTTTGCCGGCCTGCCGCCCAAGCTGCAGGAAGGCCTCGCCGCCATTGAGCGCATGTATGAATTGCTGGACGAAAAACCCCGCATCGTCGATGCGCCGGGCGCCAAGCCGTTGAGCGTCAGCAAGGGCACGATCGAGTTCGACCGGGTCACTTTCGCCTACGGCACGGATGTGCCGGCCGTTCGGGACTTTTCGCTGGTCGTGCCCGGCGGCTCCATCGTGGCCCTGGTCGGCGCGTCGGGCGCGGGCAAATCCACCATCATCAATCTCGTCCCCCGCCTGTTCGACACGACGGCGGGCGCCATCCGCATCGACGGCCAGGACCTGCGCGGCCTTACCATCGCCTCGCTCCGCGACGCCATCGCCCTGGTCAGCCAGGACGTCACGCTGTTCAACGATTCCGTGCGCGCCAACATCGCGCTTGGCCGGCTCGACGCCAGCGACGCCGACATCAGCGCGGCGGCGCGCGCAGCGGCGGCCACAGATTTCATCGCCGACCTGCCGCAGGGCATGAACACGGTCATCGGCGACCGCGGCATGCGCCTCTCTGGCGGCCAGCGCCAGCGACTGACGCTCGCCCGCGCCATTTTGCGCGACGCCCCGATCCTGCTGCTGGACGAAGCCACCAGCGCGCTCGATACGCAATCCGAGCGGCTGGTGCAGGACGCGCTCGCCCGCTTCAGCAAGGGCCGCACCACCATCGTCATCGCGCATCGTCTCTCGACGGTGCAGAACGCCGACATGATCTGCGTCCTATCCGAAGGCCGCATCATCGAAACCGGCCGCCACCGCGAGTTGATGGTCAAGGGTGGCGCCTATGCGGGGCTGGTGCGGCAGCAGGAGTTCAAGGAAAGCGCGTAGGGCGCTGCCTTCTCTTCTCCCCTATTTTTGGGGGAGAAGATGTCGCCCGAGCCATAGGCGAGGAATCGGCGACAGATGAGGGGCAGCCGCTTGCTCCGTGCAGGTGGTGAGTAGTGTACGGAGCAAGTGGCCGTCCCTCACCGACCGCGTGGCTCTTGCCTCCCAAAAGGTCGGCTGCGAGACGCGGTCTCCTCTCCCCTTCGCCGAAGAAAGAGGTGAAGGGGAGAGGAAAAACAAGTGCTACCCTGCCGCCTTCATGCCCCGCTCGACGCCAGCACGCGAGCCGACGTCCCGGCGCCAGCGGGTGATATTCTTGAGTTCGGCGAATTTCTCGTGCTCGAAGGTCTCGGCCATCGGGAAGGCGAGGATGTCGGCGAGGGAGAAGTCCGCGCCGGCCAGCCACTTGGCCTGCCCGAGACGGTCGTCCATGAATTTGTACAGCCCGAGAATGCGCTCCTTGATGACGGGACGCGCGGCGGGCATTTTCGGCTCGGTGCGGTCGGCGAGCAGGAAGGCGATGCCCATGCCGGGGGAGAGGTCGGTGGCCTGGAACATCAGCCATTCGTTGACGCGGGCGCGGGCCAGCGCATCGGCGCCGTAGAGTTTGCCGGATTTATCGGCACAATACTGCATGATGGCGACGGACTGGGTGAGCACGAACGGCCCGCCTTTGGCGTCGTTGTCGACAATCGTCGGCATACGGCCGGTCGGATTGAGTTTCAGGTATTCCGGCTTCTTCATATCGCCGGCCTGAAAGTTCAATTTCTTAACTTGATACGGGAGGCCCGACTCTTCAAGCGTGATGGTCACACGCTGGGCGTTGGTTCCGCCGGCAACATACGCGTCGATCATGGGTGGTCTCCTGAGGTCGGAAAGGTTGACCGCTTTGTTCACCTGATCGGAGCGCAAGGCAAGCCTCTTGCCTTGGCCGCGTTGCCGGAACAGTCTCGGCGCCATGGCACAAACATCCGATCCCATCTTTCTCGGCCTCGACATTGGCACCTCGGCGGTGAAAGCCGTGTTGGTCGATTTGCGGCAGTCCGTCGTCGCCAGCGCCTCGCTGCCGCTTGAGGTCTCGCGCCCCCGGCCGGGCTGGTCGGAGCAGGACCCGAGGTCCTGGGTTGTCGCCATGCGAACGGCCCTGGGCGAACTGAAGCGGCAGACGCCGGAGGCATTCGCCCGCGTCCGCGCCATCGGCCTCAGCGGGCAAATGCATGGCGCCGTGGTGGTGGACGCTGACGGGCGGCCGTTGCGTCCGGCCATTCTGTGGAACGACGGACGCGCCGCTGCCGAGTGCGCCGACTTGTTAGCCGCGTTTCCCGATATGCCAAACGTAACCGGCGTGCCGCCGATGGCCGGACTCACCGCGCCAAAGCTGCTCTGGCTGCGCAAGCACGAGCCGGACGTGTTTCGAGCCATTCACAAGGTGCTGTTGCCGAAGGATTTCGTGCGCCTCGCGCTGACCGGCGACTACTGTACGGACATGTGCGATGCGGCGGCGTCGCTGTGGCTGGATGAAGAGCGGCGGGCGTGGTCGCAGCAGGCTGTCGCTGCAAGTGGCCTGACGCTCAAGCAGATGCCGCGAGTGATCGAAGGAACCGAAGTCTCCGGCGTCGTCCGTCCGGAACTTTGCGCTGAGTTCGGCTGGTCGACCGGCGTCATTGTGGCTGGCGGTTCCGGCGACTCGGCGGCAGGCGCGGTTGGGCTGGGCGCGCTCGACGACGGCGACGCTTTTGTTTCTCTCGGCACGTCGATCCAATTGTTCGCGACCACGGCTACCTATCGGCCGCGACCGGAAACGCTGGTGCATGCCTTCGCCCATTGCGTCCCCAACCGCTGGTTCCAACAGGCCGCGATGCTAAATGGCGCGAGCGCGCTCTCTTGGATGGCCGGCGTGTTGGGGCGGGAACGGACGATCGAGACGCTGCTGGCGGAGGTTGAGGCCGCCCCGCTACCGCCGCCCGAGGCCGAGGTGCTGTTCCTCCCGTATCTCTCGGGCGAGCGCACGCCGCATAACAATCCGCAGGCCCGCGGCGTGTTCTTTGGCCTCAGCCCCGCTACCTCAGCGCTCGACATGACCCGCGCCGTGCTGACGGGCGTCGCCTATTCCATCCGCGAGGCGCGCGAGGTGTTGGCGGCTGCGGGTACGCCACTGCAGAGCGCAGGGGCCATCGGCGGCGGTACGCTCAGCCGCTATTGGATGCAGATCATCAGCGATGTTTCGGGGCTGCAGCTGTCTCGGTTGGAGGGGACGGAGCTGGGCTCGGCCTTCGGAGCGGCACGGCTCGCCCGCATCGCGCTCACCGGCGAAAGCGTTGCGGCCGTCTGCACCAAGCCGCCGGTCGCCGACCGCTTCCTGCCGGACCCGGCCAAGGCGGAGCACTACGCGCGCGGCTTTGGCCGCTATCGCCGCCTCTACGCGGCCTTGAAACCGGAGTTTCCCACGATCAGTTAAAGCCTATGCCGACCTTGCAGTTGCGACGGCGCAATGGCTGGCATACCGTAGAAATGCTTAGGCTAAGCATTGTACGGACTTTTGGCCAGATCGGGAGACATCATCATGCAGCGCCGCATTACGTTCACAGCCTTGGCGTTGCTTGGTCTCGCGGCTTCGGGCAGCATTGCGTCGGCCGCCGGCGACGCCAACCGCACCTGGGAATTCAACCAGATCGCAGCGGCGGGAGACGGCGGGCAGCCGGTCCCGAGGATCTATTACTCGGTGCCGCAGACGGACGACGTGCAGGTGTCGGGAAGCTGCTTCGTGTTCGAAGGCGCCGCCCTGGTGCGCTTGACGCTGGGAGCGGACATCGCCGGCATGCCGGCCAACAAGGAAGTGAACGTCCAATTCTCGGGCGGCGGTTTCAATTATCTGCATACCGGCGAAGTCCACAAAGCCAGCGGCGAGACCGGCATCAACGGCGTCGACGTGGACGCCGAGGCGGGCGATCCGCTCTGGACCGCCATGACGCAGCAGGGAAGCATCGATTACCTGGTGCCCGGCTCGCGCGCCGCCACGCTCGATTTCAGCAAGGGACGGGCGCAGATCCTGAAGTTTCAGAGCGCCTGCAAAGCCTTTGCGGCTTCCGGCGCCGAGCCCAAAGGCATGTCTGCTGGCGTCAGCAGCTTGGATGTGACTGAGGTCGACTACGGCGTCGGCCTATTCCAGCAGGACGGGCCGAAGTCCTGGGTCGAGAAGAAAGCCAATGGGCAAATGGCGTTCCATTTCATCGAGACCGCGCGCACAGCCAGCGGCGTGATGCTCTATGACACCAGCCGCAATGTGTTTTTGCGTTTGGACATCGACGGCCGCACGGTTTGGTATGGGCAAGGCGTCGCGCCGACCACCAAGCTCTATGAGCATATATCGGCATCCTCGGGCCCCATCGGGACGCCGCAAGTTGCGTCGGCGCCGGCCCCCTCGCCGCCGCCCGTGGCGGATGATGAAATTGGCGTGCCAGGGGACGAGTCCTGCGCCAAGCAAGGAAAAGTGCGATCACAGAACTCCAACACGCCGACCCTGATCACTTTCGACAACAAGACCGGCCAGGACAAGGTCGTGATGTGGATCGGGTTTGATGGCGTGCCCAAGGATTACGGCCTAATCCGCCCCGGCCAGCGCAAGGACTTCAAAACCTTTCTCACTCATCCCTGGATGATCACGGACCTGCCCGGCAACTGCGTGCAGATCGAGATGCCGATCGCCAATGGCGGCGTGAACTTTATCGCGGTGGACCAGAGCGCCCCGCAAAAGACCTACGTGGCGCCGAAGACAACCTACGTGCCACCCAAGGTCGTCAAAAGAGCCGCAACCGTGCGCACCAGCTGCCCGCCGGGAACCGTGCCCGTTCCGCAAACGGACAATTGCGTGAAGGTCAAAGTCAAGACGACGAACCCGTGTCCAAAGGGCCAGTATCTGGAGGGCGCGACGGGCATTTGCCGCAAGCCGGGCTACGCGAACGTGCCCCAGACGGCCAAGGAGCTGGTCAAGAACCACGGTTGCGGCCGCACCCAGCAGTGGAACCCGCAGGCCAAGGCGTGCGAGGAGAATGATTGAAGGCCGGCGCGAACGATGAACGCTGGATGAACGGTCCTGTCATCCGGCGTTCACGTCTCAGGGCGGCAGAGTCATGAAAGCAACCCCACCCGGGAGTTCCCCCATGATCTTGTTCCGCTCTGCAGCGTTTTTGCTCGTTTTTGGCGTTACCGCGTCGTCCGTTCTGGCGGCTGGCGGCACGTTATCGCCTCCCACCCCGGCGCCCGCGCCAAAAGTGACCATCGTCAAGCCGGTCAAACCCAAGAAGCCCGTCGCCGTCGTGACCGTACCGGTCAAGAAACCGTCCGTAGCCGCAACAGTCGCCAAGAAGCCGGTGACCGCTGTCGCTAAGAAAATCGCGCCGCTCAAGACCACCATCGCCGCCGTCGCCCCGATCGTCGATGATTGGGCCAAGACCTTCGGCGACCTCGGCCCCGCCTATATCAGCGCCGTCAGGCTGGCCAAGTTGGAAAAATACGACGCGACCATCAAAGCCATGACGGCCCTGAACAAACCGGACGATCCGCGCGTCAACAACTGGATCGGCTATTCCCTGCGCAAGATGGGCAAGGTCGATGAAGCCATGCCCTATTACGACAAGGCCCTGAAGGCCGCGCCCAAGTTCACCCCCGCACACGAATATCTCGGCGAGGCGTATGTTCAGATGAAAGATGCCGCCAAGGCCAAGGATCAGCTGGCGCAGATCGAGACGCTGTGCGGGAATAAGACGTGCGAGGAGTACATGGACTTGAGCGAGGCGATCGCGAAGGCCAAGTTGTAATATGGGCACAAACGGTAAACGCGTAGGGGCGAGACTTGTCTCGCCCGCGCGCACCACCCCGTGCCCTTATAGGGCGAGGCAACTCACGCCCCAACAATCGACCACCCCGCAGCCCGACAAAGC
>JANMVX010000199.1:0-33186 GCA_031393505.1 Hyphomicrobiaceae bacterium | reverse complement strand
GTATCCCAGCGATATTGAATGGCGTCGTCGTCGATCATGAGATCGACCTACGCCAGTTCGCCGTTCTGCGGAATCCCGTCAGCCTGAGTCACACGGACGCACGCCTACGGATCGCGATTCTGTTAATATTCGATCTGTCCTTACGGGGAGAGGAGACCGCGTCTCGCGGCCGACCACTTGGGAGGCAAGAGCCACGCGGTCGGTGAGGGGCAGCCGCTTGCTCCGTCCTCGTTGCAACAGGCGGCCAGTTCAAAGTCTGCCCGTATGGCTCCCTCATCCGGCCAAAGGCCACCTTCTCCCGTAAGAACGGGAGAAGGAAAGGGGCTCGTGTCTTGTCGTGGCAGACGGTATCACATCCCCACCGCCGCCTCCCCCCTGGCGATCACCTGGCCCCCGCGCAGCACCTCGACACTGCCCGAGTACCGCCCGACCGGCCAGCCCGCCGCGCCCCGCTTGCGCGCGCCAGCGAAAATCTGCACGGCGCGGTCGCGGGTGCTGGGCTCGCTGGTCTGGTCGAGGGCGGGGCCGGAGGGGAAGGCGATGTGCATGTGCACGCGGTCGCCGGCCTTGAGATGCATGATCCGGGCGAACAGCATTATCGCGTCCGATCCGGGGCCGGGCGCCACGACGCCCGCATGGCCAAGTTCCAACTCGTCGGTGGTCGGGGCGGCGGACGAAAAGCCGGTCTCCAGGATGACGGTCCGTGGAGCGCCCAGGGCGGCGGCGACGGCTGGCGTCCACAGGGGAGCGCCGTTGGCGGCGGGGCAGGCCGTGGCTGCCTCGCCCAGCGGCCTGCCGGTGAACGGATCGACGGGCTTGCGGTCGTGGCGGACCGTGAGGTGCACGTGGGCGAACTGCGTTTCTCCGGATTGGCCGACCTCGCCCAGCTCGGCGCCAGCCGCAACCACCTCGCCCTCGTGCACCCGGATGCTACCCTGGCGCATATGGCAGTACTGAGTCTCCCAGCCGTCCCCATGCACGATTGCAACGCCGTTGCCGCATTCGTGGCCTTGCAGCGCGGCCTTGTCGGCGTCTGTGCGCATCAGGTGGTCGGGCACGCCGTCGCGCGCGCCGCGAACCTTGCCGGCCGCCGCTGCCAGCACCTTGACGCCCTTGGCGGCCTCAACCGACAGCACCCGGATGTCGGTACCGTCGTGGCCATCGTAGGTGGCGAGGCCGCAGGTGAAGTCGCGGGTCGCGCCGGGCGCGGTGTCGTCGTCCGGAAAGTTCTGGACGAAGCAGTCTTTTCCGGGCGTGCAGGCGATGGGGAGCTGCAACTGGGGCGGGTCGGCCAGCGCTGCGGGCGCTTGCAGTCCTGACGCGCCAAGCAGCATCGCAAACGCCAGACCGTACTTGTCATACCGCGCGCGCCGCCGTAACCGTCTGACATCAAATTCGCGCAAGACGCACAAACCCTCCCACCCCGCTCTGAAAGTCCCCATCATGGCATCCTTCGACATTCTCATGCTTCCCGGCGACGGCATCGGGCCCGAAGTCATGGCCGAAGCAAAGACCGTCATCGCCTGGCTGAACAAGCAGAAAAAGGCGACGTTCCAACTCGACGAGGACCTGGTTGGCGGCTCGGCCTACGACAAGCACAAGGTGGCCGTGTCCGAAGGGGCCATGGAGAAGGCGCTCAAGGCCGACGCCGTGCTGTTCGGCGCGGTTGGCGGACCGAAGTGGGACAAGGTTCCCTACGAGGTGCGTCCCGAGGCGGGCCTGTTGCGCCTGCGCAAGGACCTGGGGTTGTTCGCCAACTTGCGTCCCGCCATCTGCTACAAGGCGCTTTCCGACGCCTCGTCGCTGAAACCGGAGTTGGTTGAAGGCCTCGACATCCTGATCGTCCGCGAGCTGACCGGCGGCGTCTATTTCGGCGAGCCGAAGGAAATCGTGACGCTGGAGAACGGCGAGCAGCGCGCCGTCGACACGCAGGTCTACACCACGCATGAGATCGACAGGATCGCGCGTGTCGCGTTCGACTTGGCCAGGAAGCGCGGTAAAAAAGTGCATTCGGCCGACAAGCGCAACGTCATGCGCTCGGGTGTGCTGTGGAACCAGGTGGTCACCGCTGTCCACGCCAAGGACTACCAGGACGTCAAGTTTGAGCACATCCTAGCCGACGCCTGCGCCATGCAACTCGTGCGTGCGCCAAAGCAGTTCGATGTCATCGTGACCGACAATCTGTTCGGCGACATGCTGTCGGACGAGGCGGCCATGCTCACGGGATCGATCGGCATGCTGCCCTCGGCCTCGCTCGGCGCGCCCGATGCGAAAGGTCGCCGTAAAGCGCTCTACGAGCCCGTCCACGGCTCCGCCCCCGACATTGCCGGCAAGGGCATGGCCAATCCCATCGCCATGATCACCTCGCTGGCCATGGCGCTGCGTTATTCCTTCAACATGGGCGAGGCGGCGGACCTGATCGAAAAGGCCGTCACGGGCGTGCTCGACCAGGGCCTGCGCACCGGCGACATCATGCAGGACAACCGCCGCAAGGTCGGCACCTCCGAGATGGGAGCCGCCATCGTCAAGGAACTGGACCGGCTGGCAAAATAGCCGTCACAGTACGCGCTTGCGGCGTCATAGGGCCACAACCGGCGCTACGTCTTTGCCGTAATTGAACCGCATACCATCGCCCTCTCGCGACCAATAACAACGGCAATTCCGGGGACATAATGCATAAGAATTGGATGACGGTGACTGCAGGCCTGTTCGCAGCCGCCATGAGCCTGGCGGCGGGCGCGGCGCTGGCCGAAGACGCGGCGAAGACGGCCGACACGGCCACCGGCGTCGTTTCGACCGGCGACAAGGCGCTCGATGAATTGCTGGCAAAGGAAAAAGAGGGCCGCAAGGCCTGCAAAATCGATATCTGCTCGGCCCTGCGCAGCAAGACGGCGGCCGGCGCCGATGTCAGCTGCCACGTGGTCCAGACCCTGCCCAAGCAGACCTTGAACAAGATGCTGGAGAAGGGCCATGTCAGCTGGCCTTGGGAGAACGTCCATTGCCAGTCCGACATCACCCTGAAACGCGCGGTGCTGGTGTCGGCCATGACCCAGCCGAAGTATGAGGCGGCGTTCGAACCCACCACGGTAACCTGCGAGATTGAGCGCGGCGCCGGGTCCGACAAATATGTGTTCAAGGTCTCGCTGACGCCAAAGGTGACCTTCGAGAATGGCAAGGCTACCGCCGCTCAGCTGCAGTGGGGCGAAGTAGACGCGCCGCTGCTGGCCAAGGGCGTGATCTGGCCGATCACCGGCATCGACAACAAGACCGGCATGCTGTCGGGGCAGTTCACGACCATGGTGAACGACTTCGCCGTAAAGAAGTGCGACGAGGTCAAGGATCAGCTGAAGACAAACTGATTTGCTGAACGAACGCACCAACCCATGTAGACCTGCACAGCCCCGATGCTTCCCGGATATTCGGCGCGCAAAAAGGCGCGTCAAATTCCGGGAGGCGAGTAGGACCTTTCGCTCGGCGGTATGAGACTGACCGGGCGCAAAACAAAATGGGCGGCACAACGTGTGCCGCCCATTTTTGTTGCTCGGGCCATGCCGAAAATCAGTGTGCGTTGGTGTGCGCCTTGAGGCTCAGCGCCGTCATCACGATGATCTTGATGTCGAACAGCAGGGACCAATGATCGAGATACTCGAGGTCGAGCTCAACGCGGCCACGCATCTTGTCATCCGTATCCGTCTCGCCGCGGAAGCCGTTCACTTGCGCCCAGCCGGTGATGCCTGGCTTGATGTTGTGGCGGCGCGCGTACTGTTCAATGCGGGTCTCGAAAATGTTGTCATGCGCGATGGCATGCGGGCGCGGACCAACAATTGACATGTCGCCGATCAGCACATTCAACAGCTGCGGCAGCTCATCAATGCTGGTCTTGCGCAGCCAAGCGCCAATCGGTGTCACGCGCGGATCGTTTCGCGTGGTCTGCTGGAACGCGCCCTTGTCGCTGCCGTTGACCATCGTGCGGAATTTGAAGATCTTGAACGGCGCCCGATTGTAAGCGTGGCGGTTCTGGCGAAACAGGATGTCTCCCGGACTGGTCCACTTGATAGCGATGGCGACCGCCAAGAGCAGCGGCGACAGCAGAACCAGAGCCGCGCCCGACACCACGACATCGAAGGCCCGCTTGGCCAGTTGCTCGAACGTCGTCAGCGGCTCGCGCACCAGCTCCAAGCTGGCCGATCCCCCGGTGCGCAGCGTGCGCAGCGCCGGATAGCGCTTGAGCAGAAGATCCGCGCCCAACTGAACCGAGGCTGGAAGGACCTTGAACGCGGTCACCACCGATTGTATACGGATTGCCTCTCCGATCGGCAGTACAATCAGGATGTCGTCGGGGTCGCTGCTGCGGGCTCGCCCAACGGCCTCGGCCAGCTGCTGCGCCTCAACGGCCGCATCCGATCCGTTGCCAAGCACGAAGGTGTCAATAACCGCACGCCCCGTGCGCCCGACATCGGCGCTGCGCCGGTAATCCGCGATATCGTTCGCTTCGCCGATAACGAAGACGCGTTTGGCCGCGAGCCGGCCCTTGCGCGAGGCGGACATCATCCATTGCGACAATAATCGCTGCTGGTACGCCAGGGCGACCGGGCCGGCGAAGAACAGGCTGAGCGCCGTGCCGCGCGAATACTGGCTGCCGACCTTCAGCAAGAAGACGGTGGCGAGTAAGGCGACGAAGGCAATCAACCAGGCGGAGGCCACACGGCCTACTGGCAGATGTGTTGTTATATAAGTGCTGTAGAAGTAGTCGCCGCGCAGCACGCGGGCAAACACATAGAAGAGCGCGATTTCCAAACTGAAATGCACGTCGTTGCCGTGCCTAATCGGATCGCCATAAGCCACAGTGTTATAGGCGAGGCTGCTCAAGCTTGCGACACCGACAATTGAGGCGGCATCGAGAAACGCCGCGACGGGGGCCACATTGTGCCAATTGGTCATCTGCCAGAGTGCGGCTGGAACCGAACGTTCGGCAGAGTCGACGCTTTGATCAGCAGTCGGATGGTCTAGGCTCATGGACGCGTACCTGAGAAAGGGTTTGACCGGGGGGGACAGTCGAACGGAAATGCGCAGCTGAGGCGTTGGGGGGAGGGGCCTGCCGCGGGAGTGTTCTTGAACGAGCGAACCGGGATCTTCCGGTCGCTGATCATATGAGCATCCCACCGGCTTCCCGGCGGCATGCTCTAACCGTCAGCGCTCATGGTGTGATCTGATTTGGAGTGGTGCTGGCCCGAACGATGCATCCAAATTCTGCTGCAACTTTGGCTTGCGAGCAGGCCACGCTCACCCTTTGCAATTCGACGACGCCCACCATTCCAATGGTTTCAGGCGTGTCTGTCACAATCAAATGGTGGGTCATCTGGAACTCGAACGCCGGATCGGTCGCGGGGGGAAAGAACGTCATCGGCAGGCGACGATTTCTATGCCACTCGACGGTGGATAAAGTCAAGTGGCTCAGTGTGATAGAATCGCTTGCTTGGAGGCGGTGTGAACTCAAGGCGCGCACGTATTGTGACGACCACTGATGAAAGCTATGTGCCGGTACTTACTGGATATATCGTCCGCGTTCGACTTTATTCCACTGCACACGAACAGTTTACCGTGAGGCTGGCGCGCGTCAGCCGCATGACCCGATGAAGTGCAACAAGACCGTGCGCGGCGTAACGCGGCGCCGGTGTTCGATCAGCAGCAAGCCTTGCCATTGGCCAAGCGCCATGGTGCGTTCGAAAACCGGGATGCTCAGGCTGACGGAGGTCAACATCGATTTTACGTGCGCGGGCCAATCGTCGCGACCGTCGGCGTCGCCGCGAAAGGCGGACGCTTCTGGCGCAAGCTTTTCAAGGGCGTCGAGCAGATCGGCGCGCACTTTAGGATCGGCATTTTCTTGAATCGTCAGCGAAGCCGATGCATGCCGCAGGAACGCCGTCAACAGCCCATCGCGGGCCCGCATTTTGGTCAGCCACTCACCGACTTGCTGAGTAAGGTCCACTATTGCAGGACCTGCGACGTCGATTGTCAGTTCGCCACGCTCTTGGACGAGCCGTGTCATTAAACTCTCCGCCTTGATGTTAAAGCGGAGTCGACTGGCTTGGTTCCTTACGCATCTCTTCAACCAAACCCTTAAAGCGCTTAATCATCCGCTCAAGAAAATTGAACGCTTTGTCGACCTGTTTGTCGTCAGGAATGTTCAATTCGAGCGACTTCTGATCGGCGGCGGGCGCTGGCGCGGCAGCATCCCAGGCGTCGATTTTGCCTTGCAGCCGGTCGATCTCGGCCTGCAACGCGGCGCGCTCGTCCGGCGTTGATTTGCACACGAGGTTTGACGCTGCGCCGGTGCATTCCGACACCTGCCCGGTTTGGGTATCGAGGCGCACAAAGCCGGCGCCCGAGGGGGTCAGCGTGTAGCGGCCTTGGGCGGGGGCGTCAGCTGCAAGCGCAGTCGTCGCCGTCATTGCCATCAGGCTGATCATCAGTGCCAATGCACGCATGATACGCTCCGCTTCGTTGCCCAGATTTCCCGGCACCATAACCCGCATGTTGCAGTGCAGCAATAGCAAATCTTGTCAGGTCGTCATGCCGCGCACGTCGACGAATTTTCCGGCCAGCGCCGCCGCCGCCGCCATCACCGGCGAGACCAGATGCGTACGCCCTTTGTAGCCCTGGCGGCCCTCGAAATTGCGGTTGCTGGTGGAGGCGCAGCGCTGTCCCGGCTTCAGCTGGTCGGGGTTCATGCCCAGGCACATCGAGCAGCCCGGCTCGCGCCACTGGAAGCCGGCGGCAAGGAAGATCTTGTCCAGCCCCTCGGCCTCGGCCTGCGCCTTCACCAGACCCGATCCCGGCACGATCATGGCGTAGGCGAGCTTGTCGCTGACCGTCTTGCCTTCGACCACCTTGGCGACGACGCGCAGATCTTCGATGCGGCCGTTGGTGCACGACCCGATCCACACCACGTCGAGCGGAATGTCGGTGACCTTGGTGCCTGGCTTCAGGCCCATATAGTCGAGCGAACGCTGCATGGCGGCGCGCTTGTTCTCATCGGTCAGCTTCGCGGGATCGGGCACCATGCCATCGATGGTCAGCACGTCCTCAGGGCTGGTGCCCCAGGTCACAATGGGCGGCAGTTTGGCGGCGTCGAGCACGATCTCGGCGTCGAAATGCGCGCCCGCGTCCGTAGAGAGCGTCGCCCAGTAGGCCATGGCCTTATCCCAGGCATCGCCTTTTGGCGCGCGCGGCCGGCCATTCAGATAAGCGAACGCCTTCTCGTCTGGCGCAATCATGCCGGCGCGCGCCCCGCCCTCGATGGACATATTGCAGACCGTCATGCGGCCTTCCATGCTCAGTCCACGGATCGCCTCGCCAGCATATTCAATCACATGCCCGGTGCCGCCCGCCGTGCCGATCTTGCCGATGATGGCGAGCACGATATCCTTGGCCCCCACATGCCTGGGCGGCGTTCCATCCACGCGCACCAGCATATTCTTGGCCTTGGTCTGGATCAGCGTCTGCGTCGCCAGCACATGCTCCACCTCGGAGGTGCCGATGCCATGCGCCAGCGCCCCGAACGCGCCGTGCGTCGAGGTATGGCTGTCGCCGCACACAATGGTTGTCCCCGGCAGCGTAAAGCCCTGCTCCGGTCCCACGACGTGCACAATGCCCTGGCGCTTATCGAGCTCATTGAAATACTCGATCCCGAACTCCTTGGCGTTCATCGCCATGGTCTCGACCTGGATGCGGCTCTGCTCGTCGGCGATGCCCTTGGAACGATCCGAGGTCGGCACGTTGTGATCGACCACGGCGAGCGTTTTTTCTGGCGCGCGGACTTTGCGCTTGGTCATGCGCAGGCCCTCGAACGCCTGCGGTGACGTGACCTCATGCACGAGGTGCCGGTCGACATAGAGCAGACAGGTGCCGTCCGGCGCTTCGTGGACCAGATGGTCGTCCCAGATTTTGTCATAGAGGGTGCGCGGGGCGGACGTGCTGGCCATGGCGGGAAGGCTCCGGATGCGAGTTGTCGGGTTGGCGTACAGCTTTAGGGGAAACGGCGCGGAGAGCCAAGGGGCAGGTTGCACCACACGCGTGGGTTGTGAGGCTGATTATTCTGTCTGGTACATGAGAATTTCCACGCTTCAGGCCGCCGTCTCAGTTAAGAATTCGCTCCAAGACTGCGCTTGTTTTGACGATGGCTTTTTTAATGTCTGTTTCCGAGACTGAACTCGCGCCGCTCGTCGAGAGCATCTACGACATCGTCATAGCGCCGGACCGACTCGAAGAGTTGGTCGATGCCTGGACGCGGCAATTGCAGAGCGGCGCGCCGTCGCTGCGGTTGTCGGGCTTGCTGGCCGAACCAAGACTGTTCGCCCATGTCGAGCGCGTCGAGCCAGTGCTGCAAGGCTATGTGGTCGGAAATACGCCGGTCCCGGAGGGCTGGACCGACCGGGTGGGCAGCGCGGCGTTCGTCGCCGACCGCAACGGCAACATACTTTCCGCCAACTCGGCCGCCCGTCTGGCCTTCGACCTCTCGTCTGGGGATCACGTCTCCGCGCTCGGTCTTACGTCCGACGACGAGGCTGCGCTGAGCCGGCTGTTGGGCCTTGGGGCGTCCGCCGCGCGAGCCCGCGATCTCTGCGTGATGCGCCTGGCGCGCGTGGGGGACCCGCTGCCGATGATGGCGCGGCTGATATTCTCGCTGCAGGGCAATGCCGATCAGATCGGCGTCATAACATCTGTGGTGCGCTGGCCGCGCCGCATCGGCGACGCTTTGCGCACCACGTTCGGCACCACTGAGGCAGAAGTCGAGGTGCTGCGCGACCTGGTGATGGGGCAATCGGTCAAGCAGATCGCGATTAACACCGGGCGCGCCGAAGCGACCTTGCGCAGCCATGTGCGCGCGCTGCTCGACAAGACCGGCACCCGCTCGCTGACCGAACTGATCCGTATGTCGCTCGGTCTGATCGAAATGTTGGCCCCGGACGACGCCGGCTATGACGCGGGCGGACCTGTCTACGCCTCGCCCGAGGGCAACGTCTATCACACGCTGCTGCTGCCGGACGGGCGCGCGCTCGACTACCTCATCATCGGCGCGCCGGCTGGGGCGCCCTTCCTGCTGCTGCCAAGCAACGTCGGCACCACTAGGCTGCCGCGCGCCTATGAGGACGACCTGGTGCGGCGCGACCTGACCATGATCGTGCCGGTGCGCGCCGGCTACGGACGCTCGTCGCCGCCGCCGCGCGGCCGCCATGTCCACGAGGTCGCCACCGCCGATACCCGCGCCCTGCTCGACCACCTCAGCATCGCCCGCGTGCCCGTGCTCAGCTACGCCGACGATTTCCGCATCGGGCTGGAACTGGCGGCGCATCTGCCCGGGCGGTTCAAGGCGCTCTTGGCCTGCGGCGCGCCGATGCCGTCCTCGCGCCCCGAACACTATCAGCGCATGACCAAGATGACGCGTTTTGTCGCCGTGAACGCCCGCTATGCGCCCAGCGTCGTGCACTATCTGGCGCTGATTTTTTACGGCATCGCCAAGCGTACCGGCAAGAAGCGCTTTTTCCAAATCATCATGGGCGAGTCGAAAGCCGACCTGCAGGTGCTGGAGCACGCGCCGACCCTCGACGCCCTGATGCGCGGCTCCGAAATCGCCTTTTCGGCCGCCCATATGGCGCACCGTGTGGTTGCGGCCGAGACCATCGCCAACTTTTCGGGCGACTGGAGCGGCGCGTTGCGCGCCTGCAAAGTTCCCATCACCCTGTTCGCCGGCCACGAAGATCCGTTCTCGCCGTATGAGACGGTGCAGGAATTCTGCGCGCAGATCCCGCATTTGAAACTGGTCGATTTCCCCGATTGCGGCCAGCTGCTGTTCCCGCATTTCGATGTGGTGCTCGACGCTGTCGAGGCGGCGGCGAAGGAGTGAGGACGCCTCTCTTACGCCGCCAGCCGCCTGCCCGCCGCGATCAGCTCGTGCACAATCCCCGGCTCGCTCATGGCGTGGCCGGCGTCTGCGACAAGCCGGAAATCGGCTTCCGGCCAGGCTTTTGCCAGCTCCCAGCCGATTTTCAGCGGCGTGCACATATCATAGCGTCCGTGCACGATCACACCGGGAATGTGGCGTATGCGGTCCACGTTGCGAAGCAGATGGTCGTCGGTGTCGAAAAAACCCTTGTGCACGAAGTAGTGGCACTCGATGCGCGCAAACGCGATGGCGTAGTCGTCGGCGCCGAACTGGCGCACGCGCTCGGGGTCGGGGATCAGCGAGAGGGCTGAGCCCTCCCACATGCTCCAGGCTTTGGCGGCCGCCAGGCACACGGCGGGGTCGGCCGAGGTGAGGCGTTTGTAGTAGGCCGCGATCATGTCGCCGCGCTCGTGCAGGGGGATATGGGCGAGGTAGGCCTCGAACGTGTCGGGGTAGACCCACTGCGCGCCGCCCTCCTGGTAGAACCAGTTCAGCTCGGCCCGGCGCAGCGTGAAGATCCCGCGCAGCACCATATCGATGACGTGGGTCGGGTGGGTCTGGGCGTAGGCCAGCGCGAGGGTGGAGCCCCACGAGCCGCCGAACAGTTGCCAGCGCTCGATGCCGAGGTGCGTGCGCAGGCGCTCCATGTCGGCGACCAGATCCCAGGTCGTATTGTGGTCGAGACTGGCGTGCGGGGTCGAGCGGCCGCATCCGCGCTGATCGAACAGCACGATGCGGTAGCGTTCGGGATCGTGATAGCGGCGCATGGTCGGATTGGCGCCGCCGCCGGGGCCGCCGTGGATCATGACGACAGGTTTTCCACGTTTATTGCCGGATTCCTCGAAATAAACGTCGTGGCCGTCGCCAACGGCGAGGTGGCCGGTGCGAAAGGGCTCGATGGCGGGATACAGCGTCAGGCGCGCGTCGTGCGTCATGGCGGGGGCGGGCTCCGGAAAGGGTGCTGGCAGATTAGGCGAGGATGGCGGGGCCGCCAATGGGCAAGTTAGCGCTGGCGATGGGCTTTCGGCGTAGGGGCGACTCGTGAGTCGCCCTCTATCAGCGGCGCAAGTCGTGAGAAGGCGACTCACGAGTCGCCCCTACGCCATCGGCGCCGGTGCTGTAAATTCTACGTCCCTGTCCGGGCCGGTATGCGCGCCAGCCGCATCTCGCGGTCCTGGACGGTTTCGCCGCCCGGCACGCGAAGATCGCGCACCAATTCGACCATGCGCAGCTCCGGCACCGGCGTCACTAGGCTAATGAGAAGCGCGACGGCGATGCTGAGCGGCACCGCCAGGATCGACGCGACCGCGCCCGAGACCCCGAACACCATGGGCGCCGAGCCGTTCAGCGACATGAGAATCTGCGTCAGCGCGGCCAGACTTCCCATCAGCAACGCGGCCATGGCGCCCCATTGGTTGATGCGCTTCCACCACACCGACATGACAAGTAGTCCGAAGACGGACGATCCGGCCAGCGCCATCGCCCAGGTGAACAACGTCAAGGCGTCGGCCTTCACGCGCAGCGACAGAGCGGCGCCCAGGAGGACAGCGACGCCAGCGAGCACGCGCGCGACCAACAACCGCAAGTTCTCCAGTTCAACCGGGCCGGACCATGCAAACACCGCATCTTCGCACCACAGCGCCGCCAGGGTTGCGGCTTCGGCGGTTATGGCGGCCAGCGCCGCTGCCACCGCACTGGCGAGCATGACGTCCACGATCGGCCGCGGCAGGTCGAGCGCCATGGGCAACAGCAGATTGACGCTGTCGCGCGCAAAACGGACGCCTGAAATCGGCACGGAAACGGCCTTCTGGTCGAAATCGGCCAACTGCAATTTGCCGAGCAGCTCCAACCAGCCGGGGACCTCGCCGAGACCATTGGCCGGCAAGGCATGCAGCACCGCGACGCGAGCCAGGTAGGCGACGGCCGGTAGCGTTATCGCCACTGCTCCGGCGAAACAGACCAGCCAGACGCCGGAACGGCGCAGCGATGCGACACTTGTCAAGGTGCCCGCGCGACTGAACAAGGCGGGCATCGCCGCCACGCCGAGCGCGATGGTCAAGGTCAGCAGGGCAAAGCTGATCGGATCGTTGGCGACAAAGGGCTGCAGGAATGGCTTGACCAGCGCGGCGGGAGCCGAGCCTGGCAAGGTCAGCACCATGGCGGCGGGACGGTTCATGTCCATGCCAGCTGCGATCTCAAGCCGCGCCGTCTCGCCGCTGACGATGCCATAAGAAATCTGCGGCAGCGGCAAGTTGGTGAGCGGTATGGCCGCCAGAACCGGGACGACCAGCAAGGCAAGTAAGACGATCATGCCGCAAGCCGCGCCGCCCCAAACTGCGCCGCGCAGCCCGCCCGCCACGACGGCCGCGCCCGCAACCGTCGCCAATGACATGACCAGCACGACCGGATCGATGCCAAGCATATGGCTGAGCAGAAACGTCGCGATCTTGAACTCGCCGACCAAGAGCAGGAGGCAAGGCAAGGTCAGCGCTACGGCGGCGGCAAGGCGCAGCATCCGGCTTTCAAAACGGCGGCCAAGATAACTGGCGATCGTGTAGGAGCCATCTTTGCGCGCAAAAGGGGCGATCAGCACCACATGCAGTACCAGCCCGAACATAATGCCGATGGTGAAGGGGAGGGCGTCAAAACCAAGAAAGAAGAACGCCCCTGGAAGGGCCACAAAGCCGGTTGCGCCGAGCGTTGCCGCCAGCATGGACACCGCGCTGATGGCGGGCGGACAAGCCCGGTTGCAGCTATGCCAACCCGCGATCGAATTGGTGACCGTCAGGGCGCCGATGACCAGCATGGCAAGGCCCGGAAACGCTACCTGGGCCAGCGTCAGTCGCGGCGATGGCAAGCCCATCAGATCAAAAATAAGCAGCAGCAAAACCAGGGAGACAAAACCGCTGGCGAGAATCGCGAAATATCCTCCGGCCGAAGCGGGAGGCGTTTGCGCACGACTGGGGAGGGTTACGGACAAGGCTGCACTCGGTTGCGCGGGTCGGGGCGGAGATGCCGTGAGTGGCGGCCCCTAACCTTCGTCATGGGCCCCATGCCAGCGGTCGATCCGCTCCTGGACTGCGGCAAAGCGGGCGACAACTCCGATACAAACCAGCACAACACCGTGAACGGCGATAAGATAGCCAATTGGCAGTCCGGCCAGGGACAGGGGCTTGAGATTCAGCAGCCAATAGGGCAATCCCACAATAAACAGGCAAGGCCAAGCCAGCGTAAACACCATCAAAACCTTGGTCTGACGCCAGTAGGGCTTGCGTTCGATGCCGTCCGCCATGGTTTCCCCCAATGCCTACCCTGATCCGGTTCGACGTAAAGCTTGTCTTTTCCATGACATTGCAGGCGTACTTGGCATGTTCTATGGTCTGACCGCGACTCATCTGCAATCGGAACAAGTCCTTCGCGCCTGGCGCGTGGCGGCCCGGTGGCAGGGGCCGCGAGGTGGAAGCGTCATCATTCAGGAAGCGACGGGGAATAAATTATGGGACTTCTCAGCGAATTCAAAGATTTTGCCATCAAAGGCAACATGATCGATATCGCAGTCGGCATCATCATGGGTGCGGCCTTCGGAACGGTTATCACCTCGCTGGTCAGCGACGTCATCATGCCGCCGATCGGCGTGGCCATGGGCGGCGTTGATTTCTCCAGCATCGGCCCGACCCTGAAGGCGGCCGGACCGGACGGCAAGGGCGCCATTGTCTGGGCGCTCGGCAAGTTCATCAACAACATCATCAGCTTCCTGATCGTCGCCGGCGCGGTGTTCATGCTGGTGAAGGCGGTCAACACGGCCAAGGCCATGGCCATGAAGCCTGGCGCTGCTCCTTCGGCCGCGCCGCCGCCGCGTTCAGAAGTGCTGCTGGAGGAAATCCGCAACGCGCTGGTCAAGCGCTAGTTCGGGTTGGCCTTATTGTAGCAAATTGCAAGGGGCGGCCTTCGGGTCGCCCCTTTGACGTTCTGGGCGCGCGACCTATGCTGGGCCATGACCAAACACCGCGCCCGCGCGCTGGGCCTGCCGATGCCCGGCACGCCCGGCCCTTTCAACGCCATCACCGATGTCGCCGGTCTCGGCGTTGGCTTTTCGACGCTCATATCGCCGGATGGCGTCGCGCCACAGATCCGCACCGGCGTTACCGCCATCGTCCCGCATCTCAGCGAGACAGCTCCGTTGTGCACCTGGGCTGGCTTTCACGCCCTGAACGGCAATGGTGAAATGACCGGAACGCATTGGATCGAAGACGCGGGCCTGGTGCGCGGACCGATCCTGATCACCAACACACACAGCGTCGGGATCGTGCACCATGCCGCGGTGCGCTGGATGATGCGGCGCTATCAACAGGGGCTCGGCGACCGGCATTTCTGGGCCATGCCGGTGGTGGCCGAGACCTATGACGGCATGCTCAACGACATCAACGGCCTACATGTCACCGAGGCGCACGCGCTGGCGGCGTTGGACGCGGCCAAGTCCGGCCCGGTCGCGGAAGGAAACGTCGGCGGCGGAACCGGCATGATCGCCTATGACTGGAAGGGTGGCACCGGCACCTCATCGCGCCAGATCAACGCCGGCGGACGGGATGGCGTTGTGGCGGCCTTGGTGCAGGCCAACCATGGCCGCGGCGCCTGGCTGACAGTTCTCGGCGTTCCGGTTGGCAACGAGCTGCATGCCAAACCACACTATCCGAAGGAAACCGGCTCCATCATCGTCATCCTGGCGACTGACCTGCCAATGCTGCCACATCAACTGCGCAGGCTGGCCAAACGGGCATCGATTGGCATCGGCCGCGGCGGCACGCCGGGCGGCAACTCCTCGGGCGATATTTTTCTCGCGATTTCGACGGCGAACGCCATGCCAACCCCGGAACTCGCCCCGCCGCTTTGGCAGCTCGACGCCCTCAATGACGAGCATTTCGACCCGGTCTACATGGCCGCCGTGGAGTGCATCGAGGAAGCCGTTCTGAACGCATTGCTGGCGGCCGAAGATACGCCCACCTTCCGGCCTGGAGGCGGCGTCGTCCCGGCTTTGCCCCATCAAGAGCTGCTACGGGTGATGCAGCAATACCACCGTGCGAATTGAACCAGGGGCGGCGCGGCCGACCGGCTTGCCAAGCCGTTGACCATTTGCCAGCTTCGGCTCCCGATAGGTGAGGGGGACCCCGCAAGGAGCGTCCCTAGGGAGTTGTCATGCTTGGTGCTCTGCGCAATGCCGCCGTGTTCATGTTTGCCTGGCTGACTTTGGCTGCGGTCGCCATAGCGCAAACCGCCCCTGCAGCCCCCAATGTCGCCAACGTCAAGACCTTCCACGATGTCGGCAAGCTCAAGGGCCTGACCTTCTCAACCGACGAGGACGCAAGGCAACTGGTCGACGACCTGCTTGGCTATCTTGGTCTGCATGCCGATTACAAAATCTACGTCACGGACAATGCCGCCGCAACAGCCAACGCTGCAGCTGCCTACGACACCGTCGACAAAACCCGGGAAATTTTCTTCAACCGCGCCTTCATGCAGAAATATCAGCTGTCGTCCCATTCGGACGTTGGCCTGCAGTTCATTGCGGCGCACGAGTTGGCGCATCTGATTGCTCTGCATGCGCAGCGTCACATCGATCCGATCCAGCAGGAGATCGAGGCCGACTATTACGCCGGCTTCGTGCTGGGCGCCAAGCTGGGCGATTGCGACCGCGTGGTTGCGGCCATATCGGCCTTTCCCGACCAGGCGATACGCGAGCGCACCGCGACCCATCCGGCCCTGGCGCAGCGCCGCGTCGCCGTCGGCAAGGGCTGCAGCGACGCCACCGGGCAGCTGCCGCCGGAACTGTCGAATGTCGCCATCCCGACCGCCAATGTGCCGAGCATTCTCACCCAGTTCTCGACCAAGTTTAACCGCGACCTGTTCGGCAGCGACGTGGCGATGATCGCAGGCAGACCGGGCATTCCGGGTTCGACCTTGGAAAGCTGCGCCCACGTCTGCTACGGCCTGCCCAGCTGCAAAGGGTTCACCTTCAACCGCTGGAAGAACTTCTGCTATTTGAAAGGCGAATTGGGAGACGTCACCTTCCTGCATCCGGCCGGCATCGTCGGTGTGAAGAAGCCGATGGCGATTCCAAACGTCTCGACGACAGCAGAGACGTCGTCGGAATATCTGTTCAATGCGGTATTCGCCGACCAGCCGCTGAAAGAGATTTCCACGCCCGACTATCAGACCTGCCGCAAGACCTGTCTCAACGATATCCACTGCGTGGCGTTTTCGCTGCTGCGCTCGGCCGGCAAGTGCAAGATGTTCAATCGCGTCGAAGGCTACTACCGCGATGACGCCTATGACAGCGGCTACAAATGGCAGCAACCCAACATCACCTGGACCAGCACGGTCGTCGGCAATCGGTGAAGTTTGGGATGACTCAATTTCATCAATGGTGTCATCCTCGGGCTTGTCCCGAGGATCCATCGCCCAACAAACTCAGGAGTTTGCGGATGAATGGATCTTCGGGACAAGCCCGAGGATGCCACATTCGTGCGCGTGATAGGCTCGAGAAATAGCCTGACGGTTCGGTCGGGCGAGCCAATCAGTCGAATAGTATCGTAAGGGGAGGGTTCAAAATGGCGAATGATCACAAACGCGGCCTGACGCGGCGCGGTGTGGTGGCAGGGCTGGGCGGGGCGGCCTTGGTGGGCGGGCTGCCAGCCGGGTTCGCCGAGGCGGCGGTTCCGCGCACGCGCTACGACATCAAGACGCCGCAGGGCAAGGCTGCGCTCGATCTCTACCGCGAGGCCGTGGCCAAGATGCAGGCGCTGCCCGAAGGCAATCCGCTCAGCTGGAATTTCCAGGCCAACATCCACGCCCATAACCACTCGCAGTCCGAAGCGGTTGCGCTGTTCAACGCGGCAGGCGTCACGCCGGCCATGAAAACGCTGGCGCTCGGGCCAAGCGGCTCCGGCGCTGGCGGCATCTGGTGGACCTGCTCGCACGGCCACGACAATCTCGATGGCTCAACCGCCGATGACTACGCAAGCCACTTTACGGCCTGGCACCGGCTTTATCTCTGGCATTTTGAGCGTGTCTGCGAGGCCGTGCTCGGAAAGCCATTCGCGCTGCCCTATTGGAACTATCTCGATCTGACGCAGCTGAAACTGCCCCCGGCGGTATTGGCTGAGAAGGTCAGGATCAAAGGGCAGCTTGCTGACAACGCGCTCTACTTCGAGGATCGACGGCCCGAGTTCGTGTCCCAGGGGCTGCGTGCGATCAAGTCCGATCTGGTGAACACGGATATTCTGGCCCGTGACACCATGCGGTCCAAGACGTTCTTCGATCTGTCCACCAGCAACGGCGGCTTCCGGCAGGGCTTTGTCAGCGCGCTCGATGGCACGCCCCACGGGTCGGTGCATGTGCGCGTCGGCACCGACGACGACAAGGGCATGGCCGCTTTCGAAACGGCGGCGCGCGATCCGATCTTCTGGATGCACCACGCCAACATCGACCGGCTGTGGGAAAGCTGGCGCGCGCCGAACGCGGCGGGCGTATCGTCGAAGGATCCCAAGGCCCCCAAGGCTGCAAATTGGCTGAACAAGTCCTTCACGTTCGCAGGAGCCGATGGCGCGGCGTCCGTCAAGTCCGCCGCCGCTGCGCTCTCTTTGAAGGGCCTAGGCTATCGCTATGACCGGTTGCAGCCAGTTGGCTCTATCGCGTTTCTGGCGCCAAACGCCGAGACCACCGTGGTCAAAGTGACGACAGTCACCGAGACGGCCTCAGGGTCGGGCGTAACCGTGGCGCAGGGCAATGCGCCCGTGGTGATGAACCTTGCGCCAGCCTTGGCCGAGGCTGCCGTCAAGGCGCTCACGCGCGATGGCGGCAACCAGTTCTGGCTGGTCATTGACGTGGCGACGACCAAAAATCCGCGCTCGCTGTTCGAGGTGCAGGTCAAAGCGAAGAAGTCCGCCGCTGGCGCAGCCACCGAGCAGCGCACGGTGCAAACCTTCAATCTGTTCAACGCCGGCATGCATCAGCGCCACGGGCTGGGTTACAAGACAGCCTGGCAGGTCGATGTTTCGGAGCTGGTGCGCAGCAGCAAGCTCGATCTGACCAAGCCGGTCGAAGTGACGGTGAAGCCGGTCGGCGGTGAGGCGGGTGGGCTGGTGACGATCAGCCATATGCGCATAGAGGCGCAGTAGGGGCGGCGGTGTCAGGAACTTGCGGCTCGCAAGTGCCTGACACCCAGTCGCTTGCCGGATCGGCAACCTGCAAACGACTGGGTGTCAGGCACTTATTGCTATCGACCGCCGTTGACGTCCATGACCAGCGGTGCAAGCGCAATAAGGTCCTGACACCGTCCCCCCCTCCCTCACCCCACAACCGCCACAAAAAGGGCCAACCCGGCGTGCTCCCTCGGATCGGTTGTACAACTGGTCGCTGGGGCGCGCGCGTTCATGTTCCGAGTTTGGCTCGCACTTTGTGCTTTGCTGCTGGCTGCGGTCGCGCCCGCCGTGGCGGCAGCTCCACCGCGATTCCAGTCCGGCGACCAGGTGCTGCAATGGGTGCAAACCTATCGCCTGAAGCCCGATCCCTGGCGCCTGCCGTTGGCCGTCCGTGCGCTGAGCGATCTCGGCCAGTTCGGCGACGAGGAGGGCGCGGCCGTCCACATCGGCTTTATTGCGGGGGTGCTGGGCGACAACCAGATGAAAGCGGAAAAGCTCATCGGCGCCATGCTGCCGCTGCCGCCCGAGGCGCAATCAGCTGTCATCAAGGCCGTCGCCTATTCTGGCCTGCCGAACTGGCGCGGCCTCCTGAACGCGTTCGTCGACAAGTTGGCCGATCGCCGGGTGCTGATCGACAAGCTGGCGACGGGCGGCAAACCGCAGCTGATGGCGATGCCGGTCGAGGAGGGCCGCACGCTGGATATGCTGTGGGGCTATTATCTGGCTACGGGCTATTACCAGCCGGTGCAGCGCATTCTCTCCGCTCTGCCCTGGTCCGAGGACAAGAACGACCTGGAAAAGCTGCTGGTCGGCAGCATGGCGAAATGGACGCTGGCCTCCAACGCCGCCAAGAACCAGGGCCTGTTGGAGATGTACAAGACCGAGGTGGCGCTCGCCCCTGCCAAACTCGCCAAGCCGCTGAAAGAGGTGATCGACGCGGTCGAGATCGCCGAGACCGGCAGCATCAAGAAGCAGGCGCTGGCCGCGATCGAGGAGCTCAAGACCAAGGGTCCGGCGAGCCGGCGCACCGCCGCCTGGGGGACGGAGCTGGGCGCGACGGCGATTGCAGTTGGCTGCGTCGTGGCGAGCGTGACCGGGCACGCCGAGCTGGGCATTCCCTGTGTGGTCGGCGGCGCGCTGACGCAAGCGGCCGGCAAGGTGCTGACGTCGGAAAGCTGGTCGGCCAAGGCGCTCGGGTTTGGCGGGAATTGAGGCGACGGCTCTCCTGTGTTATCCTGGTGCGGACACGGAGCTGTCCCTATGCAAGAGCGCATCCTAACTTCAGAGCTGATGACCTTCGAAGAATTCTTCGAGTTCGTACAGACGCGCCCAGACGAAGAGCGCTGGGAACTGTTTGACGGAGTGAAAGTCATGCAGGCGTCAGCGAACAACCGGCATCAGACGATTGTTGGCAATGTCAACACGTTGCTGACGGTGCATTCGTGGAACATGAACGCGCCTTGGTCAGTGCTCCCGGGTTTAGGTGTTCATGACGAGGGCGATCCACGTAGCGCGCCGCTTCCGGATGTCATCGTCCGGCCTCGATCATTAGGAACCGAATACTATTGCAACGACGCCATAACTACTTTCGAAGTTCTCTCGCCCAAAACCAAGTCGCGCGATCTGACTTGGAAGTTGAAACACTATTCGAATCTGGCAACGATGCAGCATTATTTGATTGTCGAACAAGATGAAGTGTTGGTGCGTCACTACGCGAGAGATAATGGCTGGAAAGAGCGGAAATTCAGGAAACCAGTGGATGTGTTGAGGCTCACCGCTCTTGGCGTCGATCTGACGCTCGCCGACATCTATCGCAATACTGGGCACATCCCCTAGCCCCTTGTTTTCCCGCCCCACACCTTCTCCGACAATCCCGCCCCGCGCTGGGCCAGCTTCAGCGGCCCGTCCCAGTCGAAGTTGCGGTAGACCGCCCCCAGATGCGCAAACGGCGCGGACTGCGCGAACAGCTGGAACGTCAGCCGGTGGCCGGCGTAGTCGGAGTTGATCAAGTCGCGCGCGAACGCCAGCAGTTTGCGGCGGTCGTCGGCAATCCAGTCCTCGCTGATCGAGTAGAACTTTTCCAGCCACGGCTTGGTCTCGGGCGCTTCAAAGGCCGCCACATCGGGCGTCACGCAGATCTGTCCGCCGACCAACTCGCGGGCGAGGTGGATCATCTTTGGCAGGTTGCTGATTGCGTGCACCCGTCCCGTCATCAGCAGCGATTGGTTCGGCATGAGCAGGCCGTTTGGGCTATTCTCCGCCATCGCAATCGACGCCGTCAGGTGCGCGTTGATGCCCTCGCGCCAGATCGCCAGTTCGGCGAGCTTTTCCTGCACCGCCTGCTGTTTCTCGAGCCCGGTCTGTCGCACGTTCCAGAGCGCGGCGCCGATCAGCATGTCGGCATAGCTCAGGGTCCGTTGCACGAATGGGAACGCCGAATAGCGGTGCAATGTCGCGCGAATGAACGAGGCGGCGCGCGTGTGTTGATAGAACAGTACGTCCTCCCAGGGGATCAGCACATTGTCGAGGATCATCAGCGTGTCGACCTCATCGAACTTGTTCGACAACGGATAGTCGCGCGCGTCGGCCCGTCCCGCGAACCCCGTGCGGCAGATGTGTTTTACGCCGGGCGCGTTCATGTGCACGATGCAACCTAGGGCGTAGTCGGAGAGTTTGGCGTCGCCCCAGTTGGCGATGGTCGGCTTCAGGAACGCCTGATTGGCGTAGGCCGCCGCCGTCTCGTATTTCGCGCCGCGGATGACAATGCCAGCGTCGGTTTCTTTCACCACATGCACCAGGAAGTCCGGGTCCTGGTCCTGCGGGCGCTTGGAGCGGTCGCCTTTGGGATCGGTGTTGGCCGAGACGTGGAAGGGATCGGCCTTTATGGCCTGGTGGATGTGCGTTTCGATATTGGCGGCAAAGCGCGGATCGATCTCGGCCAGGATCTCCTTGCCGTCCCAAAGCGACCACATCTCGCCAATCGTCTCGTCGCCGACGCGGGTGACGACCCCGCCGACGTCCCAGGTCACGGCGTCCACCGCCTTGCGCTTGGCGGTCCAATCACCTTGCGTGTACGGCAGCTTCAGCCCAATCGCGAACCGTTCGCCGCCCTCGGCATAGGTCATCACCTCTTGCGTCGCCGCCTCGTGCTGCATGTCGTAAATGCGCGCGCGGATATCGACCAGCGGCTTGAAACTCGGGTGCGTCGTGACGTCTTTGACGCGCGCGCCGTTGATGTAGACTTCGCGCTCGTCGCGCAGCGAGGCGCGGTATTGGTCGCCGGTGCGGATCATGGTTGGCTTCCACTCATTCCTAACGGAGCTGAGCAGTCATCAAAACCGATCACGGGCGCGAAGTAAAATGGCGAGCTGTCTTGGTCCGCAGCAATTCGCACGATTGGCGCTCCGTGCTAAGAACCGGCTCGGCAGTTTTTGGCATGAGGCTCGCAATGACCGAGAGGATGACAGCACGCTCCAACCAATCCTATTGGCCGCTGCTCTGGATCGTACCGGGGGAGGCGTTGATGGCTTGGGGACTCAAAAGCACCCTCAGCGCGGACTCCTCTTGGCTAACACGAGATCCTTCCGGAGATCCCCACGATGCCTTTTTGCCAATGATCGCGTTCGCGTTCCTGGCCCTGATCATGCTGGTTTGTCTCAGCTTTGTCGTGTGGCGGCGCTGGAACCCAAGCGACGAGCTTGTGATCGACGGCCATGGGCTCACCTCGAACCTGTTCTGGGGGCGGGGAACGCTGGCCTGGGGCGAGATCGCCGGATTGGAGTTCCGAAACACCTGGATGTACGTGCTGGGGACGGACTCCACAGGCAAGAAACGCAAACTGATCGTCAATCTCTACGGCCTCGACAAGACCGTCGCGACAATCGTGGCCGCGATCCATCAGCGCCGGCCGGATCTGTTCCCGCAGCCGGAATCGGCTTGACAGCGCGGGCCGTCCGCAGCTTGCCTCGCGCGCCATGAACTACCGCCACATCTATCACGCCGGAAACTTCGCCGATGTGCTCAAGCACGCGGTGTTGGCGCTCGTGCTGGACTACCTGAAGCAGAAACCGGCGCCGTTCCGCGTCATCGATACCCATGCTGGTGTCGGCGTCTATAACCTGTCCTCCGAATTGGCCGGCAAGACCGGCGAGTGGCAGGGCGGCATCGGGCGGATCCTGGGGCCGGAGGCGGAGCCGCTGCCCGACGATATCGCCGCGCTGCTGAAACCCTATCTCGACGTGGTGTGGGAACTGAACGCCTCGCCCGAGGGCATCGCCTATCCGGGATCGCCGGAAGTGGCGCGGCGGTTGCTACGGCCGAACGATATGCTGGTGCTGAATGAGCTGCACCCGGCCGATTACGCCGAACTGGCACGCCGCTACGCCATCTACACCCAAGCCAGAGTGCTCAACCTGGACGCCTGGGTGGCCGTGAAATCTTTGCTGCCGCCCCCGGAGCGGCGCGGTCTGATCCTGATTGATCCGCCCTACGAGGCCAAGGACGAACTCGCCCGCCTCGCCCGCGCGCTCGGCCAGGCGCTGAAACGCTTTGCCACCGGCGCTTTTCTGCTCTGGTACCCCGTGAAAGACATGCAGCCTGTAGAAGCCTTCCACGCCTCGCTCGCCGGCCTTGGCCTCACCAAGACGCTCCGTATGGAGCTCTACACCCGTGCGCCAGATACCCCAGAACGGCTCAATGGCTGCGGCATTCTGGCCATCAATCCGCCCTGGATTTTAGAGACACAGATGCGCGCGCTGCTGCCGTTCTTGGCGGAACGGCTGGCCAATGGTCCCGGCAGCGGATGGAAACTGAGCGCCTGACGCGAGATTGGGGCTAGCCCCGGTCCTTCCGGAGTCCGCCCCGATGCACGATTTTCCGTTGGCCGCCGATGCTCCTGAGCTGGGCGGCGGACAGGATGTGTTTTTTCCCAGAAGCGGCGCCCCACGTCCGCTGATCGTGAAAGCCAAAGGTATTCGTGTCTGGGACCGGGAGGGCAACGAGTATATCGATCTCTCGTCCGGTCCCGTCGTGAACAACATCGGCCATGGCAACGATGTGGTCGCCGATGTGATGTCGCGCCAGGCTAGGCAGTTGGATTTCGCCTCAACCCGCCACGCCCGCAACGAACCGAACATGGATCTGGCCGTGCGCATCGCCGAACTGGCGGGGCCGGGGTTTGAGCGCGTCGCCTTTACCTCCGGCGGCAGTGAGGCGGTAGAATGCGCCGTCAAATTCCTGCGCCAGTATGCGTTGGCCAATGGCGAGCCCAAGCGCCGCAAGCTGATCAGCTGCACGCCGTCCTACCACGGCTCGACCATGGCGACCCTGGCGCTATCGGGCGATGACGACTTTGCGCCGTTCCTCGACGGCATGATCGAGCCGTCGCTCAAAGTCCCCGCGCCCTCGACCTATCGCGTGCCGCCGAACTTTACGCCCGAGACCTACGCGCGCCATTGCGCCGATGCGCTGGAGGCCTGCATCGCCAAGGCCGGCGCCGAAAACATTCTTGGTTTCTTCATCGAGCCGGTGGGCGGGCTCGCCAGCGGCTGCACTGTGCCGTATACGGATTATTTCGCCCGCATCCGCGAGATCTGCACGCGCAACAAGATCGCGCTGGTGTTCGACGAGGTGCTGTGCGGCGCGGGGCGGACCGGAAAGTTCCTGGCCGCGCACCACTGGCCGGACGCGCTGCCCGATATCGTCGTCATGGCCAAGGGTCTCGGGTCTGGCTACACGCCGCTCGGCGCCACGTTGTTCTCCGCCCGCATGGCCGATAAGCTTGCAGCGGGGCCGGGCTATGGCCTGTTCCATACCTACGGCGCGAATCCGATTTCCTGTGCGACCGCCATGGCGGTACTGGACGAATACGAGCGCCTGGACGTAATCGCACATGCCGAGAAGATGGGGCGCTATCTGCGCGAACAGCTCGAGGGGCTGAAAGCGGCCTCGCCGGTGGTCGGCGACATACGCGGGCTCGGCTTGTTGATGGCGCTGGAAGTCGTGACCGAAAAGGCCAGCAAGGCCATGTTCGCCGCTGATGTCCCGGCGGTTGAGCTCATAAAGGAAGCGGGCCTGCGCAACGGCCTACTGATCTATGGCCGGCGCACCGCCAAAGGGCGCAACGGCGACTGGATCATGGTCAGCCCGCCGATGATCGTCACGCGTGCCGAATGCGATGAACTCATGCGCCGGTTGACGGCGACGTTGGCCGACTTCGAGAAAGTCGCGCGCGCAGGTGGAATGCTGAATTAACCGGTTGACGCAAAATCAACCTGAAAGCCGCGAAATTGTCCTAATTCGGACAGCCAATTGGTCTCAGATGCATCTAAGCAGTTTTTCCGCCAGCCGCAGACCGTCGCGACCCGCAAGGATCAACGACACGAGCGGCCGGTGTGGTCCGGGGGGACTGCAATGGACCCGTGCGGCTGCAGCGATCTGAAAAGATCACTGAAAATGTACGGGTCCATAGGGTCCCCCCCTGGCCTCCTGCGCTGCGCTCATCTCATTTTTGTGCTGGCAGTTTTCGCACTCGGCCTCATTGCCGGCGGGCGGACCGCTTGCGCGCAGAACATCATCGAGCGCCTGGTCAATCCCGGCCCCCTGGTCGCTGCGCACCAAAAACTCGAAGCCACCTGCACCAGCTGCCACACGCCGTTCACGCGCACGACGCAGAACACGCTCTGCCTCGACTGCCACAAACCGATCAACGCCGACGTGACGGCGCGCACCGGCTTCCACGGCAAGAATCCCGAGATCGAGCGCTCGCAGTGCCGGCGCTGCCATACCGATCACAAGGGGCGCGACGCCAACATCGTCTTCCTCGACCGGCCGCTGTTCGATCATGCGCAGACGGATTTTCCGCTCACCGGCGCCCATGTCGGACTGGCTTGTGAAGCCTGCCACGCTGTCGGAAAACCGCTCCGCGAGGCCAAGTCCAGCTGCAGCGACTGTCACGCCAAAGACGACGTGCATAAGGGCCGGCTCGGAACAGCCTGCGCCAACTGCCACGTCACCAGTGATTGGATGAAGATCTCCCGCTTCGACCACGGCAAGACCAAATTCCCGCTGCTTGGCCAACACGCCAAGAACGAGTGCCGCACCTGCCATGCCGGCGGGCAATTGGTCGACCTGCCCATGACGTGCATCGGCTGTCACAAGCAGGACGACGTGCATAAGGGGTCATTCGGCGCCAAATGCCAGGACTGCCACAAGGAAGAAAGCTGGCGGCAGGTCAAATTCGATCACGACAAAACGGACTTTCCGCTGCGTGGCCAGCACGCGAAGATCGGCTGCGACGACTGCCACAAGTCCGGCGACTTCAAGGTCAAGATCCCGCTGATGTGCATCGGCTGCCACAAGAAGGACGATGTGCACGACGGCAAGCTGGGGCCGGAGTGCCAGAGCTGCCACAACGTAACGACCTGGAAGAAGGCCACCAACTTCAACCACGATAAGACCGATTTCCCGCTACGCGGCGCTCATCAGAAAATCGCCTGCGACGGCTGCCACAAGGGCAACGACTTCAAGGTCAAGCTGCCGGTGGCTTGCATCGGCTGCCATAAGAAAGACGACGTGCACAAGGGGTCGTTCGGCGACAAGTGCGAGGGCTGCCACACCGTCGTGAGCTGGAAGAACGTCGAAAAATTCGATCACGACAAAACGCGCTTCCCGCTGGTCGGCAAGCACAAGCCCGTGCCCTGCGCCGACTGCCACAAGGACCCCGACTTCAAGAAAACGCCGATGGATTGCCAATCCTGTCACAAGGATGTGTTCCACAAGGGACGGCTGGGGCCGGACTGCGCCGCCTGCCACTCACCCTTGAGCTGGCTGAAGTCGAGCTTCAACCATGCCAAGACGAAATTCCCGCTGACCGGCCGGCACGTCGGCCTCGATTGCCACGCCTGCCATTCCAAGCCGGTGACCGGCCCGCCAGTGCTCAGCACCGTTTGCGGCACCTGCCACCGCAAAGACGACGTGCACAGAGGATCGCAAGGCCAGAACTGCGGCCGCTGCCACTCGACCAGCCGGTTCTAGGATGAACGCGGAACGACGCTAACGCTGCGTGCGCCCTGTTTATTCCCACCCCCGAAAATAGTTTGGAATAGAGGCTTTCGCGACCCGTTCTAATCTTGCGTCACGCATGCCAAGAGCGTGCGGCCCGGTGGGGACTGGGGGCGCATTTTGAGGGGACTGCCCGGCGGGGGCCGAGGCCGACCATCGGCACAATCGGACGGCGACAGCGCGGAGGCGTCAGGAACAATCCTGGCGTCCCGCGAGGCCGTTTTTGCGAAGGCACGTTGTTATGCCGGGTTTTTTGGGCGTTCACAGAAAGTCAGTTAGCGTCGCGCTGACACTGTTTCTGCTGGTCGTCTTGGCGCTGGTTGCGCCTGGCCCCGCCCATGCCGCCGATCCAGTCGCGTTCGATCACATGCAAACCGGCTTTCCGCTCACCGGCGCGCACGCCAGTGTGCCCTGCGAGGGCTGCCACGTCTCGACTGTGTTGACCGTCACGCCCAGCCGCTGCTCGGGCTGCCACGACAGTGGCATCGCCACCGGCAAGCCGGTCGGCCATGTCCGCACCAATGCTGAGTGCGACAGCTGCCACACCACAACCAGCTACAGCAAAGCGCAGTTTGACCACGCCAACGCCAAGGGCACATGCGCCAGCTGCCATGACGGCAGGCAGGCCACCGGAAAATCAGCTGGGCACGTTGCGACCACGGCTCCGTGCGAGTCGTGCCACAAGTCGACGACATCGTTTGCTGGGGCGGGCTTCAGCCATGCCGGCATCGTCGGCGGCTGCGCCAGCTGCCACAACGGCACGGCCGCCACCGGCAAGCCGGCAGGCCACATCCCATCCACGCAGGCCTGCGAGACTTGCCACAAGAGCACGTCCAGCTTTGCCGGCACGGCTATGAACCACGCCGGCATCGTGTCGGGCTGCGCGAGCTGCCACAACGGTACGACAGCAACCGGCAAGTCGGCAGCGCACGTGGTGACCAGCGCGGCCTGCGAAAGCTGCCATAAGTCCACGACCTCATTCGCTGGCGCTGCCTTCAGCCACGCCGGGATCTCGACGGGTTGCGCCAGCTGCCACAATGGCGCCGCCGCGACTGGCAAGCCGACAGGCCATATCCCAACCACGCAAGCGTGCGAGACCTGTCATAAGAGCACGACCTCGTTCGCCGGCACGGCGATGAACCACACAGGCATCACTTCGGGCTGCGCGTCCTGCCACAACGGAACCATGGCGCTCGGCAAATCGGCCACCCACGTCGCCACATCAGCGGCTTGCGAAACCTGCCACAAGTCGACCACGTCGTTCGCCGGCGCCGGTTTCAACCACGCAGGCATCACGGCGGGTTGCGCCAGCTGCCACAACGGCACGGCCGCGCTCGGCAAAAAGGCCGGCCATATCCCAACCACGCAAACGTGCGAGACCTGCCACAAGAGCACGACCACGTTCGCCGGCACGGCGATGAACCATACAGGCATCACGTCGGGCTGCGCGTCCTGCCACAACGGAACCATGGCGCTCGGCAAATCAGCCACGCACGTCGCCACATCAGCGGCTTGCGAAACCTGCCACAAGTCGACCACGTCGTTCGCCGGCGCCGCCTTCAACCACGCCGGTATCTCGACCGGTTGCGCCAGCTGCCACAACGGCTCGGCCGCGCTCGGCAAGACGGCGACACACATCCCGACCACGCAAAGCTGCGAGACCTGCCATAAGAGCACGACCACGTTCGCCGGCACGGCCATGAACCACGCCGGCATCACGGCGGGTTGCGCAAAGTGCCACAACGGAACCATGGCGCTCGGCAAATCGGCCACCCACGTCGCCACATCAGCCGCTTGCGAAACCTGCCACAAGTCGACCACGTCGTTCGCCGGCGCCGCCTTCAACCACGCCGGTATCTCGACCGGTTGCGCCAGTTGCCACAATGGCTCGGCCGCGCTCGGCAAGACGGCCGGCCACATCCCAACCTCGCAGCCTTGCGAGACCTGTCATAAGAGCACAACGACCTTCGTTGGCACCGTGATGAACCACGCTGGCATCGTCTCGGGCTGCGCGTCCTGCCACAACGGTACGATGGCGCTGGGCAAGTCGGCCGGGCACATCGCAACCTCGGCGCCCTGCGAGAGCTGCCACAAGTCCACCACCTCTTTCGTCGGCGCGACTTTCAATCATTCCGGCATCACCGCTGGCTGCGCCAGCTGCCACAACGGCACCGCCGCGCTCGGCAAATCGGCGGCGCATATGACCACCACCAACCTGTGCGTGGCCTGCCACAAGTCGACCACGACCTTCGTGGGCGCCGGTAAGCCCGACCACAACCAGGTGACCGGCACCTGCCAGCATTGCCACAACGGAACCATCGCCAAGGGCAAGTCGAGCGGCCATCCCAGTACCGGCGGCAAGGACTGCGGCGCCTGCCACAGCACCAATTCGTTCTGACGGGGACGCCGATTGTTTGAGGGGACTGATGTTGTTTGTTCGTGCGCCGAAGCTCCTGACCTCCGTCCTCCCGGCGCAGGCCGGGACCTGTCCAAGGCTGTCGTGCTCGGGTTCATCGACCGGGTACAGATCATCCCTTGGGCGGGTCCCGACCATCGCTGGGATGACGATTTTGTTCGTGCTGCTTGGGACGATATTGACCGCACACGCTGAACCCGTGCTGGACCGCATCCTCTCGGGTGCGCGCGTCACGGAAAAAGGCGCCTGCGCCCTGTTGAAAATCGATTTCAACATCCGCATACGCTACATCAGCCACTTCCCCGGCGACAAGGGCAACCAGCTCAGCATCAAGATCGCGGCCATTGATGCCGCCCAGGCGCGCAATGAGCTGATCTCGCGCCGCGAAGCGATCCCCGCGCCGCGCAGCGCTATCGCCAACATTCGGTCGATCGAGTTCGACGCCAACTCCGGGACGGAGCCGGCGCTGATCATCGCGTTCAAGACGCCGATGGCGTTCAGCGTCGCGGCAGGTAAGGATTTCCAATCTGTAATCATCGCGATTGCGCCGCCCGGGAAAAAGCCGTGTGCGCCGGTCTTGGCCGGGGGCGCGGCAGGCGGAACCTGGTCGACCAGCGTGTCGGCCGAGACGCTGCCGCCGGCTGTTACGGCGCAAGGCGAGGCCCCGTCCAAAGGCAAACTCAGCGCCAAGGACCGCGCCGCCGTCTCGGCGCTGATGGACCGCGCGCGCGAAACGCTGGGTTCCGGCTCGTCCGACGCCGCCATCCGCTACCTCACGCGCGTGCTCGGCTATCCCAAGAACGAAGTCACGCAAGAGGCGACGGAACTGTTGGGCGTCGCCCACCAGCGCAAGGGCGAGATCGCCAAGGCGCGCGTTCTGTACCAGGACTATCTCGCCAAGAACCCGCCGGCAGATGATGCCAAGCGCGTAGGCGAGCGCCTAGCCTCGCTCGACAATGCACCGGCCGACACCAGGGCGACCGGCCGGCGCGCCTCGCGCGAAAGCCGTCTGGGAACGCCCGGTCAGCCGAGCTATGTGGTGAACGGCAGCTTCTCGCAATTCTATCTGCGCGATGATGGTTTCCGCAATTTCAACGATCCGACCAAGCCGCCGCCGATCAACGCCCCGGCCGACGCGCACAATCTGTTCCAGAACGAGGTGCTGTCCAGTTTCGACACCACGGCGCAATGGGGCGACGCCAATGTGCAGAACAAATTCCGCTTTTCCGGCGCCTCGGAGAACGGCCTGAGCCAAGGCGACCGCCAGATCGCCAGCCTCGCCACGCTGGAACTGGACACCTCGATCAAGGACTGGGGCCTCGCCACCAAACTCGGGCGACAGACCCGCAACACTGGCGGCGTGCTCGGCCGTTTCGATGGCGGCGTGCTGAGCTATCAGGCCTGGCCGAATCTGCGGTTCGACACCGTGGTCGGCTCGCCGGTGCTGCTGCGGCGCGATCTTCCGTACAAGAACGGCAGTCTGTTCTATGGCGAGGCGTTGAACTTTGGCCCGTTGTTCGGCGCGTTCGACACCACGGTGTACGCCATCGAGCAGCGCACGGCCGGATTGGTGGATCGCCAGGCCGTGGGCGCCGAAGTGCGCTATGCCGACGCCGCGCGCTCCGCCTTCGCCTCAATCGACTACGACACGCATTTCCAGCGCCTGGGTTCGGCCATCGCCAACGGCACCTGGACCTTCGAGGACAAGTCGACCTTTACGGTGTCAGCGGAGCATCGCGGTTCGCCGGGCTTGCTTGCCAGCAATGCGCTGATTGGCCAGCCCTTCGGTTCGTTGTCGGACATGCTCGGCACCTTCAGCGCGAACGAGATCGACCGGCTGGCCCTGGACCGCACCGCCTATGCCGACACCGCCAGCGTCGGCTTCTCGCGCCCCATCAACGAGCATCTGCAGGTCAGCCTGGACGCGGCCTGGTTCAACCTCACCGGAACGCCGGCTTCGGGCGGGGTCGATGCGGTGGCCGCCACCGGCAACGAATGGTTTTTCTCCGGCCAGCTGACGGGTACGGATCTTTTCAAACCTACCGACCTCTACGTGCTGGGCCTGCGCTACGCCACCGCACAGGACACCAAGACTTATGTCGCCGATCTCAGCGCCCGCTATCCGGTCACGGACAAGCTCGCGCTCAACCCGCGGCTGCGCCTGGGCTATCGCCAGGACGATGTGGCGAAGTGGGAGGAACTCTCCGCCGTGCCGTCCCTGCGCCTGGATTATCAGTGGACGCGCGATTGGAATTTTGAGCTGGAAGGCGGCGCGAAGCTGGCGCGCAAGCTGCAGGCCGGCACGCGGGATGATCAGTCCGAGGTGTTCGTGACGGTCGGGTACCGCTACGACTTCAACGCCGAGGGCGCGGTGGTCGGCGGGAAGTGACGGCGCTAGCGCTGCGCCGACCGCCACTGCGGATGGATCCACGGTTCCTGGTTTGAGGCCGGCAGCGGGTCTTTCCCCAAAATCATATCCGCCGCCTTCTCGCCCGTCATGATCGAGGGCGCGTTCAAATTGCCGTTCGTGATGCGAGGAAAAATCGAACTGTCGGCGACCCGCAAGCCGTCAACGCCAATGACCCGGCATTGCGGATCGACCACCGCATAAAGATCATCGGCTCGCCCCATGCGGCAGGTTCCGCAGGGATGATAGGCGCTCTCGGCATGATCGCGAATGAAGGCGTTGAGCGCGTCGTCCGACTGCGCCGCTTCGCCCGGCTTAATTTCGCGGCCGAGATAGGGCTGCATCGCCGCCTGATGAAAAATTTCGCGCGTCAGCCGAATGATCTTGCGGAAATCCGTCCAATCGTCCGGATGCGTCATGTAATTGAATAGGATGCTTGGCGCGATCGCCGGGTCGGCCGAGGCCAGCCGCACGTGCCCGCGCGATTTCGCCCGCATCGGCCCCGTGTGCACCTGGAAGCCATGTCCCTTCACGGCCAGCTTGCCGTCGTAGCTGATGGCGCCCGGCAGGAAATGATACTGGACATCCGGGTACTCTTCGCCCGCCTTGGAGCGAATAAATCCGCAGCTTTCAAAGTGGTTGGTGGCGCCCAGGCCGCGCTTCAGGAGCAGCCACTCGGCGCCGATCATCGCTTTCGAGAGGAGGCCGAGTCGCCCGTTCAGCGTGATCGGCTCGCGGCATTCGGCCTGGATGTAAACTTCCAGATGGTCCTGCAGGTTCTCACCGACCCCAGGACGATCCGCGACGACGCCAATGCCATGCGCCGTCAACTGCGCCGCCGGTCCGATGCCCGACAGCAGGAGCAGTTTTGGCGAGTTGATGGTCGAGGCCGCCACGATCACCTCGCGCCGCGCACGGAACGTTTCGGTAACGCCGGCCCGGTTGCGAACCTCGACGCCCACCGCACGCCGGCTCTCCAGGACGATGCGGGTGGCCAGTCCCGTCACTAGAGACACGTTGTTGCGTTTCAACGCCGGCCGCAGATAGGCTTTGGCCGCTGAGAATCGCTCGCCTTTCCAGATCGTCTGGTCGAAGGCCGCAAAACCTTCCTGGCGCTGGCCATTGTAGTCGTCGGTGACGCCGTAGCCCGCCTGCCGCCCCGCCTCGATGAACGCGTGGTAGAGCGGGTTTTTCATTTTTGCGTGTGAGACGTGCAAGGGGCCGGATTTTCCGCGCCAGTCTCCGTCACCCGCCTCGGCGCTCTCCATGCGCTTGAAGTAGGGCAGCACGTGGCGATAGCCCCAACCAGCGGCGCCGGAGTCTTCCCAAAAGTCGAAATCCCGCGCATGCCCGCGTACAAAAACCATACCGTTGATGGACGACGACCCACCCACCACTTTTCCGCGCGGCGTGACCAGCCGGCGGCCGCCCAACCCTGGCTCCGGTTCGGTGCCGAAACCCCAGTCGTAGCGCGCCATGTTCATCGGATAGGACAGCGCCGATGGCATCTGGATGAACGGGCCGGCGTCGCTGCCGCCATACTCGATGACGATGACGGAATGCTTGCCGTCTTCGCTCAGGCGATAGGCCATGGCCGAGCCGGCCGAGCCCGAGCCGACAATCACAAAATCTGCTTCCCGCATGCCAATCGTCCCCGCCCCCGTGCAGATCGCACCATGGCCGCCGCCCGCGCCCTTCTCAATGCGACGCTAGCATGGCTCGCAGCGGCTCGCCCGGCGCAGATCGGCGCGCCTCATTCGAACACCGCCGATCACAACGTCTTGAGCTGGCCTTGCAAGGCTGCGACCGGCGATCCACCTGCCGATCTGTGCCGTAGTTCTCTTTTGCATCCCCCCGCAAGATTGGAGACCGAACATGTTGAAGACCGTGACACTGACTTTGGCGCTGGCCGGAGCCTTCGCCGCCGCCGGTACGCTCACCGCCGACGCCAAAATGCGCCACAACCGCATGGTTTCAACCACCATGACCAGCGGCTTTGTGAGCGAGTCCTGTGAGGCGCTGCGCGACGCCGCCTCGCGCCAGGACCGGCGTGGCGACAACTACTACAAGAACCAGTTTATCCAGTGCATCAACCGCTGAAACCGCTGAGTCCAGTGGGACCATTTGTTGTGTAGGGGCGACCCGTGGGTCGCCCTCT
>JANMVX010000061.1:0-2009 GCA_031393505.1 Hyphomicrobiaceae bacterium | reverse complement strand
CGACTGGCGTCATAGAGCTGCCCGGCCTCGCCCTCGCGGGTGACGCCATCGCGCTGGATGTAGCCGAGATGCGCGCGGGCTGCGCCAAGGTCGCCAGCGGCGATCCTGGTGTAGCGGGCTTTGACAATGACGCGCCGGCTGCCCGGCGCAATGATGCCGGCCCGTGCGCGCAGCCCCGTGCCCATGCCGCGGCTGAGGTCGCCGGGCCTGACGTGGCCTTTGGACCACTGAGCGCGCAGGCCTGATTTGCCCGCCTGCCGGAACACCTGCTGGCGCAGGCTTGGCAGGCGGGTGTGGGTATCGTCGCGCGAGCGCGACAGTTTCGGTTTGATCTCATCGTCGGCCATGATCCTATCTCCTTGATAGTACTGGAGATAGAAGATGCGATTGGGCCGCAGAATTACAAGACGACGTCACTTTCCAGGCCGATAGTACGCCTTCGTTGTCATGCCTGACGTTTCGCGACATTTGAAGACGTTGTTGACCAAGCCGTGTATCCGCCCTGCGGTGCCAAAGCGACGCTAAGTTTTTATCTCGATGTCCAAAACTACCCCTGAAAACCTCCCGCTTGTTCCTTTCAAATGTGTGCGGATTGTCGATGCTTTTGAGGGTGAAAGTGATGGCAAAGTGAGGCTTGGTATGGCTTTCTTATGATGGTGCGCAGTGGACAGTCTTGACGCTCCTCAGAGACCTGGAAAATGGCCGGATCGAATCGAAGGCTGAGGTGCAAGGGACTGGAGAGACAATTCAAATGACACAAGGGTGCGCCTAAAAATCATCGGTTATGGTACTCGGCTGGACGGATTGCAGCAATTGAAAAACGGCAACCGCCAGGGCTGCAAGTGCTCATGACGGATGAGCGGATGCGATGCGTTCGCGGAGAACCGAGCACAACAAAGAACCCCCGCGCCGATGATGCGGCGCGGGGGCGAGTGACGTCAGTCCTGGGCGTTCCAGATCAACGCGTAGACGTCAGGGTCGGCTTGGCCGGCGGCGCGGCCAAGGTTGGCGTAGAGGGTCTTCGGCCCGAGCTCAGGAGCGGCGATGGAGAGAGCGACATATTCCTTGCCGGAGATCTGTCCGGTACGGATCCAGCCGGCGCCGATCTCGGTGCCCTGGCTCAGCACCCGATAATCGGGCTGGGTCGGTGACGCTTTTTCGCCCACCGGAACGATGGCGATGTCGGCGCGGACGGAGAGGGTCTTCAGTTCGCCCTCGTAGCGGCCGTCTTGACGCTTGGTGACGGTGCCGATGGTAGCCATGTGAGTACTCCTTGGTTGACCGGCGGAGGACCATCCCCCGCCGGCGTGCGCGTCCCTGCGGCGGGCGGCGACTGAGACACCCGAAGGGCCGGAACGAAGTGGAGGAGCCGGCTCTTCGCCGGCTTGTCTCGAAGGCGCCGCTTGCCGCACCGTCGCACCTTGATCGGCGGGGTGTGGTCCGTCTGGCCAACCCTGCGGAGGATCATCGCTGCCGTCCGCCGCCACGCAGAAGGAGGCCGCGAGGGGAGATGACGCAGCCCGGTGGTAGCGCCGCTGAGTGATGCCGGTGGCGAGCGGCATCGGCCAAGAACGACGGTGGTGATGGACTGGCCCGATCCCAAGCCGGATGCATCTTGCCGGACGGCCGGCAATTGCTATGTCGCGCATTGGCCGCCGCCGGACGACCACAGACCTGATGCCAATGTTGGCCGGGACGCAGGCCTTGAGACTCTGCCGGCGGCCGGTTGATTGCGCACAGTCGGTCATCGGCAGCGCCACAGACAGCATGGGTGCGGTTGCGCAGAGACCGCCGCCACGGGCTCCGCGGCAGGGATCGTGACCCGTCAGGGCCGAGACGCCGATCTTCCCGGCGGCTCGGTCGCGCGCCCGACACAGTCGCCATTGGCACGCTCGAGTCCAACGCCGCGCGATAGAGCCTGGCCGCCGTAGGTCACTGACCGAAGGCGGGCCGCCCAAACTTTGCGGTGTCGAAGGGCGAAGTGAAGATTGTGGCAATGACGTCAGAGT
>JANMVX010000111.1:0-7398 GCA_031393505.1 Hyphomicrobiaceae bacterium | reverse complement strand
GCGCCGCTGATAGAGGGCGACTCACGAGTCGCCCCTACGTCATTGGCGCCTTCACACCAAGTTGGCCCCTTAGACGGTGAGCATGCGTTCGGCGATGGCGAGATCATCGGCCGTGTTGATGTTGAAAAAGGGGTCAATGCTCTGGCGACCAAGCCACTGTGGAGGGAACGGCACACTGCTGTGTGCGTGCCTCTCGGCAAAGTCCAACACCGTGTTCTGGCCAATCGCGAGGCGATCAGCAAGCGCCGAAGCAAGGCCGACCGACCATAGGCCGCACACTTGGCAGAGACCGGCTTGCGAATTCGCGAGCACGATGTCCACGCCGGTCTCGCGTTGCCGCGACATCAGCGTGTTGACGAGGTCCGGGGGCAAAAAGGGCGTATCGGTCGGCGCGGTCAGAACCCATGCGGCGCCCGCACCTGCGCCGAGCATCGCGGCCAGGATGCCAGCCAGCGGGCCGGGTCGCCCGGCAATCGTGTCGGGAATGATCGGCAGCCCGTAAGCGGCGAACGCGGACGCATCGCCATTTATGTTGAGCATCAGCCGACCCGGCGCCAACTGCGGCATCAGCCGGTCCAGCACATGCGTCAGCAATGGCTGCCCGGCTAACAGACGTTGCGCCTTGGCGCCGCCGAGTCGCCGACCCAGGCCGCCAGCCAATACGACGCCCAAGACCTCATCAGATGGCGGCGGCGCGACGGCCAAGACTTCCTCCGAGCAGAACCGGCCTAATGTCGTCCGGGAGTTGTTGACGCTTACCAATCCGTAAGGGGCGGGCGACTTGGCTGCAAGAGCCGGGTCATAAAACAGCGTCATCGGTACTGCGTTGAGAGGGGACGACCGAGGGGCGACACACCGTGTTCGCCCAGGTCGCGAAAACCTCATTTCAGCCCGAACGGGCGGCCCAGCGCCGTCCATCCGCGCCAAAGTCGTTCCGGCTTGCCGCCGGTGCGCGCCGCCTCCTGCTGCGCCGGGAGCGGGCCTGTTCGCATGCCGTTTTGAGCCGAAACCAATTGGGGAAGATTATGCAGCTCATGTCCGCAGATGGCGCCGGCTTCAAACAGATTTCGATGCCCGAAGACGCCCTGAGCGTTGCCTTTGGCGACCACCGTCCCGACCTGATCCGTGATGAAGTGTTGGCCGATATGTTCAACGCCAGCGTTTCGCGCTGGCCCGAGCGAACCGCGATCATCTGCGGCGACACCCGCTGGACGTTCCGCGCCCTCGACGCCTGGGCGACCGCCATCGCGCGCGGCCTGGTGCGCATGGGTTTTGGCCCGGGCCATGTCGTCGGCATCTGGATGCCGCGCGGGCCGCAGGCACTCGTTGCACAAATCGCCGTCGCCAAGGCGGGCGCGGCCTGGCTGCCCTTCGACGCCGAAGCCCCGGTCGACCGCATCGCCGCCTGCTTGGAGGACGCCGGCGCGAAGCTGCTGATGACGGCGCCCTGCAATAAGTGCCGGCTACCGACGCTGGTCTGCCCCGCGCTCGCCCCCGACGATCTCGTCGACGCCGACGACCACACCATCATCAGCACACGCCTGCGCGGCCTGACGCCGGAGCATCCGGCCTATCTGATTTATACGTCGGGCTCGACCGGACAGCCCAAGGGCATCACCATCACGCAGCGCAACATCTGCCACTATCTGCGCAGCGCCAACACGATTTTCGATTTCCGCTCCGATGACGTCGTGTTCCAGGGCGCTTCGGTCGCCTTCGATCTGTCGATGGAAGAGATCTGGATTCCCTATCTGGTTGGTGCGTCCTTGTGGGTCGCCACCGCTGAAATTCTGAGCCAGGCCGACCGCCTCGCCGAGATCATGACGGCAGCCAAGATCACGGTGCTCGATACCGTCCCGACGTTGCTCTCGATGCTGAGCGGCGACGTGCCCAGCCTGCGCACCATCATCCTGGGCGGCGAGGCCTGCCCGCCATCGGTGCTGGAGCGCTGGTCGCGTCCGGGCCGCCGCTTCTTCAACAGCTACGGCCCCACCGAGACCACCGTGGTCGCCACCGTCGCGGAACTGCGCGCCGGCGATGCCGTCACCATCGGCCGGCCGATCCCGAACTACTCGTGCTACATCGTCGACGACAGCATGAACTTGGTTGCGCCAGGTACGGAAGGCGAATTGCTGATCGGCGGCCCAGGCGTGGCCAAGGACTACCTCAACCGCCCCGATCTCACCGCGCAAAAGTTCATCGCCAATCCGTTCCCGTTCCACGCCAATGATCCGGTGCTCTACCGCTCAGGTGATGCCGCGATGTTCGATGCCCAAGGCCGCATCGAATTCCGTGGCCGGATCGACGATCAGGTAAAAATCCGCGGCTTTCGCGTCGAATTGGGCGAGATCGAAGCCGCGCTCTGCGATCTGTCCGGCGTGACGCAAGCCGCGTGCTTCCTGCGCAAGGACGGTGATATCGATCAGCTGGTCGCCTTCGTCGGCCTGCGCGCCGGCGAAACTTTTGACGCCACCGCAGCCCGCACGACGCTGCGTGCGCGCCTGCCCGCCTATATGGTTCCGCAGCATTTCGAGATCATCGAAACGCTGCCGACACTCTCCTCCGGCAAGCTCGACCGCAAGGCGCTGAAGGCGATCCCCATCACCTTCGCGGCCGCAGCCGAAGCGCAGGACGAGCCCGCGACGCCCACCGAGGCCGTGCTGCTGACGGTCGCCCAGACTATTTTCCCCGGCCGCGCCATTCCGTTTGAAGCCGATTTCTTCACCGACCTCGGTGGCCATTCGCTGCTGGCGGCGCGCTTTATCTCCATTGTGCGCGACACGCCCGCGCTGGTCGGCATCACGCTGAAGGATATGTACGGCAAGCGCACCCTACGCGACATCGGCGCCGAGATGGACGCCCGCGCCGCAACCGTCGCCGCCGCTCCGGCCGTCGAAAAAATCGACAACGCTTTTGTGCCCGTGCCCTGGCAGCGGCGTTTCCTATGCGGCATCGGCCAAGCCGCCGTGCTGCCGATTGTCCTGCTGTTCGTCACCGGCCAATGGCTCAGCGTTTACGTCAGCTATCTCTATCTCACCCCCGACGACGCCAGCTTCCTGCTCGACGCCGCCATGATCGTCGCCATTTTCGCCGGTTTCCAGGTGTTCAACATCGCCATCGCCGCCGCCGTCAAATGGCTGGTGGTGGGCAAGACCAAGCCGGGCCGCTACCCGATGTGGGGCGCGTATTACTTCCGCATCTGGGTGGCGCAGCGCTTCGCCATGCTGGCGCACGAAACCTGGCTGCAAGGCACGCCGTTCTACAGCGCCTACCTGCGCCTGATGGGCGCCAAGATCGGCCGCGACGTGCTGGTCGGCAGCCTGGTGAAATTCGAGATGCACGATCTGGTCAGCATCGGCGACCACGCCACCATCGGCAGCCGCACCACGCTGGCCGGCACGCAAGTGATCGGCAACGAGTTCATCGTTGGCGCCATCGAGATCGGCGCGGGCGCCACCATCGGCGGCTCCTGCGTCATCGAGAATGACACCAGGATTGGAGCCTACACAGAGTTCAACGACCTGACGGCGCTGTCGCAAGGCAAAACCGTCGGATCCTACGAAATCTGGGAAGGCTCGCCGGCCACCAAAACCGGTACGGTCGATCGGGCAAACCTGCGCGCGCCGGCCGACGCCAGCCGCGGCAAACGCCTCGCCCTGGCGCTGGTCAGCCTCGTCGCCCTCATCCTCATTCCGCCGATGGGCCTGATCCCGCTCATCCCGGCCTTCTATGTCATCGAACAGCTGGACAGCGTCGTCTCGATGTTCGTGGACGTGAACTATCTCTACTACATCCCCCTGCTCGCCTGGCCGGCCGCGATCCTCGATATCGTGCTGGTCGCAGCCTTCATCACCGCGCTGCGCTGGGTGCTGCTGCCGCGCGTAAAACCGGGCACCTATTCCGTGCACAGCTGGTTCTACCTGCGCAAATGGTCGCTCTCGCTCGCCGTTGAAGTCGTGCTGGACGTGCTGGGCGCTCTGTTCGCCACGGTCTACATGCGCGCCTGGTACCGCACCATGGGCATGAAGATCGGCAAGGATTCGGAAATCTCGACGAGTTTCCCAGGCGTCTACGACCTGGTGGAAATCGGCGACAAATGCTTTATCGCCGACCTCGCGGTCATGGGCGAAGAAGAGACGAAACATGGCTGGACCACGCTTGATCGCGTCACCACCGGCAACCAGGTGTTCGTCGGCAACGCCGCCATCGTGCCCCCCGGCAGCCATCTCGGCGACGGCTCGCTCATCGGCGTCTATACGCGCGCGCCCGGCGGCGACACCGTCAAAGCGGGAGAAACCTGGTACGGCAGCCCCGCCATGTCGCTCCCGGTGCGCCAAAAATTCGAAAGCAAGGGCGATGTCTGGACCTTTGAGCCGACGCGCTTCATGCGCATTCGCCGCGCGGTCATGGAGGCGCTCACCGCCTCTTTCCCGACCATGCTCTTGATCTCGCTCGGCATGGCCTGCGTTGAAGCGCTGAAACCCTACATGGACGATCTCGACGGGCACGTCTTTACAGTGCTGCCGATGATCATCGGCATGAGCGTCGGCATCAGCATCATCATGGCCCTGTTCGCCGTGGCGCAGAAATGGCTCATGATGGGCAGGTACAAACCCACACAGCTGCCGATGTGGTCCTGGTGGTCGCTGCGTACGGAAGCCGTGGCCGTGGGCTATGACGCGCTGTGCAGCCAAGGTTTGCTCAGCCATCTGGTCGGCACGCCGATGCTGCCCTGGTTCCTGCGCCTGTTCGGCACCAAGATCGGCAAGGGCGTGTTCATGAACTGCACCGACATCACCGAGTTTGACTGCGTGAGCATCGGCGATCATGCTGCGTTGAATTCGGGCGCACTGCTGCAGACCCATCTTTATGAGGATCGTCAGATGAAGGTTGGCCGCATCACCATCGGCAACGGCGTCACGATCGGCCCGGCCTCCCTGGTGCTGTACGATACCGAGATCGGCGACAACGCGCGGCTCTCCGGCCTGACCACGGTCATGAAGGGCGAATGCCTGCCGCCGAACAGCACCTGGGCCGGCTCGCCAGCGGAGGCGCGGTGAACGCACGCAACCAATTGCGGATCGGCATCCTGTGCGACCCCGCGAGCAAGGCGCGCGGTGTGGGACCCGACGCTGTCGAAGCGCTGCTCACAACCTGGCTGAAAACGCCGATTGCGCTTGGTCATCGAGAGGATGGGTCGCCATTTGTGATTGGAGCTGACGGCTGGCATCTCTCACTGAGTCATGCCGCCGGGTTCACCGCGATCGCTCTCGACGATGGCCCTGTCGGCATCGATATCTGCGAAATCTCGTCGAGCCGCGCCGACCGCAAAGTTGCCGCCAGACTGTTCAGCGGCCAGGAACGGCGCTGGCTGTTCGATTTGCCGCCCGATGAGCAAGCCGAAGGTTTCGCCCAGCTGTGGACCTTGAAGGAGGCGCTGCTGAAACGCGACCGCCAAGGGCTGGACCGCCACGATCTGCCCTCTACGGCTGAGATCCTAGCGCCATGGCTCACTCCGCCTGGAACCATCGCACCAGAGTGGCGGCCCTGGATCGCACTCGGACAATTTGGTTCAGGCCAGGCGCCAGCATCCGGATTGTTGCTTGCGACGCCGGGAGCCCAGATGTTCCCGGACCGCGACGCCCGCATCAGTTGCACGATCATCGAAGCGCCTGCGGGGCTACTGGCCCTGTCGCTGTCCTGGACGACGGTGTAACGGGCAGCGCGGTTCTGCTATCGTCCCCCCATGGACATCGCCCTCGACGAACGCTTCACCTTCCGCCGCGGCGCCGCACGCGTGCTTTTGTTGGCCTGCGGGGCCCTGGGCCGCGAGATCGTCGACCTGATCGAGGCCAACCGCTGGACCGAGTTCGACGTCGAGTGCCTGCCTGCCATCTGGCACAACACGCCCGACAAAATCCCCGGCGGCTTGCGTGACAAGATCCGCGCCGCCAAGGGCAAATACCAGCGCATCCTGGTGCTCTACGGCGACTGCGGCACGGGCGGCGGCATCGACACGGTGATCGCAGAAGAGGCCGGCGACGTGCCAATCGAGCGCATCGAGGGGCCGCACTGCTATGCATTCTTCTCGGGCAACGCGGCGTTTGCGGCGGCCTCGCAGGAGGAGGATATGACGGTGTTCTACCTCACGGATTACCTGGCGCGGCATTTTGATAAGCTGGTCTGGTCGGGGCTGCTGGGGCTGGATAGGCATCCCGAGCTGCTGAAGGATTATTTCCAGCATTACACCAAGGTGGTGTATCTGGCGCAGACGGATGATGCGGGGCTGGACGCCAAGGCCGAGGCGGCGGCGCGGCGGTTGGAGCTGGGGTATGAGCGGCGGCAGGTGGGGTATGGGGAGATGGAGGGGTTTATGCGGCGGGGGCGGGGGTAAGAACCGGAAAAAGTGAAGACCACTCCAGTTTCCCCACAGTTGCTTGATCACCTTTTCCCCTTGACTCCATACCGACTAGGCGGTTTAATACCGTCCACTTGGTATGGAGCGCATCGTGCCCCCGCAAGCGCAACACGGATCGAAGACGAAAATTTTGGATGCATCCCTGCAGGTCATCCGAGCCAAGGGGTACGCGGCCACGACCGTCGACGATATCTGCCGGCAGGCCGGAGTGACCAAAGGCAGCTTCTTCCACCACTTTAAGAGCAAAGATGAACTGGCGCTCGATGCTGTTGCGCATTGGGGAACAACAACAGAAAATTTCTTCGAGACGGCGGCATACCACGGTGCTGCCGACCCGCTGGATCGTCTGCTCGGTTACGTCGACTTTCGCATCGCGATTCTTGTCGGTGAATTGCCAGATTATACCTGCCTGCTTGGCACGCTGATCCAAGAAACCTACGCGACACATCCAGACATTCGTGCGGCATGCGATCGCGTACTGTCGTCTCATATCTCCATACTGACGCGCGATATCGACGCCGCCAAGAAGCTTCTCGCACCCGAAGCCTCGTGGAGTTCCGACAGCGTCGGCGTCTTTATACAAACTGTGCTGCAAGGCTCATTCATTCTTGCCAAATCCAAGCAAGGCCCTGAGGTCGTGCGCGAAAATCTCGCGCATCTTCGGTGTTATCTCGGGAGCCTGTTCAACCAACCGGTGCGCCCAAATCGGAAGGCGAGTTGATTTGCGAACCATCGGCGAGACTACCGCCGCAAGGTTGGCCATGCAAACGGCATCGATAGTGATGCATTTGCGGACGTGGTGATAAAACACGACACTACAAGGGGAGTTGCAATCATGGAGGTTGGCTGGAAACTGCTCTTTCCAACACTCTTGTTGATGGGTAACTTGGGATCAGCCGTCGGATCTTTTCTGTCTGGAGATTGGACTCGTGGAATCTACTGGTTGGCGTCGGCAGTGTGTATCGGAGCCGTCGCCTATA
>JANMVX010000093.1:0-5069 GCA_031393505.1 Hyphomicrobiaceae bacterium | reverse complement strand
CCGTTTTCGTTTGGGGACGAAGTGCGTGCGGTCTTCTCCTCTCCCCTTCGCACTTTCTTCGCGAAGGGGAGAGGATGTCGCTCCGAGGCGAAGCCGAGGAAAAAGGTGACAAGGGGCAGCCGCTTGCTCCGTACAAGTGGCGAGAGAGTTCGGAGCCAGCCGCTGCCCCTCACCGACCGCGTGGCTCTTGGCGCTGAAGAAGCGCCTGCGAGACGCGGTCTCCTCTCCCCTCGCGAAGTGGCGAGGGGAGAGGAGAGTCCAGCGCGCAACCGCGCGCTGCGGCGTTTGTTGGATCGTCTGGATCTATCCGACAGCACCTCAGATGTGCTCTGTTCCCGTCGGCGCCTATTGCGCCCAGAGGGGGGCATCACATGCGCTCAATCAAGATCATCCATCTCATCTCCACATTTTGCGTCGGCCTGTTCGCGGGCCTGCTCTACGCCTTCGCCCAGGGCGTGCTGCCAACGCTGAACACGCTCGGCGCCTCGGCCTATGCCACCGTGGAGCGCGGCCTCATCATCAATCTTGACGCTTTCCCGACCGGCGTCATCGCCGTCGCCACCATTGCGATGCTGCTGCCGCTCTATCCGCTGATCCGCCTGTGGCGGCATACCGGCAGCGCCTATTGGCGGCTGACGTTCCTCGGCTGGCTGCTATTCTTCTTTGGCGTCAGCCTGTTCACCATCATCCTGAACGTGCCTATAAACGAGCTGGTGAAATCCTGGGACCCCGCCAATCCGCCGGCCGATTGGCAAAAGGCGCGCGATCAATGGGCGCTTCTGAACGCCATCCGTACCCCGATCAACCTTCTCAGTTTCGCGCTGCTGATCTTGGCCGGCTTTGAGCTGCACACGGTCGAGACGAGCACATCAAAGCGTTAACGTTCGAAACCGAAATCGCAGTTACCGCTTCATTAACCTCCGTCAACTAGCCTTTCGGCACGTCCTCAACCCAAGGTCTTGCCGATGAGCCGCCCGCTGAAGCCAGCCGTCGCGCCGAAGCGCAAACCGTTCTTCGGCGCCCTGCAGCCGATCGCCGGGCCGGGCCTGATGTTGCTGACGGGGCTGGCGGCCATCGCAACGTTTTACGGTAGCGTGCTGATGGCCGCTCATGAGGTCGGGGCGGGCAGCGATGCCAGCTCCGGTCAGTTCGGCCAGATTATGGCGTGGGTCTGCATCCTGTTTCTGGCCCAAGGCCTGGTGCCGATCGTCAAGTTCGGCTTCCGAGATATGCCGAAGCTGGTCGTTGGCATTGTGCGCATGAACGTCCGCGACTGGATCCTGTTCGTGGTGCTGCTGGCGGCGGCCGGGTTTTTGTTTTTGTAGCGATTGTTTACCGACGCCAGTTGGTAGGGGCGAGCACCGCTCGCCCTCGCGCAGCATGCCGAGCAGATAGAGGGTGAGCGCTGCTCGCCCCTACGCGTCTGGCTGCTATTGTGTTAGGCAAGAAGCAAACTCCTCACCCAGCGAGGCCGCCATGACCACAACCGAACACGCCTCCACCTGCACGCTCGATTGCCCCGACACCTGCGCGTTAACCGTGACGGTCGAGAACGGCCGCATTTCCAAAGTGCGCGGGCGCGAAAACTCGCCGTTCACCGAGGGCGTCATCTGCAGCAAGGTGGCGCGCGACATGCCGGAGTTCGTGCATGGCGGCGAGCGGCTGCTGTATCCGATGCGGCGCACCGGGCCGAAGGGATCGGGCAAGTTTGAGCGCATCTCTTGGGACGCGGCGCTCGACGCCATCCATGCCGGGCTGAGCAAGGCCATCGCCAAGCACGGCCCGCAGACGGTACTGCCGTTCAACTACGCCGGCCCGCACGGCATGGTGCAGGGCGATAGTTTGTCGGCGCGCTTCTTCCACAAGCTCGGCGCAACTCAACTTTTCCGCGGCTCGCTCTGCGGCGCGGTGCGCGGTCAGGCCTGGGCCGGTCTGTTCGGCCCCGTCCCCGGCTGCCCGCCGGAACTGTGCGGCGATGCCGATCTCAACGTCATCTGGGGCAACAACGCGACGGTCGCCAACCTGCATGTGGTGCGACGGGTGCGCCAGGCCTTGCGAAAAGGCGGGCGGCTGGTGGTGATTGATCCGCTCCGCACCAAGATCGCCGAGCAGGCTGATCTGCATCTGGCGCCAAGGCCCAGTACGGACGTTGTGTTGGCGTTTTCCGTTGCGGTCGAAATCGAGCGGCTGGGCGGGTTGGACAAGGCGTTCATCGCCGCCAACGTGCTCGGATTCGACGAGTACATGGCCCGTGCCCGTGCGTTCCCGCCGGCAACGGCGGAGGCGATTTGCGGCGTGCCAGCGGCCGACATCACCACGTTCGCGCAGTGGCTGATCGAGGCCAAGCGGGCGGTCATGGCGCCAGGAAATGGCTGGGAGCGCGGGCGCAATGGCGGCAGCGGCGTGCGCGCTGCTTATGCGCTGTGGCCGTTGCTGGGCAAACTCGGCAAGGGCAGCGGGATCGTAGCGGGAGCGGGCAATTCGTTCCCTAAGACCGGTGACAAGCTCACGCGCCCGGATCTGGCCCCGGCGGCCACGCGCACGTTGAATATTAAGGATCTCGGCCGCTACCTGGCCGAGGATGGCATCGACCCGCCGATCCGCGCGGCGATTATCTACAACCACAACCCGATTGTGGTGCATCCGGATCAAAACCTCTTGCGAAAAGGGTTGGCGCGCGAAGATGTGTTCCTGGTTGGCATCGACATTTCGATGACCGAGAGCATGGCCTATTGCGACATCGTGCTGCCGGCCGCCACGCACTTCGAGTACGCCGATCTCTACGCCGCCTATGGTCATCATTGGCTGCAGCGCGCCGACGCCGTCATCCCGCCGCAAGGCGAGGCGCTGCCGAACACGGAGATTTTCCGGCGGCTTGCCGCACGCTTTGGCTTCACGGACGAGGTGATGCAGGCCAGCGATGCCGCGCTGATGGACGATGCGGTGAATGCGACCGATCCCCGGCTTGGTGGCGTAACAGGTAGACAGGTGCCAATCGAGAAGCCGCTGCAGATGTTGGGCGCGGATGGCCAGCCGCTGGTGCTGTACGACAACGTTCGGCCCAAGACTCCGTCAGGAAAGGTCGAGCTGAAATCCGAGGTGCTGGCGCAACGCTGGGGTGCGCACGCCCTGTTGCCGGAGTATCGGGAGCGCGACGAAAAATTCCCGCTGGCGCTGATTTCGCCCGCGTCCGACCGGCGGATTTCGTCGACGTTCGGTGGCATGAAGCCGTCGCTGACCGCTCCGCCGCTGTTGATGCATCCGGCCGATGCGGTTGATCGCAAGTTGGCGGATGGGGCAAAGGTGCGGGTCTGGAACGCGCTGGGCGAGGTGTTCTTAGCCCTGCACGTGACAGACGCAGTGAGGCGCGGTGTGGTGTCGTCGGAAAAGGGCGCGTGGCTGGCGAGTTCGCCGAACGGGCAGACGATCTCGGCGCTGGTGTCGGCGAGCGAAGATGCCGATCTGGCCAGGGGGGCGTGCTACAACGACACCCCGGTGGACGTGTCACCGGCGTAAGCGGCGGTGCGCACTTCTCTTCTCCCCTCGCCTCTTTGCGAGGGGAGAAGAAGTCGCCCGAGCGCAGCGAGGAACCAGCGACAGATGAGGGGCAGCCGCTTGCTCCGTACTGGTGGTGAGAAGTCCCGAGCAAGCGGCTGCCCCTCACCGACCGCGCAGCTCTTGCCTCCCAAAGGTCGGCTGCGAGGCGCGGTCTCCTCTCCCCTTCGCGAAGTAGCGAAGGGGAGAGGAGGGCCCTTCCCGTGTTTTGAGATTTGACTCCACAATGACCAAAAAGAACATCGCCGTCATCGGCGGCGGGCCGGCTGGGCTGATGGCGGCCGAAACGCTCGTCCGCTCCGGCATGGTCGTGACGGTTTACGACCGCATGCCCAATCCGGGGCGCAAGTTTTTGCTCGCGGGACGGGGCGGGCTGAACCTGACGCACCGTGAGCCGATGCCGGCGTTTTTAGATCGTTATGGGCCGCTCAAAGAGCACCTTCGTGCCGCCATCGAAGCCCTGCCTCCCGCAACGCTCAGGGCGTGGGCGGACGACCTGGGGCAGGAGACGTTTGTCGGCACCAGCGGGCGCGTCTTTCCCAAGCCCATGAAAGCCTCGCCGCTGTTGCGCGCCTGGCTCGGGCGGCTCGGTGAGATGGGCGTGCGGCTGGAGCGGGGTTTGCGCTGGATCGGATGGGATGACGGCGGAGCCTTGTCCTTCATCGCCAATGACGGCCGCAAAGTTGCTGTTGTCGCCGACGCAACCATTCTCGCGCTCGGCGGCGCTTCCTGGCCTAAGCTCGGCTCGGATGGTGGCTGGGTTCCGATTCTGGCTGAGCGAGGCGTTGCGATAACGCCGCTACAACCCGCCAATTGCGGCGTGCGGGTTGCCTGGTCGGAGTTCATCCGCACACGCTTTGCCGGCGCGCCGTTGAAACGGATTGCGGTGTCCGTTGGCAAAAACACGCAGCGCGGAGAAGCGCTGATTACGGAGCATGGGCTGGAAGGCGGAGCGATCTATGCGCTCGGGCCGATGATCCGTGAGCGGCTAGCTGCCGGCTCGGGTTGCATCATCACCCTCGATCTGCGCCCCGATCTCGATCATTCGCAGCTCACCGGCGCACTGTCGCGGCCGCGCGGAAAACTCAGCCTGGGCAATCACCTCCGCAAGGCTGTGGCGCTGTCGCCAGCCGCCATCGGGCTGCTGCATGAGGGGCACGGCAAAGCTCTGCCGGGCGAGCCGGACGAACTCGCCGCTGCCATGAAATCCGTACCCCTGACCATCACCGGCCTCAGCCCTATCGAGCGCGCCATTTCGACGGCTGGCGGCATCGCCTGGGACGCACTCGACGAGCACTACATGCTGAAGGCGGTCCCCGGCGTATTCGCCGCCGGCGAAATGATCGATTGGGATGCACCCACGGGCGGGTATCTGTTGCAGGCGTGCTTCTCGACAGGCGCGGCGGCGGCGCGGGGGGCGTTAGCGTTTGTTGAGACGGCGGCATCGGCGTAGGGGCGACCCGTGGGTCGCCCTCCCAATGCACGGCACGCCGCCAGAGGGCGACCCACGGGTC
>JANMVX010000092.1:0-7267 GCA_031393505.1 Hyphomicrobiaceae bacterium | reverse complement strand
TCTTCATGCGCAACTTCATCAAAGGTCTGCCGTTCGCGCTGATCGAATCGGCGCGCGTCGAAGGCGTGTCCGAGTGGAAGATTTTCTGGCACATCGTGCTGCCGCTGATGCGTCCCGCCATCGCCGCGCTCTCTGTGCTGATCTTCACCTTCGTGTGGAACGACTACTTCTGGGCGACGGTGATGGTGCAGGGCCAGCATGCCATGCCGGTGACGGCGGGTCTCTATTCGTTGAACGGTCAGTGGGTGGCGGCCTGGCATCTGGTCTCGGCCGGCTCGATCGTCGCAGCCTTGCCGCCGGTCGCCATGTTCTTCCTGATGCAGAAGCATTTCATCGCCGGTCTCACGCTGGGTGCGACCAAAGGATGAACCGCTTTCGACGGACCGTAGGTTGGGTCAAGCTTTGCGCGACCCAACACAACTTGCTCCGCTCGTGGATGTTGGGTCGCGCTGACACGCTTGACCCAACCTACAGACCCGCATTCTTCTCACGAGAAACCAGGTAGCTCACCATGGCCGAAGTTCGCTTGCGCAGTGTGAAAAAGCAGTTCGGCGACACCGCCGTCATCAAGGGCGTCGACCTGGACGTCCAGGATGGCGAGTTCTGCGTCTTCGTCGGCCCCTCCGGTTGCGGAAAATCCACGCTGCTGCGCATGATCGCGGGGCTCGAGGAGATCTCCTCGGGCGAACTCACCATCGGCGGCAAGGATATGACGTCGGTACAGCCGGCCGACCGCGGCGTCGCCATGGTGTTCCAGAGTTACGCGCTCTATCCGCATATGACGGTGGCCGACAACATCGGCTTTGGCCTGCGCATGACCGGGCACTCCAAGGATGAGATCGCCAAGCGCACCAAAATCGCGTCGGACATGCTGCAGCTGAACGAGCTGCTCAAACGCAAGCCGTCACAACTCTCGGGCGGTCAGCGCCAGCGCGTCGCCATCGGGCGGGCGATCGTCCGCGAACCCCAGGTGTTTCTGTTCGACGAGCCGCTCTCCAACCTCGACGCCATGCTGCGCGTGCAAATGCGGATCGAGATCGGCAAGCTGCATCAGGATCTGAAAGCGACCATGATCTATGTCACCCACGATCAGGTGGAAGCCATGACCATGGCCGACAAGATCGTTGTGCTGCATTCCGGCATCATCGAGCAAGTGGGCTCGCCGCTCGAACTTTATCACCGGCCGGCAAATTTGTTCGTGGCCGGCTTTATCGGTTCGCCGAAGATGAATTTCATCAAGACGACCGTCGCATCAGCCGATGGCGGCAAGCTTGCCGTGGCGCTGCCGGGGGGCGGAACGATCTCGTTGCCCGGCCAAGGACTGGCCGTGACGGCCAATCAGCCGGTGACGCTCGGCGTTCGTCCCGAGCATCTCGATGTCACCGGCAAAGGCGACGCCACGCTCAACGTGACGTTGCGGCTGGCCGAATATCTCGGCTCCGAAACCATGTTCTACACGTCTCTGGCCGACGGCGGCGACCTCTCAGTCAAGGCCGATGGCCTCGCCCAAGGCAAGACCGGCGCCGCTATGGCGGTCGGTGTGCCCGCCAAAGCCTGTCATCTGTTCGACGCCAATGGCAAGGCGTTGATCAACGGCGATCTCTCCAAGTAATTTGGGCGCTGAGTTCGTTGGTAGGGGCGGCTTGCGGCCGCCCCCGTGCCGCATCCCAGGCGCCTGTTGTGTTTCACGAGGGCGGCCGTTAGCCGCCCCTGCCATTGACCACCGGGGCAAAATGACAAAAACCGAAGGCCCCGGCACGCTCGGCGTTTGCTACTACCCCGAGCACTGGCCCGAAGCGTGGTGGGCGGACGATGCGCGGCGCATGCGCGAGCTCGGCATCACCTATGTCCGCGTGGCCGAATTCGCTTGGTCGCGCTTTGAACCGTCGCGCGGAAAATTCGATTTCGGCTGGCTGGACCGGGCCGTGGATGTTCTGCATGCCGCCGGTCTCAAGGTCGTGATGTGCACGCCCACCGCCACGCCGCCGAAATGGCTGATGGACGAGTTCCCCGACATCGCTCCCATCGACGATCAGGGCCGCCCGCGCGGTTTCGGTTCGCGCCGCCACACGACCTTCTCATCGGAAAACTGGCATCGCGAAAGCGCGCGGATCGTCGAGATCGTCGCCAAGCGCTATGGCGCCCATCCGGCGGTCGTCTGTTGGCAGACAGATAATGAATACGGTTGCCACGATACGGTCCTGTCATGGGGGGCCGAAGATCTGAAGGGCTTTCGCCGCTGGCTGCGGCAGCGCTATCAGACAACGGATCAACTGAACGACTCCTGGGGCAACGCCTTCTGGTCCATGGACTTGACTGACTTCGAACAAGTCGCGCTCCCCCACCTCACCGTTACGGAACCAAATCCAGCGGCGCGTCTGGACTACTGGCGCTACCTCTCGGCCCAGGTCGCCGCCTACGACAAGATGCAATGCGACATCATCCGGAAACACGCGCCCGGCCGCCGCATCACCCATAATTTCATGGGCTTCTTCAACGAATTCGACCATTGGGCGGTCGGCGAAAACCTCGACTTCGCCAGCTGGGACAGTTACCCCATCGGTTTTGTTGAACTCTTTCCGTTCACGGAAGACGAGCGCGGCCGCTGGGCCGAAACCTCGCATCCTGACATTGCGCCGTTCCACCACGATCTCTACCGCGGCGTCGGCAAGGGCGGCCTTTGGGTCATGGAGCAACAGCCCGGCCCCGTGAACTGGGCGAAATGGAACCCGGTCCCGAAAGCCGGCATGGTCCGGTTGTGGACCTGGGAAGCCTTTGCCCACGGGGCCGAAACGGTGAGCTATTTCCGCTGGCGGCAATCCGTGCACGCACAAGAGCAGCATCACGCCGGCTTGAATCTGGCGGGTCAGAGCGAATGGTCCGTCGGCGGACTGGAAGCCGCGCAGGTCAACACGGAGCTGCAAAGGCTCGGTCCGCTGCCGGCAACCGCCAAGGCGCCGGTCGCCCTGGTCTACGACTACGAAGCCTTCTGGATCACGCGCATCCAGCCGCAGGGCGCCGACTACCGCTTCATCGAGATCACCTATCGCTGGTATGAGGCCGTCAGGCGGTTGGGATTGGACGTGGACATCGTTCCACCCGGCGCGTCGCTCGCCGGCTACCAGCTGGTGCTGGTCCCGTGCCTGCCCTACGTGAGCGACGCTGCGGTTGCCGCCTTCAAGGCCGCCGACGGGATCGTGCTCTACGGCCCGCGCACCGGTTCCAGGACGCGCAATTTCGCCATCCCCGCCAATCTGCCGCCGGGCCCAATCGCCGAATTGACCGGCGTGCGGGTGACGCAGGTGTCGTCGCTTCGCCCCAATCTGTCGGAGGCGGTGCATGGCGCCGTGGCGGGGAACGCGCTGCGCTGGCGTGAATATCTGGAGGTTCCCAAGGCAAAAGTGTTCGCGCGGTTCGCCAAGGGCGATCCAGCCCTGGCGCTGAACGGCAACCAGGCCTATCTCGCCTGCTGGCCAGACGAGGCGCTGCTCACCGCGACTGTCGGTCATTTCGCCGGGCAGGCGAGGCTCGCCACCCTCCCGCTCCCCGAAGCCGTCCGCCTACGGCGTCGCGGCGAACTCACCTTCGCCTTCAACTATGGCGACGCGCCTTGGATGGCTCCGGCTCTCGGCGCGCTGGTGCTGGGTGCGCAGACGCTGGCGCCGCAATCGGTGTCGGTCTGGCGCAATGCGCCTTAATCCGTGAGCCGCGCATAGGCGGCGGCCATCGCCAGGATGATTGTTCCGTACAAGATCTGTTTCACCGGTTCGATGACGTCGAGCAACGTGAGCAGGCTCGTCAGCACCGTCAGGATCAGCGCCCCGACAATGCTGCCAGAATAGCCGCCGCGCCCGCCGAAAATCGAGGTGCCGCCGATGATCACGGCCGCGACCGAGGGCAAGAGGTAGCTATCGGCCAGGCTCAGGTTGGAGGCGTTGGTGCCGCCGACCAGGATGATGCCAGCGATGGCCGCGAGCACGCCGCACAGCGCATAGGCTGTGAGCAGCACCGGCCAGACGCGCACGCCCGAAAGTTCGCAAGCCGTCCGGTTGTCGCCGACGCCGTAGAGGACGCGTCCAAAGCCGGTGCGGCGCAGCGCAAAGATCATGAGCGTGGCGATGGGGACCCAGACGAACAGGTCGTAGGGGATGGCGCCCCAGAGTTTGGTGGCGCCGAGCGTCTGGATGATGGGCGGGATGCGCGGCTGGCTGGCCAGCATCAACTGGCTGTAGACGATCATGAAGCCGCCCGCCATCAGCCCCGTGCCGAGCGTCATGACCAAGGGCTGCACGCGCATGACCGCGATGCCGACGCCATTGGCGAGGCCGACCAGCAGGCCGAGGGCGATGCCGAGCAGCACGGCTTGCGGCGTGCCGAGCGAGGCGTTGGTGGCGAGCAGGTAGGCCGATCCCGAGGCGACGGTTGCGACGGAGAGATCGATGCCGCCGGTCAACATGACGAGGGTCTGGCCGGCGGCGAAAATGCCGAGCGGAGCGGCGAACAGGAGAAGGTTGGAGATCCACAGCGGCGTGACCGTCCCTGGGCGGACGATCTCGATGCCGGCGATGAAGGCGGCCAGCAGCAACAGCAGCGCGACAATGGTGTTGCGGCGCAGGTAGGCGAGGAGGACCGCCGGTAGCGATGGGGTAGTGTCGGGAACGGTGTTCATGCGCGCGCTCGCCAGGCCGCCGCGAACCCGCCGGCCATCACCACAAAGACGATCAGCGTGCCCTGTATGACCTGGCCGTAGTTGGGATCGATGTTGAGAAAGATGAGATCGGCGGGGATCAGCGAGAGCAGGATGGCGGCGATCACTGGTCCGACCAGGCCGCCCTTGCCGCCGGTCAGGCTGACGCCGCCGATGACGATGGCGGCGAGGCCACTGAGCGTATAGATGCCGCCCGAAAGCGGCGCCCCGATCCCCGTGGTCATGGTGAGGGCGATGCCGCCGAGCGCCGCAAAGATACCGCTGATCATATAGGCCGCCATGCGCGCAAAATCGGTATCGACGCCGCTGCGGAAGGCCGCGACCGGATCGCTGCCGGTGGCATAGATGAGCAGGCCGAGGCGGCTGCGCAGAACCGGCGTCCAGACCGCCGCGACCACCACGACCAGGAAGATCAGCGCGTTCGGGATCCATTCCGAGAGGGTGGTTCCAGCGGCAAGATTGAGAAAGGCTGCCGGCGCGCCGCCGCCGGGACGCTCCATGATGAGCAGCGCGACGCCGCCAAGGATGAAGCCGGTGGTCAGCGTGACGACCACGTCCGGGATGCGCGTGACTTTGACCAGCAGGCCGTTGGCCAGGCCCTGCAACGCGCCGATGATCAGGATCGCCACGGACCACATGAGGGCCGCCGCGAAGCTGCCGTGCACCATCAGGCTGCCGGCCAGCACGTTGGCGACCGACATCATGGGGCCGACCGACAGATCGATGCCGCCCGATATGACGACGACGGACTGTGCGCAAGCCGCCAGCGCCAGGGGCAGTGCGGCGAGCGCCAAAGATTGCAGTTCGAAGGAGCCGTAGCTGGGGTGGATGATCACGGTGAAGATCATGGCGGCGGCGAGCAACGCCGGCATGGCGAACGCAGCGGCATTGCGCCAGAGAAAACCAAGGGCGTTCGCTGAGGAGGCTGGCTTGGGCGCCATGTCGCTTACGGTCATGCGTGCGCTCGGGCGGTGGCGGCCGTCAGCCCATGCGCCGCTCTGAGCAGACTTGCCTCATCGGCCTCGGCCGCCGGCATTTCGTGCACCACCCGACCCGCATAGAGCACGATGACCCGGTCGCAGGCCAATGCGATCTCGGGCATTTCCGATGTGAACAGCAGCACCGCGTTGCCCGCCGCCGCCAGCTCGCGCACCAGCGTATAGATCTGCCGCTTGGTGCCGATGTCGATGCCGCGCGTGGGATCGAAGCACAGCAGCGTCTTGAAGCCGCTCGCCAGCCAGCGTGCGATCACCACCTTTTGCTGGTTGCCGCCGCTGAGGCGCTTGAGTTCGGATTCGGCGCGAGTGTCGATCTGTAGACGCCGCACCGCATCAGCGACGCGCGTGCGCTCCGCCCCCATCGCAATCGGCCCCCAGCTCGAGAGGCGGCCGAACCCGGCGAGGGCCGTGTTCTCGGCGATCGAGCGCTGCGGCAACAGGGCTTCGACGCGGTTGGCGGGAATGAGCACGACGCCGGCGCGGATGGCGTCAGCCGGATGGCGCGGTTTTAAGTCGGCGCCATCGACCGTGATCGAGCCTTTGTCGTAGCGGCGCACGCCCGCGATGCAGTCGAACAGTTCCTGCTGGCCTTGGCCCTCCAAGGCGGAGACGCCGAGCACTTCGCCGCGCCGCAGCGTGAAGGAAACGCCGTTGAGAGCGTGGCCATAGTGCAGGCCGACAACGTCGAGTGCGGCGGTCGCGTGGAATTTCGCGATGGTCTTTGAACTGGTTGTCCCCGCCGCTACGCGCTTGGCGATCTCCGCGCCCAGCATCAACGACACGATGCGGTCGTCGCTTCCCTTGTCCATGTCCACCACGCCGACGGTCTTGCCGTCGCGCAGCACGGTCGCGCGGTCACACAGTTGCGAAACTTCAGCCATGCGGTGCGAAATGAAAATCACGGATTTTCCGGCGTCGCGCCAGGCGCGCACGATCTTGAACACCTGGGCGGCGAGATCGGCGGGCAGCGCGGCCGTGATTTCATCGAGCAGCAGGATGACCGGATTGGAGGCCAGCGCCCGCGCAAGATCGATCAGGCGCAGCGTGGCGTAGGGCAGCTCGCGCACCACCGCGCGCTCGTCGAGATCGCGCACGCCCAGTTCGTCGAGCCAGCGCCGCACGTCCGGCATGGCGACGCGGGCGAGCCGCATGTTCTGCGCGACCGTGAGGTCGGGGACGAGCGCGGGGTCCTGGTAGACCGAGACGATGCCCGCTGCTCGCGCCTCGGCGGGGGAGCGGAAGCGGCGCGGCGTGCCGTTCAACGTCACCGTCCCGGTATCCGCGCCAAAGACGCCAGTGATGATCTTGACCAGCGTGCTTTTGCCGGCGCCGTTCGCGCCCATGAGGGCGTGCACCTCACCGGCGCGGATGTCGAGAGCGGCCGACGTGAGCGCGCGTACCGAGCCGAAGCTTTTGGCGATGTCGTGTACGGAGAGAACGGCGCCGATGTTGGGCATAGTTGGACGTGCCTGGGGAGAATCGCCGGCGCTAGCGGCGTAGGGGCGACCCGTGGGTCGCCCTCGTGCAGCGTGCCGTGCCGATAGAGAGCGACCCACGGGTC
>JANMVX010000052.1:0-4618 GCA_031393505.1 Hyphomicrobiaceae bacterium | reverse complement strand
CTGCTGACTGTCCTTGGACTGCCGATCTATCGCCCCTGGATGCTGTTTCCCTGGTGGCTGTCGTTCGGCGACCTGGCGCCCGGCGTCTTCAATACCGCAGGCGTCATCGCCGCCTGCGGTGGGCTCTTGAGCGGCGTCCTTGCCCTCGGGGGAGCCGCCCGGCGGGCCAGCCAAACAAAAAGCATCACAACCTATGGCTCGGCCCGCTGGGCGGATTATTCGGACATCAGAGCTGCCGGACTGCTCGGCAATGACGGCGTTATCCTCGGGCGTCACGGCCGCCACTATCTGCGCCACGACGGCCCGGAGCATGTCATGGCCGTCGCGCCCACGCGCTCGGGCAAGGGCGTCGGCCTGGTCGTGCCGACGCTGCTGACTTGGATCGGCTCGGCCGTCATCCACGACGTCAAGGGCGAGAACTGGGAGCTGACCGCCGGCTGGCGCACGCAATTTTCGCACTGCCTCAGATTCGATCCCACCGATCCCCGTTCGGCGCGCTTCAACCCGCTTTTGGAAGTGCGCCGAGGTCCGAACGAGGTACGCGACGTGCAGAACATCGCCGATATCCTGGTCGATCCCGAAGGCGTCCGCGAGCGCCGCGACCATTGGGAAAAGACCGCCCATTCGCTGCTGGTCGGCGCGATCCTGCATGTGCTCTATGCCGAGGCCGACAAGACCCTCGCGGGCGTCGCGACCTTTCTCGCCGATCCCACCCGCAGCTTCCAGCGCACGCTCCGGCTCATGCAGATCACAAACCATCTCGGTACCAATGATGCGCCGAAGGCCCATCCGGTCGTCGCCTCGGTGGCGCGCGAGCTCCTGAACAAGTCAGAGAACGAGCGCTCTGGTGTCGTCTCCACCGCCATGAGCTTTTTGGGGCTGTATCGCGATCCGGTGCTTGCAGCGACCACAGCGGGCTCCGATTGGCGCATCGCCGATCTCATGACCGCCGAACATCCGGTGTCGCTCTATCTGGTCGTGCCACCGTCCGACATCTCGCGCACCCGGCCGCTGATGCGGCTGATCCTGAACCAGATCGGCAGGCGGTTGACCGAAGACCTCGCCACGGTCGATGGCCAGGAGCGCCGGCACAAGCTCCTGCTCATGCTCGACGAATTCCCGGCCCTGGGGAGGCTCGACTTCTTCGAGACCTCGCTCGCCTTCCTCGCCGGTTATGGCGTGCGCGCCTTTCTGGTCGCCCAGTCGCTGCACCAGATCGACAAGGCCTATGGGCCGAACCACGCCCTGCTGGACAATTGCCACGTGCGCGTTGCTTTTGCACCCAACGACGAGCGCACGGCGAAACGGCTCTCCGATGCCCTGGGGACAGCGACGGAATTGCGCTCACTGCAGAACCTGTCCGGTAAGCGGTCGTCGCTATGGCTTGGCCATGTCTCGGTGTCCAAGCAGGAAACGCCGCGCCCGTTGTTGACGCCGGGTGAGATCCTGCAACTGCCGCGCGACGAGTCGCTGGTGCTGGTCTCGGGTCTGCCGCCGATCCGCGCGAGCAAGCTGAGGTTTTTCGAGGATAGAAATTTCCAGGCACGGCAGTTGTCGCCGCCTCGCCTGGCAGACGAAGTCGCCACCGATGTACCATCAGCGCAGTATGATGTCTGGGCCGGCCAGATCAGGGCCCCGCATGCGCGGCTGGGAGACAGTGACACCGAACCCGCAGCGACGGCCCGCGACGACGACGACCGGCCTCGAATGCACGAACGCGCAAGGAAGAAGAAGCCCACCGACCGGCAAATGGATTTGCCGTTTGCCAGTCCGGACTCGACGACAAGCGCCGAGGCCCAGCAACCCCCGCCGCAAGACGACCGCGCCCTGGGTCACGTGGTCGAGTTCCCTGGCGGGGTCCGGCTGTGATCGACCCCGTTCTCTCCGGACAACGCCGCGATGAGGCAGCATTTGTCCGGAGCTGAGGGCACTTCGAGCATAGGTTGGAAATGCCGCCACCGTCCTTCATGTTGAGGGTTTCGGATGACGGCCCGTCACGCTGCCAACCACGCGCACCGGGGCCGTCGTTCGAAAGCCTTCAGGGAAGGAACCCGCGAGAGTTGCGGCGTGACCGTGCCGCGAGCGCTATGGGGATTTGGTCGCTGAGCTTGGTTTCGGTGACGGCAGTCCGGATGGCGCCATCCGGACTGAACGGCTGTGTCGCGGGCCGGATTGGCATCCAAGCGGACCCCATGCCGCTCGCCAGTGCAGCCGAGTCCGGTGCTCCCAGTTGGGCTATTGCAAGCTCAGCGCGCGGTCCTGCGGCGCCGGCGGATGGACCAGCATCATGCACCATAGCCATCCGGCACCGAAGATGTTCCGTCATGACGTGTCGATCCTGAGGACAGCCGGCCTTGGCGAGGCCTGATGGCGCGGGGCCTGGCCTGGCTCGAAGATCTCAATGACGTGCATCGGGCCGCCGCAGCAGGGGCAGGTTCTGGCGAGCGCAGCGTCAACGGTGTCGGCGGCGGCCTTCGGCTCGGGCACCGCCAGCAGTTCGCGCGCCTTGGCCAGATTGCCAGCCTTGGCTCCGCTGGCCAGGAAGCCGTAGTGGCGGATGCGGTGGAAACCGGTGGGCAGGACGTGGATCAGCAGGCGGCGGATGAACTCGCCGGCTTGCAGCGTCATGGTGGTATAGCGGGCCTCGCCCTCGACGCGGTAGTTCTTGACCTTGAAGGTCACGCGACCCGCCTCGGCCTTGATCAGACGGCTGTTCGAGATCGCGACCCGGTGCGTGTAACGCGAGAGATAGGCCAGCACCGCCTTGGGTCCGGCGAAGGGACGCTTGGCGTACACGAACCAGCGCTTCTTGCGGAGCGGCGCCAGGAACGCCGCGAACGCATCGGGTGCTGTCAGATGGGTGTGCTGGCCGAAGAACGTGAGCTTGCCGCCGGCGTTGGCTGCCATCAGCTTCTCCAGCATCAGCCTGCGGAACAGTTTGGAGAGCACGAACACCGGCAGGAAGAACTGCGGCTTGGCCGCGATCCACTTCAACTTGTCAGTCGAGAACCCGCCGCCCGGCACGATCATGTGAACATGCGGGTGGTGCGTCATAGCCGAGCCCCAGGTGTGCAGCACGGCGGTGATGCCGATCCTGGCGCCGAGATGCTTGGGGTCGGCCGCGATGGTGAGCAAGGCCTCTGACGAAGCCTTGAACAGGAGATCGTAGATCACCGCCTTGTTCTGATAGGCGATGTCGCCGATGGCGGCCGGCAGTGTGAAGACGATGTGGAAGTAGGGCGCCGGCAGCAGCTCGGCCGCGCGCTCCTCCATCCATTCGCGTGCCGCCGCGCCCTGGCACTTGGGACAATGTCTATCACGGCAACTGTTAAAGGCGATGGCGGTATGTCCGCAGGCGCCGTTCTGGCAACGCATGACGTGTCCGCCGAGAGCCGCCGTGCGGCAGCTCTCGATGGCGCTCATCACCTTCAACTGGCCAAGACTGAGATGGCCTCGGTTGGCATTACGCCAAGCAGGACCATGGTCGCGGAAGATATCCGCGACCTCCAGGGCAGGACGGGGCACGATCTTGGCTCAGGGCCAGTCGCCGGGCCTGGGCTGCAATGGCGCGAGCTGATCGAGCGGACTCGTCACGTCGCGCAGCACGCGGCTGGCGACATGGGCATAGCGCGCCGTCGTATCCAACTTGGTGTGCCCGAGCAGCACCTGGATCACGCGGATGTCGACGCCTTGTTCCAAGAGATGGGTCGCAAACGAATGGCGCAAGGTGTGCGGCCCGACACGCTTCTGGATGCCGATCGCGGCAGCGGTGTCGCGCACGACGCGATAGATCTGACGCGGCGACATCGACAGCACGGGATCGCGCCCCGGAAACAGCCAGGTCCTCGGCCGCTCGATCAGCCACCACTCGCGCAGCAGCTGCAGCAGGCGCGGCGACAGCATGGCGTTGCGATCCTTCATGCCCTTGCCCTGCTCGACGCGCAGGATCATGCGCTTGCTGTCGATATCCGAGACCTTCAGGTTGGTGACCTCGGACACGCGCAGACCCGCCCCATAGGCGACACCGAACGCCGCGCGATACTTCGGCCCCGGCGCTGCTTCCATCAGGCGAGCCGCTTCCTCCTGTGTCAGTACGATGGGCAGCTTCTGGCGCTGCTTGACGATCCGCAGGTGGTTGCACAGCTCGGGCCGGTCACAGGCGTAGGTGAAGAAGAACCGCAGCGCCGATACGGCGCCGTTCATGGACGGCGGTTGCACGCCGGTCTGACGCAGGTGGGCCTGGAAAGCTCGCAGGTTGTCTGCCGTCGCGCCATCGGGCGAGCGGCCGATGAAAAGCGTCAACGTCTTCACGTGGCGGATATAATCATGCTGCGTCTTGTCGCTGAAGGCGCGCAGCGCCATCTCGTCGAGCATGCGCTGGCGCAGCGGACTGATGGTGCGCTGATCGCGCGACGGGCTGACGGGGCTAGGGCTCGAAAGGGTCTGGCTCATCGGGGTTGTCCTGAGGTTGGAGTGACTAGACCCCTCGATCCTCAGGACACCCGCCCCGCCCGTGTTATCACTGCCGTCTCAAATGGTTACTCGCCGCGTCCCGAAACTCGCTCCGCTGCCTCGTGGAGCGGCCTCCCGCGGAAGCGGGTTCGTTCTCTGACCCTGA
>JANMVX010000032.1:0-12030 GCA_031393505.1 Hyphomicrobiaceae bacterium | reverse complement strand
GGCGCCACGGCGCGTGGGCGGGCCGGGGCCAAGACGGTCTCAGCGGCCGCCAAGCCAATGCTGCAAGCAGCCGAATAGTTTGCGCGGACTTGTAGGGGCGTCCCGCGGGTCGCCCCAACAACTCCGCGCAAACTATTCGGCTGCTTGCAGCTTTGGCTTGGCGGCCGCTGAGACCTTCTTGGCCCCGGCCCGCCCACGCGCCGTGGCGCCCGAACCGGCCGCCGCGGCGTCCTTCTGGATCACCGAGACGTAGACGCGGCCCTTCTGGCGGCGACGGTACTCGACCTGACCTTCAACCACGGCGAAGATCGTATGGTCGACGCCCATGCCGACACCCGTGCCGGGGTGCCATTCCGTGCCGCGCTGGCGGATCAGAATGTTGCCCGAGATGACATGTTCGCCGCCGAACTTCTTGACGCCGAGACGCTTACCCGCGGTATCGCGGCCGTTTCGCGTAGAGCCGCCGCCTTTATGGTGAGCCATAAACCTGTTCCTTCGTCCTGCAGGCCCATGGGCCGCAAAGCAATTTCAAATCACAGCTTACGTGTTGCCACGCTCGCGATCAACCTTTGCACGCGGCGCTTTGCCGGCCATCAGCTCGCGGGCCTGATCCTGCCATTCCTCGCGCTTGACGCGGCCGGGGAATTTGAGGTCCTGCTCCAGCGCGGCAATGTCGGCATCTGTCATCGCAGCCACTTGCCAGAAATGGTAGACGCCGTTGTCGTTCAACAGCTTCTCGGTCTTCTCAGCGACGCCGCTGATCAGGCCAAGTTCGTCGGCCTTGCCGCCTTGCGGGGCCGAAAGGCGCTTGAATTCCTGCTTGCGGCCAGAGGACATATCGCCGACCTGGTCGATTTTTGCGCGCGGCGCCATTCCGGACATAAGTTCCTTGGCTTGCTCGCGCCACTCTTCGCGGCGGATGCGGCCTGGAAACTTCAGGATCTTCTCCATCTTGGCGGCTTCGTCGTCGGTCATGGCCGCGACCTGCCAGAAGTGGAAGATGCCGTTGCGGTTCAGAACTTCCGCCGTCTTGTCGGCGACGCCGCCGATGCGGCCGAGATCGTCCGCTGCGCCTTCGGGGGCGGTCAGCAGGCGGTAGCTGTCAGTGCCGGTGGGCTTGTGCGCCTCGGCCTTGCCCTTGGCGGTGTCGCCATGGTCGTGGCCAGCGTGGTCGTGTCCGTCATGATCGTGGTCGTGATCATGGCCGGCGTGGTCGTTCGCGGCTGCGGCGCCGACGAAGCGGACGGCCTGGCTGCGGCCGGTGTTGCGGCTGGCCGAATGCAAACCGTTCGGCACGATCGGACGCGGCGTGGCCACGCGGCCGACGGCGGCATCCCACAAGGCTGGGATGGCAGTCTGGGAGGGCGCCATGCCCCCGGTGAGAATTTCGGTGATGCGGACGGTCGTCAGATGCTGACGATGGCCCTTCTTGCGCCGGTAGTTGTGGCGGCGGCGCTTCTTGAAGATGACGACTTTGTCGGCCCGGCCTTGGTCTTCGATCTCGGCGGCGACGGACGCGCCTTTGACCAGCGGCGCGCCAATCTCGGCCTTCTCACCGCCGACCATCAGCACTTCGGCGAACTGGACCCAGTCGCCAACTTTGCCGGACACTTTTTCAATTTCAATAACGTCATTGGCGGCAACACGATATTGCTTACCGCCGGTCTTGATGACCGCGTACATGGCAGTTCCTCGTTCTTCATCGCGCCCTGTGGCGCCGAAACCGGTGCGGTTTCGGACTTTCGGGGTCTTGAGCCTCGGGCAGCGCTTCTTGAGCGGCACCTTTGGGCGACCGCTGATCAGCGGACTAATCTCTCAAGTCGCGTGCAAAGTCAACGATGCTGCAACCTTCGCCTGGACTTCCGCCGCATTTGTACTCTTACTGATGTCTCCCGTTTTTCGCTTTGGTCCGGGTTTTTCCGCCCGGCTGGCGCGCTCCGCTGTGCGGCTGTTGTGTTCCGCGATGGACGGGAAGGGTCTGTAGCTCAGGGGTAGAGCGCCCGGTTCACCGGGAGGTCGGGGGTTCGAGTCCCTTCAGGTTCACCATGCGACTAGCTCAATGGATAGAGCACCGGATTGTTACTCCGGGTGTCGTGGGTTCAAATCCCGCGTCGCCTTCCTTTCCAAGGGAAACCAAACACGGGGAGCCGGCAGCTTCCCCCGCCTTCGGGCAAGCGACTCTGGGGCTCCGCGTGCTCGCGGATACCGCCCTGCCACAAAGCCCGAGCCTGGGCTCCGGCGGATCGATCTTCGGACCGGTCCGGCCGCAACCCAGCGCATACGGCTGAGCGGCAGGGCTCAAGCGGGCGCCCGCCTCATGGACGTGGGGAGGTTGCCGGTGACCTTTTTTCCTTCTCCCCCGTCTTCGGGGGAGAAGGTGGCGCTCTTTGCGCCGGATGAGGGGCAGCAACGCGTACAGACGGTGGGCTCGCGCCTGGCTGCACCAGGACCGGTGCAAGCGTCTGCCCCTCACCGACCGCGTGGCTCTTGCCGCCGAAGAGGGCGGCTGCGAGACGCGGTCTCCTCTCCCCCGGAAAACGGGGGAGAGGGAAGTAACGTACCCGTTACGAATGCCCATAATGCAGCAGCGTCCACTCATCGATCGTCACCACGTCCTTGGGATGTACCACCAGCGTTGTCGCCGGATGTTCGATGATCGCGGGGCCGGTGACTTCGTTACCAGGCAACAACAAATCCATCTCGTAGAGCTGGGCGGCGTGCCATTTGCCCGCGATGTACGCCTCCCGCTCGCCCTTATGCGCCGTTGACGGATCTTTCGTCCCCAACGCGCGTTTCAACAACGTCGGCTTCACCTTATCGGCCACGGCCACCACGCCAAGTTCTGTAATTGAGAACCCGGCCTGGCCATAGCGCGACACGCGGTGGTTGATTTTTTCGTAGACGGCCTCGAACTCGGCAATGATTTTCCGCAGATCGTCCGCTGACTTTGGATTGGTCAGCGGGGCTACCACCTCGACATCCTCAAGCTGCCCGGTATAGCGCATCATCAAGAAGGGCGCGGTACGGATCGCCTTGGCCTTGTGGCCGTCCTCGCGCATTTCATCGACGGCGCGTTTGGTCAGCTCACGCCATATCCCGGAAACCTTCTTGGCATGACCCACCAACTGGCCGTCATCGGCTTTGGCGCCGATATCGATCTGCACGGACGCCGAATGCCGGCGCATGAAATCGGCCGTGGTGCAGCCAAAGGCCGAGAACGCGGCGGCGAACTGGAACGTCACGATATCCTTCAACCCGATACCGCGACTGTATCCCGCCACATGCAGCGGCCCCGACCCTCCGTACGAGAACAGGGTGAACTCGGACGGATGGATGCCCTGTCCCGAGATGACGCGGCGCAGCGCATTGTTGGCGTCCGTCTCCAGCATGGTGATCATGCCCTCGGCGGCCTCTTCGACGCCGACACCCAGCGGATCGGCGCATTTCTCCTTGAACGCCGCTCTCGCCTTGGCGACATCCAGAATAACTTTTCCACCGAGGAAATAGTGCGGGTTCAGACGACCAAGAATCGCATCGCAATCGGCGATGGTCGGCTCCGTCCCGCCGCGCCCGAAACAGATCGGGCCGGGATCCGATCCCGCGCTTTCCGGCCCCAGGCTCACCTTCTTGGTGAGCGGGTCGACCTTGATGATCATGCCCGCGCCGGCCCCAATGGTGTCGAGATGCAGCGTCGGCACATTCAGCTTGAAGCGGTCCATGATCGGCTCGTTCTCGAGCCGGGTGACGCCGCGCGTGATCACACCCATATCGAAGGAAGTCCCGCCCATGTCGGAGCAGATCAGGTTGTTATTCCCGATCAGCTTACCGACATAGGCGGCTCCCAGGATCCCCCCAATAGGGCCTGAGATCATGGTTTCGTGCAGGCGGGGATGCTTTATCGATGTCAGCCCGCCGAACGAAAGAAGAGTCTGTACGCCGTATTTAAAGCCGTGTTTCTTTGAGATATCCTGGATGCCCTGGAGTTGTTGTCGACCCCGGGACGTCGCGTAGGCTTCGATCAGCACACTGTTCAGCCGCGACTGCTCGCGGATCACGGGACGGATTTCGTGACTGGTATAGACGCGGATGTCGGCCTTGGCCTTTTTGATCTCATCGCGGACGATCTCGGCGATCCTCAATTCGTGCGACGGGTTCACGTGCGCGAACAACAGGCAGATGCAGATGCCCTCGACCTTATCCTTAATCAGCGCCAAGGCCGCCGCCTTGGCTTCGTGCTCATAAACCGGGATCACCACATCGCCGAACTGATCGACGCGCTCGGTGACGCCGTGCGTCCGGCGGCGAGGGACCAGGGGATCGGGGTGGTGGTGCGTCACGGCGTGCAGCCGGTCGGCATAGCCGTAGTCGGACCAGGCCTGCAGACCGCGCCCCATCAGGATCATATCTTCCGTGCCGCGCGTTGTGATCAGACCTAGCCGCCGTCCCGTACGCGACAGCAGCGTGTTCAGCATGCCGGTGCCGGAGTAGAGCACGACGTCGACGCCGGAGAACAATGTATCCAGCGAAATGCCCCAGGCGTCCGCCGCATCCTCCGCCGACTGAATAAATCCTTCGGACTCGTTGCGCGGCGTGGTCGCGGCCTTGCCGATCTTGAAATGCCCGTCCTTGTCGACCAGGATGGTATCGGTCATGGTGCCGCCGGCGTCGATGCCGATGACGATGGGCCCGTTTTGGTTTGGAGAGTCCATGGGCGCGCTTTCCAATGCCGATGAGCAGCGAAAGCGGAAAGACTATCGATGCGCGCAGCCGCCAACCATATGACAACGGTCACAGCCGATGCCGAATTGATCGCGGTGCTGGAAGCCGTGGGGACGGCTGACTACCTTTCGCGCGTGGTCGATCTGGTGGGCGCCCTGGCGCCGCACGACCGGATCACGGTCACACGATACCGCGACCGTGCGCCGCCCGAATTTCTCACCCATCGCAATTTCTCGGACGCCCTGGTCGAGCGCTATCTCACCGTCTACTACCCTTATGATCCGTATTATGCCTATTGCCGCGAGGCTCGCGCGCCAGGCATCGTGCCGCTCGCCGCCTTCGGCCTGCGCGAGTTGAAACAGGGCCGCTACATCGCGGAATTCCTGCGCCAGTCGGTTATCAAGGATGAGGTCGGCGTGCTCCTGGCGGATGGCGCCGGCGCCATGCTCGGCATTTTTCTGGAACGCAAGACGCGGCGGTTTTCACGGCGCGACATCGCACGCCTGGATGAGGCTTTTCCACGCTTGGCGGCGCTGCATGATCTGCAACGGCGGTTAATCGGCGCGGGGACGGGTTCCGCGCGCAAGAGCCGAGAGCTTACGTCCGACCCGCCAAGCCGCATGCCCGGAAAAATCCCGGACAGTTTGTGGCCGGATCTTACCTTGCGCGAACGCGAGCTGGTCGGCATGATCCTGGCCGGCCATCCCCCCCAGGCCATCGCCGCGCGCCTGGGCATTTCTTCCGGCACCGTGCGCAATCACCGCCAGAACATTTTTCGCAAGCTGGATATCACCAGCGAACGCGAGGTGTTTTTGCAGTATCTGGATTTTGTCGCGCAAGGGCCCAAGGCGTAGGGGCGAACCGTGGGTCGCCCTCGTGCGGCGTACCGTGCCGTTAGCAGGCGACCCACGGGTCGCCCCTACATAATCAGCGCACGGCCTCTCCGCGCAATGTCAGCACCGCTTCCAACCGGTTGCGCACCTGCAGCTTCTGCATGACGTTGGTCATATAGTGCTTCACGGTTTTTTCGCTGAGGTTCAGCGAGCGGGCGATTTCCTTGTTGGTCATGCCCTTGGCGACATTGTCGAGGATTTGGGTTTCGCGGTCCGTGAGATCGTCGAGCTTGGAGAGCGTGGGCGTCGATTTCGCAGGTTGGCGCAGCAGCCGGGCGGCCAGCTGCGGCGTGACATAGGACTGCCCTTCATGGATGGATACCAGCGTGCCCACCAGTTCGGCGGCCGAAACGCCCTTCAGGATGTAGCCGCGCGCGCCCGCTTCCATGGCGTCGCAGACGTGCTCCTGGTTTTCCGAAATGGTCAGCATGGCCAGCTTCACGATCGGGCACTGAACGTTGATCTGGCGCGCCGCCTCGATGCCGCCGCCGGGCATGTTGATGTCGAGCAGCATGATTTCGGGCAGGAAGTCCTGCGCGATGCGGATGGCGTCGGCGCCTTTGCCGCCCATGGCGATGACGGAGAACTTGCCGCTCTGCGTCAGCGTATGGGCCACGCCCTCGCGCATCAGCGGATGATCGTCGACGATCGCGACGGTGATCAGGTCAGACATTGGTTGCGCCCTTTGCGGCCAGTTTGAAACTTGCGGTCAGCGTGCAGCCTTGGCCGGGACTGGACTGGATTTGGAACGCGCCGCCGAGCGACACGATGCGGTCTCTGAGGCCGGCGAGGCCCAGCCGGTCGGTGGTCGATTTCGACGCCGGATCAAACCCAGGCCCGGTATCGGAAACCATCACGGCGATGGACTTGTCGTCGTACGTCAGCGTAACCGCTTGCCCTGCGCCTGCGGCGTGGCGGAACGCGTTGTTGAGGCCCTCCTGCACGAAGCGATAAAGACAGATCGTGATCGCGGCAGAGACCTCCGCCAAGCCCGCGTCGAGCTGACAGGCCACCTTCGCCCCGCTGCGGCGCTCGTGGGAGCGGGCGCACAGCTCAAGCGCCCTGCCCAGCGGCATGTCCTGCACTTCGGGCAGCGAGAGGCCGCCGGAGATGTTGCGGATATCCTTCAGCGCGTCGTTCAGGACCTTGCGCATGGTCTCCACGTCGGCGGGCCGCTGGCTGGCGGCAGCGCCGGTCGAAACCGAGTCCAGTCGCAGCAGCGCCAGCGCCAGCAATTGCGCAGGCCCATCGTGCAGTTCGGCGCCGACGCGCCGCAGGAACCGATCATTCATCACCACCGATCGGCTGTTGGCCGCATCGACCTGCGCCGACAGGACGTCGTTGCGCGCCACCGCCAGCGAAAGTTGCGACACCCGATCCTTCAACGCCGCCTGTTGCTCGACGATGGTTTTGCCGGCCTGGCGCACCAGCCCGTAGAGCGCCGCGAACATGCCAAGGCCGGTCAGGCCGACGATCATCCAACTGCCCATGCGGGCATTGAAGAGATCCGTGCGCAAATGGTCGGCGCGCGAATAGAACTCGCCGACGGCCACGATCTTGCCGCCATCCAGTTTGCGCATCGGCGCGTAGATTTCCAGCAGCGGCACATGCAACTGCGCTTCCGCGCGATTTTCGTCCTCGTTCAAGTTGTTGAACTCACCCGAGACCGCGCCGGACCAGGCTGTCTGCAGACTCTCCGTGAGCGGAAACGTCTGGCCGATCACTTCTTTATGGTTGCTGTACGCGACCTTGGCGCCGTTCACCCAGATCTTGATCGACACGATGGTGTTGCCGAACACGCGCATCGCGAACAACTCATCCAGGCGCTTGCACTGTTCGGGTGTTAGAGTTCCATCGGGGCCGATCTCCTGCACGATCGGCTCCACCAGGCCGCTCATATAGAGCGCCGCCGCGTTGGCCGAATTCTGCACCACCGCCTGTTCGATGCGCTGCGACACCCAGGCGCCAATGACGGTGGTGCCAGCCGCAATCACGACCAGCCCGATCAGGGCGAACTTCTGGATCAGCGACAGGCCGCGCCAGGCTGCGGAAAGGCCGCCCCGCGCCGGGCTCCAGTACAATTCAAGTGTGGCGCTGTGCATGAATGGCAATCTCAACCAGGGTCAGGCGCCGGCGACGCGGCACCACGCTGCGATAGAGGACTCCAAGCGCGAAGGCCTCAACCGACAGCGAACACTCGCACAAAACATACAGCAAAGCGTGCAAGCGGTATTAACTATACATGAACGACATACTCAAAATATAACAAGCTTACAGTTTGGATAACAAACGGTTAGCGGGCGGCCGCGCCATCGGGCTGGTCTGATGCCGGGGCTCGGACAACGACGTGCGCAAGCGGCTTGGCGGCGCAATATCACAAGTTTCGCAAAAGGCCTGCCCAAGCCTGTGACCACGCGGGATATTTCCGGCTGGGGCCGTTAACATTAACAGCGCCCTGATCGCCCTCTCTGAAGCCGCGCAGCGTTCATCATGTTACCACGAACTTGCCATTTCCGGACATTTGTCGCGGCTGTTTTCGGACCTTGGTCGGGGGCTCAGACGACGTTAGGTCCTTGATAAGTTTTGGCTCAATTGTAGTATGTCTTCGTAACATTCGATTTACTTGCAACACCTTTGAGACACCCAGAGGGCAGCGCACATCCAAACGGATGGGCTGTCATTGCGGGGAACCAAGGACACCGGGACTGTATGCGCCTTTGCCGTTTTTGGTTCTTTGACTCGACCTATGCCGGCGCCTTTGGGTGGGCGCCGGGGCCCCGCGGAACAACCGCAGCGCCTGATTGCCCGGCATTCTGAATCTGCTTGAACCCGTCGCAGCTGCGGCCGGGCACTGACTTCGCACGCCCTTCGGGGGGCGCCCAAATCGTATCGGTTTCGCCGGCCCCGAGGGGCCGGGACCAAACAGGAGAGCTGCAATGGTTTCCTTTGATCGCGTCGATCTCGATTTCATTCTCAAGCAGATCCAGATGGCCGAGGCCGGGCAGCAACCGATCAACGCGCATCTCGCGTTCGGTTTGCGCCAGGTCGCCGGCACCAACAACAACCTGGTCCCGCAAGTTGCGCCGGGACCGAACACCATCGGCGCCGCCGACCAGTCGTTCTTGAATCTCGCCGATCCGATCTTCCAGATGGCGCAAGGGCTCACCAATTACACTCCCGGCACCGCCTTCGTGGTCGACGCCGCGCCGCGCACCATCAGCAATCTGATCGCCGACCAGAGCGCCCGCAACCCCGCCGCTCTGGCCGCCTATCCGATTCCGCTGGTTATTCAGAACCCGGCTACCCTTCCTCTCGTGTCGTTCATCGCCAATCCTGCCGCGGTTGACACCTTGGGCGTCATTCTCGCGACCAACGTCAATGCCGCCACCGGGGCGTTCACCGTCAATCCGCTCGCTGGCAACCTTGCCATTCCCAACGTGACGCCCGACGGCGGCATCTCGGCGCCGTTCAACACCTGGATGACGCTGTTCGGCCAGTTCTTCGATCATGGCCTCGACCTCATCACCAAGAATGCGTCGGAAGTCGTGTTCATTCCGCTGCAGCCTGACGATCCGCTGTTCAGCACGGCCGCCGGCGCCAACAACTTCATGATCTTGAGCCGCGCCACAGTCGTCAACGGCAAGACCACCAATACGGTCACGCCATTCGTCGACCAGAGCCAGACCTACACGTCGCATCCCTCGCATCAGGCTTTCCTGCGCGACTACGCCATCGGCGCGGACGGCGTGCTGCACTCGACCGGCAATATGCTGTCGGGCACGGGGCTGAAGACGCAGGAGCCGACCTGGGCCGACATCAAGGCCAACGCCCTGAAGCTGGGCATTCTGTTGACCGACGCCGACGTCGGCAATGTTCCGCTGCTGGCGACCGACGCTTATGGCAATCTGCAACTCAAGAATGGCTTTGCGCAGGTTGTGGTTGTGCATGCTGACGGCACGACTTCGCTGGTCGCGGGAACCGGCAATACCGCCCTGACTGCCCTCGACCTGACGAACCCGCTTCCCGAGGCTGGCGAAAAGACGGTGCGCACCGGCCACGCCTTCATCAACGACATGGCGGCTGGCGCCAGGCCGGCCGTCGACGCCACCGGTCATGTGGTTGCCGGTTCCTACAATCAGGCTCTGCTTGAGTCCCACTTCGTGGCCGGCGACGGCCGCGCCAATGAGAACATCGGCCTGACTGCCGTGCATGAAGTCTTCCACGACGAACACAACCGGCTGGTGGCCGAGACCAAAGCGACGATCCAGGCTGCGCTCGACAAGGGCGATACGTCGCTGGGGTCGGACTGGGTGCTGCCGAACGTCGATCTGTCCGTACTTACACTCGCCGATACCACCGCGGGCCGTACCCACCACTTGATCACCGCCGCCGAGTGGAATGGCGAGCGCCTGTTCCAGGCCGCCAAGTTCGGCACCGAGACGCAATACCAGCACCTCGTGTTCGAGGAGTTCGCGCGCAAAGTCTCGCCCAACATCCATCTGTTCGGCAACACCAACATCCATCTCGATCCGGCGATCACGTCCGAATTCGCCAACTCGGTCTATCGCTTCGGCCATTCGATGCTGACCGAGAACCTGAACATCTTTCAGCTCAATCCCGATGGCACGCCCACGCTTGACGCCAACGGCAATCCGCTGAACACGCCGATGGGCCTGATCACCGCCTTCACCAATCCGGCCGGCTATGCCGCCACCGGCGCGGCGGGCATCATCGCCGGCGCGCAGGCCCAGGTCGGCAACGAGATCGACGAGTTCGTGACGGGGACGCTCCGCAACAATCTGCTCGGGCTGCCGCTCGACCTTGCCGCGCTCAACATCGCCCGTGGCCGCGACACCGGCGTGCCGACGTTCAATCTGTTCCGCAATCAGATGTATGAGGCGACCAACCACGACGCCAATCTGAAGCCGTACGAGAGCTGGAACGATTTCGGCCTGCACCTCAAGCACGCCGCCTCGCTGGTCAATTTCGTAGCTGCTTATGGCAACCACGCCACCATTGCGGCTGCCACAACCGTGATCGCCAAACGCGCCGCTGCCCAGTTGCTGATCGATCACGCCCAAATCGGCAGCATCGGATTCACCCAGGACGCCTACGACTTCGTGCACTCGACTGGCCTCATCTATGGCAACGTCGCCAATGCCGCTGACGGGACGCATACGGGCGACACTCGCCTGCTGCATGACGCGACCGGCGCTGTTGCACACTGGAGCACCGGTTCGGTCACCGGCCTCGACACCGTCGATATGTGGATCGCTGGCCTGGCCGAAAAGCAGAACCTCAATGGCGACCTGCTCGGCAACACCTTCGACTTCATCTTCCGCACCCAGATGGAGAACCTGCAGGACGCCGACCGGCTCTATTACTTGCCGCGCATCGAAGGCACGCATTGGAGCGATGTGATCGAGAGCAACACGTTCGCCGATCTCATCCAGCGCAACACCGGCAACCATCACCTGATGGCGTCCGTGTTCCAGACCGCCGAGTTCACCATCGAGGCCAAGGACGTCTCGACCAACGGCGTCTACGACCAGGTCAAGATCGACGCCTACAATACCGCGCACGGCGGCGTGCTGCTTGAGATCAAGAACGACGGCGCCTTGCATTTCAACGGCCGGGACGCGTTCTTCGGCAACACCATCGTCATGGGCGGCACCGAAGGCGCGGACCACATGGTATCGGGCAACGCCGACGACGATACGGTCTGGGGCGACGGCGGCAACGACACCATCGATGGCGGCGGCGGCAACGACCAGCTGTTCGGCGGAACCGGCAATGATCTCATCACGGATGATAGTGGCGACAACATCATGCACGGCGACGCCGGCGATGATAAAATCATCGCGGGCAAAGGCAACGACCTGCTGTTCGGCGGCGAAGGCGCCGACACTCTCTATGGCAACGGCGGCGCGGACGTGCTGCAGGGCAGCGTCGGCAACGACGTCATGTACGGCGGCGAAGGCGCCGACGAACTGATCGGCGGCCAGGGCGACGATTGGCTCGAAGGCGGCAAGGACGGCAGCGATAACCTGGTTGGCGACGGCGGCGCGCCGACCGGCCAGGTGCCGCTCTATTCCGGCAACGACGTCATGATTGCGGGCCAAGGCTCGGTCATGAAGGGCTTTTCCGGCGACGACATCATGTTGGGCCGCGGCGGCCTCGACAAGTTCGACGGCGGCATCGGCTACGACTGGGCCTCGTTCGAATTGGAGACCGAAGCCGTCAGCGTCGACATGAACCGGCGCGAGTTCATCTCTCCGTTGGGGGCAGCCCTCGGCGATGGCACGCGCGATATCTTCGCGTTGACGGAAGCTGCCAGCGGTTCGAAGTTCAGCGACAACATCGTCGGCAACAACGTCAACAAGGTCCTGGCCGGCAAGAACGAGCTGACCAATGCGCA
>JANMVX010000370.1:0-13965 GCA_031393505.1 Hyphomicrobiaceae bacterium | reverse complement strand
GCATCGACATTATAGCCGGCTATGATCGTGTCGTTGCCGGTCCCACCGTGGATGAATTCGCCCTGATAGGTCGCCTGGCTGAAATCGAGCAGCTGACCGCCATCGGCCATCTGCAGGGTGGCGAACATTACTTCGCCCTTTGCGATCACCGCCCCGCGATCGGTGAGATCGATGACGCCATAGCCGCCGACCCGTTCGAATCCATTGATCATCTGGCTCGTCATGCGGACTTCGTTGTATGAGATGTAGATTTCTTCGAAATTCCTGATCGTGGCCTTCGTAAGATCGACCACCGGGTCTGTGCCTTCGTAGACATTGATGAACAGCGAGTCCCGTCCGGCGCCGCCATCAAGGACCTCACCTGCTGTAAAATATGTGTCCTGCTGGAACGAATCGTCGCCGGCGCCGCCAAAAACGGTGTCCGCGCCGCCGCGGCGGAGCCAAAGCGAGTCATCACCGGCGCCCGTATCGATGAAGTTGGCGGCGGCGTTGTCGACAACGACGTCGTTCCCCGCGCCGGTGATCACGCTATTGATGCCGATCAGCGCGTCGAGACCGATCTCGGCGCCGTAGGCGACGCCCACGGGCGTATCGCCGGCATAGCCGTGCGCGGTGAGAACCGCATCGACCGTGGTGCTGGACCCTTGCGGCGCCCAGCCGGTGGAATCTTGCTCCTGGAGCAGTATAAAGACTGTTTGGCTGGCTGCCGAGTAGTCCAGAAGCGGCGAAGCGCCCGTCGCTACGTCGAGGACATCGTTACCCGTGGTGCCGGGAAGGAAAGAAACAGTCATGGTGCACTCCTTTTGGTGTCGCCCTTGGCCGGGCGCCGATGCTTGGAATTAAGCAAGTTGCGTGCCAAACATCTGTGAGCGTCGTGTCGGGCAACTTGAATTCATCCTTGGTGTGCGCGTCTCGTCACCCGTCCAATTCGTCAATCGGCTCCCGCCAGCGATGGCCTGACCAGACCGCGCCCGTCTGCAGGTCCGTTAGCGGCAGCCGAGTATAAACAGCACAAATTAACCCTGTTTCAGAAACAACTTAACAGTATATAAAATATATACTACATTCTACTCACCTTCTTCTACGGGGATGCACTCGAGGGCGTCTCGATCTGCTGGGGAAGGGCAGCGACTGGCGCCGGGTGCCGCACACCTTGGAGCCAGCGACCGACGTCGCCTTCCGGGGGTGAGATTCCCCGGAGTGGAGCAGCCCACAGCAAAGGCGACGGAGGATCGAAAAAACGTTGGCGGGGCGGCCGGGTGCCGCACTTCACTACAAACTTTCGCGGCATTCGGCAGCCCCGCACCCCGATGGGTTCGAAACAGGGTTCAGCCAGCGCACAGCCATGTCTTTTTTGTTGCGCCCGGCGACACGCGTAACCGCGCGCCGGCCGCCGGACGCGGAACTCCGTCGCTGGCGGCCGGCTCCCGGTTACGGGAGTCGCCAGCGACCAGCAAGAGAGCGCCCGGCGACACGCGTAACCGCGCGCCGGCCGCCGGACGCGGAACGCCGTCGTTGGGGGCGGAAGGCACAGCCATGTCCCGGTGTCAGGAACTTGCCCTTCGCAAGTGCCTGACGCCCAGTCTGCACCGGACTGGGTGTCAGGCACTTATTGCGCCCGGGCCAACGGCCTTCGCCATACGTCCGTACAAGCGCAATAAGTTCCTGACACCAGCTAGCGACACCGGCCGCCAAATCCGCTACACCTCCGCACCCGCCGTAAACCGCCCGCCCCCTTCATCCAGGACCGCCGCATCGTGCCCACGCCCTCGCTCAACTGGCTGCTCATCTTCGTCCCCATCACCGCCGTGCTCGCGTACATCGTCCATCCGGCCGACTGGGTTCTGTTCGTCTCGGCGGCGTTCGCCATCGTACCCATCGCGGCGATGATCGGGCAGGCGACCGAAAACCTCTCGGTGCAGACCGGCCCCACTGTTGGCGGGCTACTGAACGCCACTTTCGGCAACGCCACCGAGCTGATCATCGCGTTCTTTGCCTTGCGCGCCGGAAAAATCGAGGTCGTGAAGGCTAGCATCACGGGATCGATGATCTCCAACATGCTGCTGGTGCTGGGCCTGGCGCTGTTCCTCGGCGGCTTGCGCTACCAAAAGCAGACCTTCAACAAGGAGATCGCCGGCGCGCTGTCGAGTCTCTTAGTCATTGTCATGATCGCCTTCCTGGTGCCTGCCATGTTCGATCTCACCGAGCGGTTTGGGGGTGTGGCGCCCGGCAATGCACTGATCGGCGATGCGCATTTCGCGCTTGCGGCCAGCGCGGTGCTGGTTGCGCTCTATGTCGGCAATCTCATCTTCTCGCTGGTCACGCACAAGGACCTGATCTCGATCTCCGACGAGCCGCATGAGGGGCCGACCTGGCCTGTCAAGCGCAGCCTCGGCACGCTGGCGGTGGCGACCGTAGCCGTCGCGTGGCTGTCGGAAATCCTGGTCGGCTCGCTGGAGGGGTTTTCGCGCCAGCTCGGCCTCACCGAAGTGTTCGCGGGGCTGATCATTATCCCGATCGTGGGCAATGCGGCCGAGCATGCCGCCAGCGTCTTCGCGCTCAAGAACAAGATGGACCTGTCGATCCAGATCGCGCTCGGGGCGACGATACAGATTGCGCTGCTGGTGGCGCCGGTGCTGGTGATCGCCTCGTTTCTGATGGGGCAACCCATGGATCTCGTCATCCACCGCCCGCTCGAGCTGGTGGGGCTGATCGGGGCGGCGCTGATCACGGCCAGCGTGGCGCGCGACGGCGAGACAAATTGGCTGGAGGGGGCGATGCTGCTGGGCGTGTACCTGTTGCTGGCGCTGGCGTTTTTCTTCCTGCCGGCAGGGGCGTAAGGGGGCGATGGGTCACACTGCGACAACGCTCAAAACACGAACCTTCCGTCAGGCCCGATGGCAGCGACGCAACGCAGATCAAGCTACCAACAGCTGGTGATCCGGCAACGCTTCCCCTTGGACGTCAGGCGGCACATTTTCAGGGCGCTCTTTTCCGACTCGACCTGGAAAAAATTGAATCCCCAGCCGGACGCGCCAATCTTGGCTGCGGCCGTACAGTACCACGCGTTCGCATCTGTCGCCGCAAACGTCAGCGCAAAGACTAGCAGGCTGGTCTTGAGAACAACTCGCATGCGCGCCTCCTCCAATGGAAATAGGGGACTTTTCACTTGGCCACTCATGCAACAGAAATTTTAGGTGCTGTGCAAGTTCAATGTTGCAGATTTTAGGTCAGTCACTTGGCGCGCTGATCAACGCCTGCGCACCACGCCATTGCGGCTCCAATTGGCGATCTCGTCCGTCTCCTGTACGGCGGTCGCAGCGGGCGCCAGTCTAGGGACCCGGCCTCGGGATCGAATAGGTCGGATTTTCGCTGGCGGCGCCGGCGCCGCGGCATAATTCCAAGGACTTTGCGATTGGCCCCTTCTTGAGCGCCTCGGACGCCGATTGCAGGGTTGGTGCAATCGCCTCCAGCTCCTTGGCGCGTCCAGTCAACGAATACATCATTGCACAGGCCGTGCAGTTGTTCTCGTTCAGCACCTGGGCGGCCCATTGCCAGCCGGACGTAATTGAGGCACGCGCAGCAAAGCAGCGGTCCGGATAGCCGCTGTGGGCCGAAATCAGGTTTTGCGCCACGTGCGACAGATGCCAGCCGAGCGTCAGCGGGAAGTCCGTAAAGTTGAGTCGGAACACGCGCGCGTCCCCGTCGAGACCAGCGTAGACGCGGCGGTCGGCGCGGTCGCGGATGCAGTCGGGGCAGAATTTTCGGAACTCGCGACCGAGCGAGACCAGGCCGCGTTCCGAACGGGTGTTGAGCAAGGTGAGCATCGGGCTCATCAGCTCGTCCCAGCCGGTGCGGGCGGTGGCCGCCTCGCGCAGCTTGGTGGCGTTTGGCGTGTTGACCGGATCCTGCAAGGCGTCGTCCGGCGTGAGCACCATCAACTGGACGCGCACGTCGGGATCGGGGTGACCGAGCTCCCTTTCCTGAGCCACGTAGTCTTCCAGCAGGGTCACCAGATCGTGCGCTGTATCTATGCCAGATGACTCGAAGTAAGCCCCGTCGACAAAGCGGTACTGCTCCACGCCGCGCCGCCACGAGGCCGCCGGCAGCACCCAGGGGAAGCGCGAACCGATGCCCACGGCAGTGCTCAGCGGAATGTCGGCGCGCACCACCGAATTGAAGATCTGCAAGCGCGCCGAACCTTCCTGGAAGAATCGGAACGGCGTGATGATGGTGCGGATGCCAGTCGACACCTGGGCCGCGTTCAGCACCACTGCCGGTGCGGCGCCAGTGGGCTTCCAGTGGTCGTAGTAGCTGCCGACGAAGGGGTTCTGCGTTGCCTCGGGCATGGATTCGCTCCAGGCGCGCTCGAATGCGGCCTCAAGCGCACGGGCGCGGTCAAACTGCTTGATCGGGAACGGAATTGCGCGTTGCAAAAAGTCCGGGAAGAAGCCGGCGGCCGCCAGTGGCGCTATGAAATCACGGCCGAGGAAGTCGTTCGAGCGCTGCTCGTACCAGCCCGGCGATTGCGGGCCGAAAGCGCACTTCGGCTCGGCGACGCTCGGGTTCTTCTGCTTCACCAGCGAGGAGAACACCGCCGCTCCAAGCCCGCCGCCAGAGACCGCGCTGATGGCGAAGATGTGCTGGGCGAAGGCCGGGCAGCGATCCTGCATCCGCCCCAGGGTCAATGCCGCGTGCTGGGCGGCATAAAGCCCACCACCCTCGGCCGCCACAAGGTAGATTGGGTAGGGTTCGCCCCTGGCCTTGAAGTAGGCGCGGTCCGGACGGCTATCCAGCCAATCCTTGAACGCCTGGGCCGAGTTCGGCAGCGCCTTGAACCCGGTCTTCAGGGTGCGGATTTCGTGGTTGTCGTTAAGATCGAACATCGTTGCCAGCAGCCCCACGATAATGATCAGTGACATCGCGGGAAAATGCGTGCGGTCGTAGATGTTGGTCACCACCGTCATGAAGAAAGTGAAGCACATCAGGAACAGGTTGAAGATGGCGAAGGTGCCGAGCTGGTTGGCTAACAGCCCATATTTGGTGGGATCGCCGAAGAAGAAGGCTGAGAAAGCGAGCACCAAAGCGATGGTCAGCGCATAGAAAAACAACCGTACCGGCAGGCCGTAGACCCACGGGTTGGGATCATCGTGCTTCTGTACATTCTTGCCTGCCGTACGCAGAAATGTCAGCACCAATACGAGGAAGCCCAGCGCCAGGGCTATGAACGCGCCAGCTATCAACAATTGACGGGCAAAGGCATATTCGTCAGCAGTGGCGCGGATGGTCGGCACCAAGTCCGGCATCACAGACTCGATCCAGGGCGAGATCTCGATTGGCGTCAAGAGCTGCCCGGCGCGCCATTGGCCGAGCGCCGCGGCGAACATCGGCGCGGCGCCCAGAACGCGCGGCAACCAGCGCAAAAGAAAGCCCGTAACGGAGCCTTCGGCGACGTTTTCCGGCTGCCAACGGTAGGTGAGTTGCCGGCTAAGATACCAGATGAACAGACCGGCCACGAACAGGGTTGTGTAAGCCAGGATGACCTGCGGCATGAAGCGGCCACGGTCCAACGCCAGCGCGCGCATAATTTCCAGCGACTGGTCAGGGAGCGCCAACAGCACCGAACCGATGATAACGGCTATGATGGGGCCGCGCAGAACGTAGATAGGGGTGACAAACTGCGTAATGAACGCCATGACCCGATTGAGACCGTCCATCGGCGATACCCCCCTACAAAATACGCAATGCCCAGCCCGCCCGGAAGGCTCGCGGCAACTTCTCTGAACTGGCATAAAGCACAGTTGTAGGCCCCGCTCAATGTGGTCGAAGCGACGTCAACGGAGCGGGCCGGGAGTGTGGCCAATTGGCCCGCCCCTTGCATTCCCTTCTGGCGAGATCGCATCGCAGCTGCGATGCCAGCTGGAGGACTTAGGTCATGGATCCGAATTCGGTTATGTTCGCACTCGTCGTCGGCGCGTTCGTCGGCTCGTTCCTGGGCTTCATGTTTAGCGGCGAGGGCTACGGTTGGTTCTTCAACGCGCTCGCGGGCGGCCTCGGCGGCATTTTCGGCAGCCAATGGATTGCCGCTACGCAGGCCGATATGGGCCCTATTGCCAATGTGGTCGTTGCAGCCTGCCTCGCCGCCAGCACGACGGCAATGGTTTTGCGCACCTAGCGGTTACCGCAGCGAGGGCGGGCGGGCATCAACCCATGCGCCGTTTTGCTGTGCCGAAGTGACCGCCGCGCGGATCGCCGCCATGGAGCGCAGGCCATCCACGGCCTTGGGATAGTGTCCCGCTAAGGGATTGGCCGCACGCTGGTCCCGTATTGCGACAATTGCCTCGGCCAAATCGGCATAGATGTTCGCAAAGGCAAGAGGCATTCCCTCGGCGTGTCCCATTGTGACACGCGAGGCGCGATCAGCTTCCGGTGATAGATCTGGCCCGCCGCGTTCCAGGATCTGCGTGCGCCCATTAAGCGGAGTCCAGAACAGCTGGTTCGGCCACTCCTGCGCCCATCTAAGGCCGCCCTTTTCGCCGAACACCCGAATGTTCAACCCGTGCATGCTGCCCACCGCGATGGCGCTGGACCACAGCCGCACCGTCGCCCCGCCGTCCATGCGCAGAGAGATCATGGCATCGTCCTCCAGCTTGCGGCTGGAAATTCCCGAAATGAAATCGGCTTGCAGCTCCATGGCCTCCTGTCCCGAGACGTAGCTCGCCATGTGCAGCGCGTGGATGCCGCAATCGGCGAACACGGCCGAAATGCCGGCCTGGGCCGGGTCGTAGCGCCAGCGAACCCTTGGGTTGTTCGCGTCCGCAGCGTCGGCGTGGAACCCGTGGGCGAATTCCGCCTTCACCAGCCGCACTTTTCCGAGGTCGCCACGCGCCACCATGGCTCGCATGTGGCGCACCAGGGCGTAGCCGGAATAGCCGTAGTTGACGGCGCAGATCCCGCCGGTTTTGGCGGCGACAGCTACGATGTCCTCGGCCTCCTCGACCGTCATGGTCATGGGCTTTTCGCACAGGACGTGGAAGCCGGCTTCCAGGAACGCCTTAGTGATGTCGTAGTGGGTGGCGTTGGGTGTGGCGACGGTGACGAGGTCGATTTTGTCTTTGCGTTTCGTTTCGCCAGCCAGCATTTCGCGCCAGTCGCCATAGGCGCGGTCTTTAGCAATGCCAAGCGACTGCGCGTGGGCCCGCCCCTTGTCCGCGTTCACATCCAGCGCGCCGGCGGTTATGGCGAACAGCCCATCCAGCCCCGCGCTGATCCGATGCGCCGGCCCGATCTGGCTGCCCTCACCGCCGCCGATCATACCCCAGGAGAGTTTGGTCATGTGAAGCCTCATCAAGATACAATAGATGCGACGGTTTTCTCCTCTCCCCCTACTTCAGGGGGAGAGGAGACCGCGTCTCGCAGTCGCCTCTTTGCGCCAAGAGCCACGCGGTCGATGAGGGGCAGCCGCAAGCTCCGTACCCGTCTCACCACCGGTGCGGAGCTTGCGGCTGCCCATCTGTCGCCGATTCCTCTTCTTCGGCTCAGGCGACATCTTCTCCCCCTGACGAAGGGGGAGAAGAGGCGGCAACCCTCACCGCCCAAACTAAATCTCACTCACCCCAACCCAGCGCTTTTCCGCATGCGACTTGTGCGCCGCTTCGATCACCTGGTTGACCAGCATGCCGTCGTGAAAGGTCGGCCAGATCGGCGTTTTGGTCGCAATGGCCTGCAGAAAATCCCGCGCCTCGATGATGATCTGATCCTGGTACCCGGTACCGTGACCTGGCCCGAGGCAGAACGGCTGGTAGTCCGGATGCAGCGGTCCGGTGAGGATCTTGGTGAACCCCTGGCGGTCGGGCCGCGCATCGCCCTTGTAGAGCCAGAGCGCGTTCTGGTCCTCCTGGTCGAAGCGGATCGCACCCTTGGTTCCGACCACCTCGTAGCAGTAGCCCATCTTGCGGCCGGTCGAAACCCGGCTGATGAAGAGCGAACCCATGACGCCGCTTTTGAACCTCAGCATCAATTGCGCCTGATCGTCATTGGTCACCGCTTCCGGCCCCTTGGGCGAGGGCCGCGTCTTGTGCACCGTCTCGATGTCCGCGATCAGCCGCTCGATCGGCCCCGCCAGCGCCAAGGCCGCATTGATCGGATGTGGCGCCAGATCGCCCATGTTGCCATTGGCCCGGTCGCGCGTGCGCCAATCGGCTGGGGTCGCGGGATCGGCGAGAAAATCCTCCGTATGCTCTCCACGAAAACTCGTCATCGCGCCGATCTCGCCCGAAGAAATGATTTGGCGCACGAGTTGCGAGGCCGGCGTGCGGATGTAGTTGAAGCCGGTCATGTTCGCGAGGCCGCTCGCCTCAGCCGCCGCCACCATCTCGCGGCATTCGGCGACCGTGCGGCCGAGCGGCTTCTCACACAGCACGTGTTTTCCGGCAGCGAAGGCCGCCAGCGCGATATCGCGGTGCGTGTCCTGCGGGCTGGCGATCACCACCGCCTCGACCTTGGGATCGGCGACCAGTTTGCGCCAATCGGCCGTGCCACGGGTAAACCCAAAGGCGCGGGCTTTCTCGACGGCGCCCGCCTCGGAGGTGGTGCAGATCATCTCCAGGCGCGGCCGCAGTTTGGTGTCGAACACCGCGCCCACCGCCGCCATGGCGACCGAATGCGCCTTGCCCATGTAGCCAGCGCCCACGATGCCGATGCCGATACTGGTCATAATCGTCCCGCCTGTTAGCGCCGTCGTTGCATCGCTGTGAGACCGCACTTATCGTCGGGCGTCAAGAGAAGGGCCGGTTGCATGAGCCTCGACGCGATCAAGACGAACAGGTTCCTCGTGCTCGGACGCGCCGGCATGGACCTCTATGCCGATCCGCCGGGGACGCGCATTGACGAGGCGACGCGGTTCACGTCGGCGCTGGGTGGCTCGTCGGCCAACATCGCGGCGGCGTTGTCCCGACTGGGTGCGAAGGCGGCGCTGCTGGGGACGGTGTCGGACGATGCCGTGGGGCGGTTCGTGCTGACGGAGCTAGCGCGCTATAAGATCGATACGGCGCATGTGCGGGCCGTGGGCGGCGAGGCGCGCAACTCGCTGGCGGTGGTGGAGACGCGGGCGGAGCATTGCCAGTCGGTGATCTATCGCAACGGCGCGGCGGACTTTCAGCTGACAGCAGAGATGGTTGCGGGTGTGGATTTTTCCGCATACGGTGCGTTGATCCTGACCGGGACCAGCCTCGCCATGGAGCCGTCACGGGCGGCGACGCTGGCGGCAATTGAAGCGGCGCGTACTGAGGGGATTGCGATTATTCTCGACGTGGACTACCGGCCGTATTCTTGGGCGAGCCGGGAGCAGGCCGCCGCCGTTTGCCTTGCTGCCGCCGAACGTTGCCACATCGTGGTCGGCAATGACGATGAGTTCGGATTGCTCGCTGGTGCGAACGACAAGGGGCAGTCGCTGGCCAAGCGGCTGGGTGCGCGGCCGGACACCATCGCCGTTTACAAGATGGGCGAGCGCGGCTCGGTGAGCTTTGCCGGCGAAGACACCATCGAACTGGGCGTATTCCGCGTAAAAGCGCTGAAACCGACCGGGGCGGGCGATGCGTTCCTGGCGGCGTTTGCATCATCGCTGGCGGCGGGACGCCCGCTCGCCGATTGCATCAAGCGCGGCTCTGCGGCAGCGGCGATTGTCGTCACCCGGGTTGGCTGCGCGCCCGCCATGCCGAACGCGAACGAACTCACGCACTTCATGGCCAAGCATCCGGGGCCAAATTGAAAGCAGTACAATGATGAGCCACGCTCCGTACCCTCCTCTCCCCCTTCTTCAGGGGGAGAGGTGGGTACGGAGCGTGGCCGACCTCTTGGGAGGCAAGAACCACGCGGTCGGTGAGGGGCAGCCGCTTGCTCCGCACCCCTCTCACCACCTGTGCGGAGCTTGCAGCTGCCCCTCACCTGTCGCTGTTTCCTCGCCTTCGGCTCGGGCGACATCCTCTCCCCCTAAGTAGGGGGAGAGGAGAAGTGACCCCTTTTCCTGGGATAATTCTATGCACATTCCGCCTTATGACAATCACAACAAACCAATCATCGGACCCGGTGATACGCGTGTCCCGCTAAACTTCTTCAATACCGTGAAGCTGAAACGCGGCGACACCTTTGACTATTCGGTACCCGGATACGAAACCGGCATCGTTCCCGCCACTGGCACCATCGATATTGAGGTTGGCACGGAACACTTTGCCAGCATCGGCAATCGCGGCAAAGACGTGTGGGACGGCGAGCCGGAGGGCGTGTACGTCCCGACCGGCGCGTCTGCCCGCATGCTGTGCACATCGGAAACCTCCGAAGTCTTCGTCGCCGGCGCGAAGTTCGAGGGCGTACTTACGCCCTTCGCCGTCCGCGCCGCCGACATCGACAAGGTGCAATACGGCTCCGACGACACCAAGACGCACCGGAAAATCAAGCACATCCTCGGCACCAAGTACCGCGACCGGGTGGGCCGGCTGTTGGTGTCGGAACTGTTCACGGTCGGGGCGGGCGGCTGGTCGGGATTTCCTCCGCATAAGCATGATACGGATCGCAAGGACACCGACGGCCACCTGATCGAAACCCGCCATGACGAGACCTACAACTTCCGCTTCCGGCCCAATCACGGTTTTGGCATGCAGCTGGTGCAGCGCGAGGACGGCAAGGTGGGCGAGGCCTATCATCTTGTCGACGGGTCAACGGTCGTGCTGGAAAAGGGTTACCACCCCTGCGTCGCCGCGCCTGGCTATGAGATGTACTATTTCACCATCTTGGGCGGCCTGACGCAGCGGCCACTCGTCCAGTATTTCCAACCCGCGCACGCCTATCAGATTGAAACCATCCCCGGCATCAAGGACATGATCGCGAAGTTCAAATGACCGTTGCGACGCTCACAGATGTTTTGACCGACGCCACGCGCGAAAACTATGCCGTGGCCGGCCTGGTCGTGCTCGGCTGGGAGGATGCGCGCGCCTTTGTCGAGGCGGCGGATGAAACCGGCATTCCGATCATTTTGCAAGCAGGCCCCGGATGCCGCAAGCACACGCCGGCGCCGATTCTTGGAAAAATGTTCCGTCTGCTGGCTGAACAGGCACGCGTGCCGGTGGTATGCCACCTGGATCATGCGTACACGCTGGCGGAATGCGTCGAAGGCATCGAGCACGGCTTCACGTCGGTGATGATCGATGGCTCGAAATTGCCAATTGCCGAGAACATCGCGCTAACGGCTCGGGTGGTCGAAAGAGCCCACAAAGCGGGCGTTTCCGTTGAAGGCGAGGTTGGCCTCGTCGGCTACGCCGGACGCGCCGCCTCGGCCGCCACCTCGCCCGAAGAGGCCGCGCGCTTCGACCGCCTGAGCGGGGCCGATGCCCTCGCCATCTCGGTCGGCAATGTTCATCTCAATACCGAGAAAACCTCCGGCATCGATCTCGCCGCGCTGCGGGCCATCGAGGCCGTCACGCGCCTGCCGCTGGTGCTGCACGGCGGAAGCGGCATTCCTGTGCCAATGCGCCAACAGCTCGCCCGCGACACCCGCGTGAAAAAATTCAACATCGGAACCGAATTGCGCATGGCGTTTGGAGCGGCGCTGCGCAAGACGCTGAACGACGACGCCAAAACATTCGACCGCATCGAAATTCTGTCTCGGACCATTCCGGCTCTGCGCGCCGAAAGCCGCAAGATCATCATGGAGTTACGGGGGCGGCAGAGCTAATTTGATGCAATCATCGTAGTAACGGCGTATGAGGTGCGCACAGCCAAACCCAGTCCCACCAAGAGGACCCGCCCCGATGAAACGTTCGACAGCGCACAGCGACGACCGCCGCCTGCGCACAGAAGCGCCCGACGCCGAACAGACCACGGTCAATCGCACCAAGCGGCTGCGGTTGCGCGCGGCCTGGATGTACTATGTCGAACGCAAGACGCAGAACGAGATCGCCGACGCGCTGGAGATTGGCCGCGTCACTGTTGTGCGACTGCTGGCCGACGCCATGGCGCGCAAAGAGGTGCGCATCACCATCGAGGGCGATGTGGCCGAGCTGGTGGCCATCGAACGCCAGTTGGAAGCGCGCTTCGGGCTTACCGAGGCCATCGTCGCCCCCATTGCCAGCGCGGCGTCGGACCGTACCCATATCGTCAGCGCAGCGACGGGCGCCTTCATCAGCGAATTCGCCCGCCCCGGCATGCAGCTCGGGGTCGGCTGGGGACGCACGCTGATCGAATCTCTCGCCTTCATGCCCTCGCGCCAATTGGACGACTTTACAGTGGTTTCGCTGCTCGGCAGCATCACCGAGGCGCGACGCTTCAATCCCTCCGAGTACGCCTGGCAGCTGGCCCAGGCGTTTGGCGGCGAGTGCTATTTGCTCTCGGCGCCGGCGGTGGTCGACAGCCCGCAAACGCGCGATATCCTGATCGAGAAATGCGGCCTGCACCGGATTTTCGCCATGGCCAAGACACTGGACGCCGCCATCTTCTCCGTGGGCGGAATGACAACAAGCGCGACCATCTTTCAGGTCGGCTATATGGGCGACGCCGAGCGATCAGCTTTGGCCGAGAGCGGGGCTGTGGGCGACGTTCTCTATCACTTCTACGACCGTGAGGGTGTGCTGGTTGACCACCCAGTCAATGAGCGCGTCATGTCCATCCCGGCAGATACCATCCGCGCCATTCCCCAACGCATCCTGGCGTCCGGCGGCGCGGATAAGCCCGAGGCCATTCTAGGAGCCATCAAGTTCGTCAAACCGACCGTCATGATCACCGATGCGCTCACTGCGGCCGCCGTGCTGGCGTTGGACGCAGGCGGGGCGTAGGGCGGAGGCTCGCCATGCGAGCGGCGTATTTTTGCATTTCGCTGGCGCCGAGTTCAGCTTGACTTTGGCAAAACTCGATGTGTACATTTGGCTTATCGATTGTCAGTTAGTTCATGAGGCACTTGGGCGTGCACACATGGATCAACTGGCAATTGTTGCGAAAAATTCTCGGGATCGCACGACCTGGCGGCCCGCCCCACAAAACCAGGTCACACTCAGGAGGAAGCAAGAATGTCTACGCTCAAGATGCCCGGCACGTCGCGCCGGTCCTTTTTGAAGTCGTCCGCCGCGGCGGGCACGGCCCTGGCGACTGCCGGCGGCGTCAACCTGTTCAACATTAATCGCAGTTTCGGCGCGATGATGAACCCGGCGGACATTCTGGCCAAGCTGAACGTCGGCGCCAAGGTCAACAAGGCGTACCGGGAGCAATATAAACTCGGCGACAACGACCTGCTCTGGGACCCGAAGAAAGATTGGCTGCGTACCGTCGATTGGGAAGCTGTACGCACGGAACATGCCGGCAAGACCGTGCGCTTCGCCATCGGCGCCGCCGATGCGGACAGCGCCAAGGACCCGACATTCACGGAGCTCTCGGGCATAAAAGTCGAACTCGTCCCGATTCCGGACGACAGCATGTACGACAAGGTGGTCGCGGAATTCCTGGGCGGCAACGCCTCGTTCGACGCGCTGCAGTTCTTCTCGCCATGGCTCGGCGACTTCGCGGCCCAAGGCTTCCTGGCCAACCTGGAAGACCACGCCAAGAAGTGGAAGCTGCCGCTGGACGACTTCTATGAGACCTATCGCCTGAACTACGGCTATTTCGGCGATAAGGGCATGTTCGGCATTCCCTTCGACTGCGACATTCAGCAGGTCCACATCCGCCCGTCGATCCTCAAAAAGATCACCGGCAAGGACGCTGATCGCGTCAACACCATTCCGAGCTATGCGGAGCTGCTGCGCCTGGCGCCGGAAATCGCCAAGGCCGAAAAGGGCGTCGCCCCCATCGGCATGATGAACGCGCGCGGCTTCTGGGCCACCTACACCTGGGAGCACATCGCCGCCCAGCACGGCATGATGCTGTTCAACGACAAGTGGGAGCCGATCTTCAACGGCGACGCGGGCGTGAAGGGTCTTGAGACCA
>JANMVX010000365.1:0-46325 GCA_031393505.1 Hyphomicrobiaceae bacterium | reverse complement strand
GTACTAAAAGGGGGGACTTTTTAATTTTATCCCAACACCTCCGTTGAATTATATGCGCCCCGTCGTTGCTATATAAGAAAACTGACCCCGCTTTTCTTCCGCCCCGTGCACGACGTGAGGTCCTCATGCGCAAACTGATCTTGCCGGCGGCCTGGGCCAAGGCGGAACGGTTGTACTTCGAGGGTGAGACCGGCCTCGCCGACATCGGAGAGAAATGCGGTATAAACCGGACGACACTTTACCGGCACGCCAGAAAACACAACTGGCCCGATCACGCCACGCTGCGCGTGCATGCCTCCGATTCCGAGCGCGCCGCCTTGCGTCGCATCATCATAAAGAAACTCGCTGCTATGGAGAAGCGCATGAATGATCCACAGGCCGAGACTGGCGCCGTCGATGACACAGGGCGCGACGCCCGCGCTGTCGCATCGCTGTTGGGCTCCATCGACAAGCTCGACGTCACGGAAAAAACCTGGCGCGAGGAAATTTTCACAACGCCAACAGACGATCCGTTAGCGGCCTATGGAGACGACAATGTCGCTGATTGGCGTGCGGAAATTGCGCGGCGTCTTGAGAGCCTCGGCGCCAAATCGCAACAGTGACGCCTATGCCGCCGAGCTAAGTCCCCGCGAAGTCCCCCGTCTGATGTTCGATTGGGTGAGTTGGGCGCGGGACGATCAAATCCCACCCGATGTGATGCATGCCATCCTGTCGGCGACCGAAGCGGACGAAGCTCCTTTGGCCGCCGGCGCAACCGGATCCTCGCTCCCCAGCGGGAGGGCTGAGGCGGCCGGCAAAGACACGACCCCAGACACGTTCGACCGCTGGCGCACCTGGCTCATTCTCGGTGGACGAGGCTCGGGCAAAACCCGCGCCGGCGCCGAATGGGTGCGCGCCCAAGCCCTGGGCATCGAACCGCTCGCGCGCGGTTCGATCAGGCGTATAGCGCTGATCGGGGAAAGCATTGCGGACGTCCGCTCGGTTATGGTCGAGGGTGTGTCGGGGCTTCTCGCCGTTCATGCGCCCCACGAACGTCCAGTGTACGAACCATCCAAACGACAACTGAGCTGGCCCAATGGCGCCATCGCACAATTGTTCTCTGCCGAAGATCCTGATGGCCTGCGCGGCCCGCAGTTCGGCGCGGCGTGGTGCGATGAACTGGCGAAATGGAGGTATGCGGACAAGACTTGGGATATGTTGCAGTTTGCTCTGCGCCTGGGCGAAAGTCCGCGCCAAGTGGTGACCACGACCCCGCGACCCATCGGGCTTTTGAAACGCATCCTCGCCGATGCGGCTACGGCGGTCAGCCGCTCGCGGACGCTCGACAATTTTGGCAATCTCGCGCCAGGCTTCATCCAGCAGATGCGCGCCCGTTACGGCGCGACGTCCCTCGGCCGCCAGGAGCTGGACGGCGAGATGGTGGAGGATCGCGAGGACGGGCTGTGGTCCCGCGCCACGTTGGAGCGTACACGTATCGATACCGCGCCGGCCTTGACGCGTATTGTGGTGGCCGTCGATCCACCCGTCACCAGCGGCGCGAAGGCCGACGCTTGCGGCATCGTGGTCGCCGGGATCGATGCGGCCGGCCGCGGCTATGTGCTGGCCGACCGCACCATATCGGGCCACGCGCCCTTGGTCTGGGCCAAAGTCGCCGTGGCCGCGCTGGAGGAATTCCAAGCCGACCGCATCGTTGCCGAGGTGAACCAGGGCGGCGATCTGGTGGAAGGCGTCATCCGCCAGATCGACGACAAGGTCCCGATACGCAAGGTGCGCGCGACGCGTGGCAAATTCATCCGTGCCGAGCCGGTTGCAGCGCTGTATGAGCGCGGGCTGGTGAGCCACGTCGGCCAGTTCTCCGCTCTCGAAGACCAGCTGTGCGACTTCGGCCCGGACGGACTCTCCGGCAGCCGCAGCCCGGACCGTCTCGACGCCTTAGTCTGGGCCCTGACGGATCTGATGCTGACGAAGAATGGCGAGCCACGCATTAGGGCGGTATAGCGACACTTTTTTCCTCTCCCCTCCTTAGGGGGAGAGGAGACCGCGTCTCGCAGCGCGTTTCAGCGCAATAGCCACGCGGTCGGTGAGGGGCAGCCGCTGGCTCGGCACCTGTTGCAACGGGGGCGGAGCAAGCGGCAGCCCCTCATCCGGCCCTTGATCCTCGCTTCGCTCGGGGGCCACCGTCTCCCCCTAAGCAGGGGGAGACGGAAAGGTTCCGTCCACCACAAGGACCTCCAAAACAATGTCCCCACTTCTGACCGCACTGGCGCGTTACGCCGGCCTCTCCAGTCCTGCCCCGATCACCGCGCCCGAGGCGAAAACCAGCGCCGCCGCGCCGCTGATCGCACTGCAATATCAGCGCCAGCCGGTCTGGTCCCCGCGCGACTACGCCGCCTTCTCGCGCGAAGGCTTCATGCAGAATCCGGTGGTTTATAGATGCGTACGGATGATCGCGGAGGCGGCGGCCTCGGTGCCCATTGATCTTTATGCTGGCGATCAGGAATTGGCGGAGCACCCCCTGCTCGACCTGTTGCGCGAGCCCAATCCCATGCAATCCCGTCCCGATCTGTTGGAATCCTGGTACAGTTTTCTCCTGGTCTCTGGCAACGCCTACATGGAAGCTGTCGCGCTCGGCGGCGCGTTGCGCGAACTCTATGTGCTGCGCCCCGACCGCATCCAGATTGTTCTTGGCACGGACGGCTGGCCGGTCAGCTACGATTACACCGTCGCCGGCAACAGGGTAAGCTATACGGACGATCCCGTCCCCGGCGTGCGCCCAATCCTGCACCAGGCGCTGTTCCATCCCGCCAACGACTACTATGGCCTGTCGCCCATCGAAGCCGCCGCCACCGCCATCGACATCCACAACGCCGCCAGCGCCTGGAACAAGGCCATGCTGGACAATTCCGCGCTGCCCTCGGGAGCGCTGGTCTATACGGCGGCGGATCGTCAGCTGACGGCCGAACAGTACGCGCGGCTGAAATCGGAACTGGAGTCCACGTTCCAGGGCGCGAAAAACGCCGGCCGGCCGATGCTTCTTGAAGGTGGGCTCGACTGGCGCGCCATGTCGATGAGCCCGAAAGACATGGATTTCACCGAGTCAAAGCGCCAGGCCGCGCGCGATATCGCGCTGGCGCTCGGCGTACCGCCCATGCTGCTGGGCATCCCCGGCGACAATACGCATGCGAACTATCAAGAAGCCAATCGCGCCTTCTGGCGTCACACCATCCTGCCGCTGACTGGACGCACGCTGAAGGCTCTTTCGGCCTGGCTGGGGGCAGCCTATGGCGGGGGGCTGGAGCTGCGTGTCGATCTCGACGGCATCGAGGCGCTCTCGGCCGAGCGCGATCAGCTGTGGTCGCGAGTGGGGGCGGCGAGCTTTCTCACCGACGAGGAAAAACGCGCCGCGGTGGGGTATGGGGCGGGAGCGGACAGCGTTGAAGGCAAGTTCTTCAATCCCGGTCAGCCACGCGTGCCAGCCGGGAGCAGCGAAGGCGGCCGGTGGGGCAGTGGCGGTGGACCTACTGTGCCCATTAGCGAGGCTCTATCGACAGGTCAAGATGCCGACGGAAGCAATTCGAACAAGGCACCGGACTGGGACGACTACCAACTTACAGGCAAGGAACCGAATCTTGGTGGTTTCAGCCCCGACCGGCCCGGCTGGCATGACTACACCGCAGGTCCCTCAGAGGTCTGCACCTCCCAGGTTCCATGCACTGCCGAGGAAATGGCGGATCAGCTGTCGAGGTTCGCTTATCCGGGACAGGATCCTTCGAAGCAAGTTGTAGACGGTGACGTCCGCAGTGTTTACGATCCACGCGTGGGTCTTGGGCAAGGTGTTCCCGCCGGTCCCAAGACGTTTGGGTGAGTCCAGATGGACTAACTATTATCAATAGGACAAGGCCCGGGCATGTCCTCTTCGATGGTCAAATAGTGAGGCATGCGCATCGAGGGCCCAACGGTGCATGGTATGTTACAACACATGGTATCGGTAACAACGAGAATGCGGCTATTGCCTATGCAAACAAGACCCAAGGGCCGCAGATATTTCGGGTCTTAGATCAGCATCTGCGGTTAAACATCGACAGGCACCATGGTACGCGAAAATAGACCGATGTATTGGCCGACAATGTTGTCCGCGATGTTCTGCTCGCTCGTCGGACTCGGTCTGTTTTTGGCGCATTTGACTCCCGGTCCAACCGATGATGGCAATCCACCTCTGCGCACTCATAAATTCCGTCTTGCTCCCGGTACGCGCGATCTGTTTTTTGTTCGAATGTGTCTGTACGGCGAAATACATGGCTTCAAGGTGCACATCGGCGCTACCGACCCGAACGGCCACGGCTACAATGTCATCTTCGAGCGCGCGGATGTGCTCGCCGTTGGTGGCAATCCATGGGATGACTTGTCGTTCGATGTTGGCTTTCACGCCAATCCTGGGTTCGATGTTTCCGATCCAGTCCTGGACGCGCTGGTAGCCGACTTGCGGACGACTATCGACCAAATTCCTGGTTCTAGGGTCCTGAAGGCGTTGCAAGATCCATAGTGGCAATGCCTCGCATCCCACCCACGCCCGCGCTCTTCGACCAGATGTTCCTGACCATCGGAGGCCAGGATCTCGACCTGTTCGTCTCGCCCGGCGATACGCTCGCCACGGTCGCCGCCCCGTGCATCCTGCCAACAGACACCGCAGCGGCGGTCGTTTTTTTCGACAAACTCCTCGATGGCCGCGCTACCAGGATCGACCTGAAGAGCTGGGTCAACAAGCGTTGCCGGGATATCCATTTCAGAGACGCCGACGTCATTGAGGCGTTTCTGCATGAACTGCGCGCGATCCTGGCTAAGCGTCCGCGAAAGTCTTCCCCGCGCGCGGTAGCCAAGCGCCACAACCGCTAATCTCGCCCCACAACCACCCTGTACCGACCCCAACCATGGAGCCCCGCCCATGACCGCTCCCCCCTTGCCGTTCGAGACCAAGCGCGCCCGCCTCGACCTCACGTCGGTTGAGCCAACGGGCACCTTCGAAGGCTACGCCAGCCTGTTCCACATCGAGGATCTCGCCCACGACGTGATCCAGCCCGGCGCCTTCCGCGACACCCTCGCCAAGCGGGGGACGGGGGGCATACGGATGCTCTACCAGCACGATCCGGGCGAACCGATCGGCATCTGGGAGCACCTTTCGGAAGATGGACGTGGACTGAGGGTCAAAGGTCGATTGCTGCTCGATATCGCCCGCTCCCGTGAGGTTTTCGCGCTCATGAAGGCCGGCGCGCTGGAGGGCCTCTCCATCGGCTTTCGCACCGAGAAGGGCGCGCGCGATCCCCGCTCTGGCGTCCGTAAGCTGACGAAAATCGATCTCTGGGAAATCTCCGTCGTGACCTTCCCGATGCAGCCGGGGGCGACCGTTACGGCGGTCAAGTCCGATCCCGCCGCGCAAGAACTGGCCTTCACGGTGGCAATGCTGCACGCCGCCGATCGCCTGGAAAACCTTTCACCCAACCACCGCAGAAAGACGAGGACGATATGACCACACCGACCCCTGCCAACGCCCCCGAAACCAAAGCCATGGGCCCGGAGGCGCGCGCCGCCTACGACCAGTTCATGCGCGGCTTCGAAAGCTTCAAGGCCGAGAACGACGCCCGTATCGGCGAGATCGAACGCCGCGGTACCGCCGACGTGTTGAGCGAAGACAAGGTCGACCGCATCAACGCGGCGCTCGATGAGCAACGCACACGGATTGATCAGCTGGCCTTGAAGCACTCCCGTCCCGCAATGGGCGGGCCCGCGCCCCGCTCCGGCGTGCAGCTGCAGCACAAGGCCGCCTTCGAAGGCTACGTGCGCAAAGGCGAATCGGCGCAGCTGGCCGCGCTGGAAGCCAAGGCGCTCTCCATCGGCTCCAATCCCGACGGCGGCTATCTGGTGCCGCCGGAACTCGAGCACGCCGTGACGCTGGCGGTGCGCGACATCTCCCCGGTGCGCGCCGTGGCGACCGTGCGCCAGATCTCCAGCAACATCTACAACAAGCCGTTCTCCACCACCGGGTTCGCCGCCGGCTGGGCCGCGGAAACCGCCGCCCGACCCCAGACCGGCAACACGGCGCTGGCCAACCTGAGTTTTCCCACGTTCGAAATCTACGCCATGCCGGCCGCCACCACGGCTCTCTTGGATGATTCGATTATCAATATCGATCAATGGGTTGCCGACGAGGTGAAACTCACCTTCGCGCAGCAGGAGGGCACGGCGTTCGTCACCGGCGACGGCACGACCAAGCCCAAGGGGTTCCTATCGTACACAAATGTTCCGCAGGCGTCCTGGACCTGGGGCAACATCGGTTATTTGGCCACTGGCGTCGCCGGCGCGCTCCCGGCCACGACCCCCAGCGACAAGCTGTTCGATCTCATCTACGCGCTGAAAGCTCAGTACCGGCCTAATGCGCGCTTCGCCATGAACCGCGCCACCCAGGCGGTGATCCGTAAGCTGAAGGACACCACCAACAACTATCTCTGGCAGCCGGCCGTGCAGCCCGGCGGCAATCCGGCGCTGATGGGCTTCCCGATCCTGGAGAGCGAGGATGTGCCCAACATCGCCACCGCCAGCATGTCCATCGCCTTCGGCGACTTCGGCTCGGGCTACCTGATCGTCGACCGAGTCGGCATGCGCATCCTGCGCGATCCCTTCTCGGCCAAGCCCTACGTGCTGTTCTACACCACCAAGCGCGTCGGCGGCGGCGTACAGGATTTCGACGCCATCAAGCTGATGAAGTTCGATGTGAGCTGACGAAAAACAGACTTGAGTGGTGAGTCGTGAGTGGTCCTCCGGCTCTCGGTTTGCTCCGTGCACCACTCACCACTCACCACTCACCACTCACGATTTCGAGCCCCCCATGTCCCTCGTTCCCCTCGCCGCCCCGGCGCAGGAGCCGGTGTCGCTTGCCGACGCCAAGGCGCACCTGCGTGTCGACGTGCCCGACGACGATGCTTTAATCAGCCGTCTGATCACCGGCGCGCGCTCCGAGCTGGAGCGCAATCTCGGCCGCGCGCTGATCACGCAGACCTGGACCTACTGGCTGGATGCCTGGCCGCAAGGTTATGCGGTGTCGCTGCCATTGGCGCCGGTGCAGTCGATTGAACAGGTTCGAATTTACGCCCAGGACGACTCGTTCGCGGTGCTTGCGGCCAGTGGCTATCTGCTCGATGGGCAAGGCGCGCCGCCGCGGTTGATCCGTCGCGGGACGATCGCCTGGCTGCAACCGCTGCGTCCCGGTAACGGCATCGCCATCGACTTCACCGCCGGGCACGGAACGCTGCCTACGGATGTTCCGGCGGCGCTCCGCATTGCCCTGCTGGTGCTGGTGGGGCACTGGTACGAGAACCGTCAGCTCGCAGATGGACTGACCGCACTGCCGCCGATGGTCCGGGATCTGATCGATCCCTATCGCGTGAGGCGGCTATGACCAAGCCAGCAATTGCAGCGCTGCGCCGTCGCCTGACGCTTGAGCAGCAGACGCGCGTCGCCGATGGCGGCGGCGGGGTCACGGTCACCTGGACGCCGCTGACCGATCTCTGGGCGAGCCTGACGAGCCTTGCCGGCGTCGAGCAATTCGTCGGCGAAGGTCTGCAAGGCAAGGTCACACACGAACTTATCATCCGGAAGCGGATGGACGTCGCGCCCGCGATGCGGTTCCGCATGGGAACGCGCCTGTTCTTCGTCGAGACGGTGCTCGGCCGCGACGGCCCCGATCCCTACATCCGCATTCTCGCCGAGGAGCGCAACCTATGAGCGGAAGCGCCAGCTGGCCGCTGCAACAAGCGGTTTATGCCGCGCTGTCCGGCAATGCCCCGCTCACCACCCTGCTTGGCGGCGCGCGCATCTACGACGACGTGCCGCAAGCCGCGCCCTATCCCCACATCAGTCTCGGCCAGACCTCGTCGTCCGAGAACGGGACGTGTACGGAAGATAGCGAGGAGCACATCCTGACGCTGCACGTCTGGTCGCAGACCGGTGGCCGCGGCGAAGCCCAACGCATCATGGGCGCGATCCGGGATGCTCTGCATACGGCATCACTGGCCCTGGCGGGGCACACGCTGGTGAACCTGCGCCAGCAATTCTCCGACGTCCGCCGCGATCCCGACGGCGTCACCATCCATGGCATCGTGCGCTACCGCGCGGTGACCGAGCCGGTTTGACCAGGTGTCAGACACTTATGGCGTGCCGACTCTGGTCAATACTTGCACAATCCGTCAGCGCCATAAGTGTCTGACACCCAGTAGACACCCAGTACCCCGCGTTACGAAAGGCTACCCCATGCCCGCTCAGAAAGGCCGCGATCTGTTGGTGAAAATCGATTCCACCGGCACCGGCGTCTACACCACTGTCGCCGGTTTGCGCACGCGCACGCTCGCCTTCAACACAGCGACGGTCGACATCACCAATTCGGAATCCACCGGTTTTTGGCGCGAGCTGCTGGCCGGTGCCGGCGTGCGCAATGCCCGCATCACCGGCAGCGGCATCTTCAAGACCAGCGCCACCGACGCGCTCGTCCGCGATACCTTCTTTACCGGGACGATCCGCAACTGGCAGGTCATCATTCCGGGGCTCGGCACCGTCACGGGGCCGTTCCAGATTTCCTCGCTCGACTACGCTGGTCAGTACAATGCCGAAGTGACCTTCGACATGACGCTGGAATCGGCGGGCGAGCTGACATTCGTCTAAGACGGGATCGGAGTGTGTCATGGCCAATCGTCATCGCGGCGAAATCGAGGCTGTCATCGACGGCGTTCCACGGCGGCTGTGCTTGACGCTCGGCGCGCTCGCCGAACTCGAGCAGGCGTTCGGCGTCGAAGACATGCTCTCGCTGGCACAGCGGTTCAGCAGTGGGCGGATTTCCTCACGCGACACCATCCGTGTGCTGGGCGCCGGGTTGCGTTCGGGTGGGAACAAAGTGGACGATGCGGACGTCGCACAGATGACGATTGAAGGCGGCGCGGTCGGAGCTGTCGACGTCGTCGCGCGCTTGCTGGCGGCGACGTTCGGAGGCGGAGCGTCCGGACCGGGAAACGAGTGAGCCCCGGCGGCAAAGATCAATCCGCCGGGGCCGAACCTTTCGACTGGCCGCTTGCCATGGCCATGGGGCTGGGCGCCCTGAAACTCGCTCCCGCGGCGTTCTGGGCCATGACCCCGCGCGAATTCGACGCCGCCCTGGAAGGTCACTTCGGCCGCCGCCGGCGCGGTGGGGCGTTGTCGCGACCGGACCTCGACGCCCTGATGGATGCGTTCCCTGATCTTAGTGAGGAGCCTACGGACGATGCCGAACACGGTCCAATCGACGATCGATGAGATTGCCGCCAGCAGCGACCAATTGAAAAGCACGCTGAACGACATGGGATCGCTGGGCGATCAATTTGCCAGCCGTCTGATCAATTCCTTCGAGCAGGTTGCCGTGCGAGGCAAGAAGCTGGAGGACGTGGTGAAATCGCTCGGCCAGAGCTTGGCGCAGCTCGCGCTCAAGGCGGCGATGAAGCCACTAGAGAGCGCGCTTGGCGGGCTGTTTGATCAGCTGCTGGGCGGGCTTGGCGCCTCGCTGACCAGTGGGGCGACAGCAGGGTTGCCGATTCCGTTCGCACAAGGCGGCGTTATTTCATCGCCGATCAATTTTCCGTTGTCGGACGGTCGCGCTGCCGTCGCCGGCGAGCAGGGCGCTGAGGCGATCCTGCCGCTGACGCGCGGTACGGACGGGCAGCTTGGCGTGCGTTCGGGCGGCGGGGGCGGGGCCACCATCACCTTCAACGTTTCGACCCCGGATGTGGCGGGCTTCCAACGCTCGCAAACTCAGATCGCCGCCATGCTGCAGCGCGGCCTGTCGATCGGACAGCGCAATCTGTAAGCGGAGGGACGTCTGATGGCCTTTCACGAAACCCGGTTTCCCACCAACGTTTCCAAGGGGGCGGTGGGCGGCCCCGAGCGGCGCACGGACGTGGTGACGCTGGCCTCGGGCTTTGAAGAACGCAACAGCCGTTGGGCCGATTCGCGGCGCAGCTACAACGCCGGCTACGGCATTCGCGGCGTCGACGATCTGCATGCGGTGCTGGCGTTCTTCGAGGAACGGCGCGGCCGCCTGCACGGGTTTCGCTGGCGCGATCATGCCGACTACCGGTCCGGTCCGCCATCGCGCACACCGCTCGCGACCGATCAGGCCATCGGAACCGGAAATGCGACGTTGGCGGCGTTTCAATTGATCAAGACCTACGGCAGTGTGTATGCCCCCTATATGCGAACGATCCGCAAGCCGGTGCAAGGCTCAGTGAAGATCGCCGTGGCGGGCGTGGCAAAGGTCGAGGGCACGCATTTTGTCGTCGACTATGCGCTCGGCGCCGTCACGTTCCAGGCGGGCAGTATCCCGGTGGCAAGCGCGGCGATCACGGCCGGGTTCGAGTTCGATGTGCCTGTGCGCTTCGATACCGATCGCATCGAGGTCAATCTGCAGAACCTCGCGGCTGGCTCGATACCGCATATTCCCATCATAGAGGTGCGGCTGTGAGAACCTTCCCCGTCGATTTCGCCGCGCATCTTGCGTCGGGCGCCACCACGCTCGCCTGGTGCTGGCGCATCACGCGCGGCGATGGCGCGCGGTTGGGCTTCACCGATCATGATCGTCCGCTCACGTTCGATGCGACGGTGTTCGAGGCGGCGAGCGGCTTCTCCGCGAGTGAAATGACCGCGGAAGTGGGCCTGTCCGTTGGCAATCAAGAGCTTTCGGGCGCGTTGCGCTCCGACCGGTTGAGCGAGGACGACCTGAACGCGGGCCTCTACGACAACGCCGGCATCGAAGTGTTCCGGGTGAACTGGGTCGATACGACACAGCGTGTGTTGATGCGTACCGGGACGATCGGCGAAGTCAAGCGCGGACTTACTGCGTTCACGGCCGAATTGCGCGGGCTGGCCCACATCCTGCAGCAGGAGCGCGGCCGCATCTATCAGCCTGGTTGCGACGCAGATCTGGGCGACGCGCGCTGCACGGTGGCGCTGGTGGCGGCGACGTTCACGGGAGCGGGGACGGTCACGGCGCTGCTCGATGACCGCACGTTCGTCGTCGCCGGAATAAGCGCCTATACGGACGAATGGTTCACGCGCGGACTGCTGAGTTGGACCGGCGGGGCGAATGCTTTGCGAAAATCCGAGGTCAAGCGCCACACCGTCAGCGCCGGGGCCGTGCGCATAGAAATCTGGCAGGATACCAGCCGCGCCGTCGCCATCGGCGATGCGTTCGGCGTCAGTGCCGGCTGCGACAAGCAATTCGTCACGTGCCGGACGAAATTCTCTAACGGCGTCAATTTTCGCGGCTGCCCGCACATGCCGGGAAATGATTTTGTCACGTCCTATCCTACGTCCGGCGAAGGCACCAACACCGGCGCGAGTTTCCACGCATGACCCTCACCCGTTCCGACATCACAGAGCAGGCCCGCAGTTGGCTGGGTACGCCCTATCATCACCGGGCCAGCCTGCGCGGCGTCGGTTGCGACTGCATCGGCCTGGTCCGCGGGCTCTGGCGCGATCTCTACGGAAGCGAGCCCGAGCCTCCCGGCCCGTACACGGGCGATTGGGCCGAGGCGACCGGCAACGAGGCGTTGTTGCTTGCGGCGCAGCGAAACCTGCGCCCGGTGCCGACTGCGGCCGCGCAGCCGGGGGATATTGTGATTTTCCGCATACGCAACAACGCCGTCGCCAAGCATGCCGCAGTTCTGGTCGAGGACGGGCGCATGATCCATGCCCAGGAGGGCGTGCCGGTCAGCGAGGTCGCGCTCGGGTCCTGGTGGCGGCGGCGCATCGCGGCGGTCTTTGCTCTTCCCGGTCTGGACGCCGACCACTAACTCTGTGAGCAGATCATGGCCACTCTAGCACTCGCAGCCGTCGGCGCAGCGATTGGCGGCGCCTTGCTTCCGTCGGCCGCAATTCTTGGCGCCACCATCACCGGTGCGGCCATCGGTCAGGCCGTCGGCGGCCTTGCGGGCTCGCTGATCGATCAGGCGTTGTTTGGCGCGAGCGGCCAGGGGCAGGCGCTGGATGGCCCGCGTCTTGGCTCGCTGCAGGTGATGGCGTCGCGTCAGGGCGCGCCCGTGCCGCGGCTTTACGGACGTGCACGGATCGCCGGCGAAGTCATCTGGGCCACCCGCTTTGAAGAGGTCGCCAATGCCGGCGGCGGAAACGGCAAGGGGCTTGGCGGCGGGGGCGGGTCGTCGCAAACCACCTACAGCTATTTCGCCAATTTCGCGGTGGCCTTGTGCGAAGGCCCGGTCACGCGCATCGGTAAAGTCTGGGCGGACGGCAAGGAGCTGGATCTCGGCGGCATCACGCTCCGGCTGCACACGGGAACCGAGACGCAATTGCCGGACAGTCTGATCGAGGCCAAGGAAGGGGCGGGTCTCGCGCCCGCCTATCGCGGCATCGGTTATGTCGTCTTTGAGCGGATGGCCTTGGCGACATTCGGAAACCGCTTGCCGCAGCTGGCGTTCGAGGTGTTCCGCGCCGTCGACGGCTTCGAGCAACAGGTGCGCGCCGTCACCATGATCCCGGGGGCGGGCGAGTTCGTCTATCACACCGCCGAGGTGCAGCGCGACGCTGGCGGCGGCGCGTGGCTGCCCGAGAACACGCATACGCTCAGTGGCAAGACGGATTGGTCGACCTCGCTGGATCAGCTGGAAGAGAGCCTGCCGCAGGTCGGCAACGTCTCGCTGATCGTCAGCTGGTTCGGTGACGATCTGCGGGCGGGCAACTGCCAGCTCCGCCCACGGATCGATAACGCCGGCAAGGTCACGACGCCGCTGAGCTGGGGCGTGGCGGGTCTGTCGCGGGGGACGGCCACGCTGGTCTCGAACGCGAGCGGAGCGCCGGCCTATGGCGGCACGCCGTCGGACACCAGCGTGGTGGCGGCCATTCGCGATCTCGCCGCGCGCGGGCTGAAGTGCACGTTCAACCCGTTCATTCTGATGGATATTCCGGCGGGCAACGTGCTGCCGAACCCTTATGGCGGGACAGGCCAGGTAGCCTATCCCTGGCGTGGGCGGCTTACGGTGCATCCGGCGGCGGGGCAGGCCGGTACAGTCGACAAGACGGCTGCGGCGGCGACGCAACTGAACGCGTTCATCGGTACGGCGGCGATTGCGCACTTCTCGATCAGCGGCGACACGGTCGTCTACTCCGGCCCCGCCGAATGGTCGTACCGGCGCATGGTGCTGCACTATGCACATCTCGCCAAGGCCGCCGGCGGGGTCGATGCGTTCTTGATTGGGTCGGAACTCCGTGGGCTGACGACAGTGCGCTCCGCTGCGGCCACGTTCCCCTTTGTCGCGGCGCTGGTGCAACTGGCCGCCGATGTCAAGACGGTGCTCGGCGTGGGGACAAAAGTGTCCTATGCCGCCGATTGGTCGGAGTACTTCGGCCATCAGCCAGCGGACGGTTCGAACGACGTCTACTTCCATCTCGATCCCCTGTGGTCGTCGTCCAGCATCGATGCGATCGGGATCGATGTCTATTGGCCGCTGGCCGACTGGCGCGATGGCAATGCGCATACGGATTTATTGGCCGGAGCCGCGTCGATCTACGATCCCGCCTATCTGAAGGGCAACATCAAGGGCGGCGAGGGCTACGCCTGGTACTACGCCAACGCCGCCGCCCGCACGACCCAAAACCGTACAACCATCACGGATGGTCTGGGTAAGCCGTGGATCTATCGGGTCAAGGATATCGCCGGTTGGTGGGCCAATCAGCACTTTAATCGTCCCGCCGGGACCGAATCTCCGACGCCGACAGCCTGGGTCCCCCAGAGCAAGCCGTTCTGGTTCACCGAGTTCGGCTGCGCCGCCGTCGAGAAAGGGGCGAACCAGCCGAATGTCTTTGTCGACCCCAAGAGCGGAGAGTCCTCCGTCCCCTATTTCTCGAGCGGCGCGCGCGACGATCTCATGCAGCGCCGCGTGCTGTCGGCCATACTCGACACCTTCGGGACGGGCGCGGGCACGCCGGCAAACCCGAATTCGAGCGTGTACGGCGCGCCGATGGTCGATCCGTCGCGCATGTTCGTCTACACCTGGGATGCGCGCCCGCATCCCGCCTTTCCTCAGCTCACGGATGTGTGGGGCGACAAGGACGCCTGGCAGCGCGGCCATTGGATCACCGGGCGCATCGCAGCTGTGTCCTTGGAGGCCGTGGTCGGGAGTATACTGACCGAAAATGGATTTGCCGCCTACGACACATCGCGTCTCACCGGCCTGGTCGATGGCTATGTGCTGGACCGTGTGATGAGCGCACGCGCGGCGATACAACCCCTGGAATTGGCCTATTTCTTCGACAGTCTGGAGAGCGGCGACAAGATCGCGTTCCGCCAGCGCGGCCTGAGCGGCCCGGTGGCGCTGCTGGCCACGGACGCGCTGGTCGAGACCGCGCCGGGCGCCGATCCGTTCCACCTCGTGCGCAAGCAAGAGACCGAACTGCCGGCGGTGGCGCGGCTGGGCTACCTCGACGCCGAGCGCGCCTACCAATCCTCGGCCGCCGAATCGCGTCGGCTCGCCACCGGCACGACGCGCGTGGCTAACGCCGATCTGCCGATGGTGCTACGCCCAGCGGTGGGGCAGGCCATCGCCGAGCGCATGCTGCAGGACGCCTGGGGCGCCCGGCAGCGGGCGCAGTTCCGCCTGCCCGACAGCTGGCTGGCGCTGGAGCCGGGCGACGTGGTGGCGCTGCAATTGCCCGGCCGCGCTCTGGAACTGCGCATTACGGCGTTGGCGGATGGTCTTGGGCGCGGGATCGATGCGCTGTCGATCCAGCGCGCCATTTATGGCGCAACAAGCGCGGTCGAGCGAGATGCAACCGCGCCCGGCATCGCGGCGTTTGGACGCCCACTGACGGCGTTTCTCGATCTGCCGCTGCTGCGCGGAGACGAGTCGCCAATCGCCGCGCGGGTGGCGGCGGCGCAGTCGCCTTGGCCAGGCGGCGTTGCGGTTTATCGCTCCGCCGATGGCATCGATTTCCGCTTGAACACCAATCTGGCCGCGTCGGCGACTATGGGCGCGACGACGATGCCTTTGGCCAGCGGTCCGGTCAATCGCTGGGATATGGCCAGCACACTGACGGTGCAGTTGACCACGGGAACGCTCGGCACACAGAGCGATCTCGCTGTTCTGGCGGGCGCCAATGCCGCCGCGGTCGAGACCAGTCCCGGCGTCTGGGAAGTGCTGCAATTCGCCAACGCAACGCTGGTCGCGGACCGGACCTACCAGCTCACGCGGCTGCTGCGCGGCCAAGTCGGCAGCGAGGCGGCGATGGCGTCGTCCCTGGCCGCTGGCGCCCTGTTCGTGCTGCTCGACGCGAATGTCGCGCTGCTTGACGAGACCCTCGACCAGATCGGCCTGGCGCAGACCTGGCGCTATGGACCGGCGAACCGGCCGCTGGGGCATCTGTCCTACGCCACGCGCTCCCTGACCTTCAACGGGATCGGGCGGCGTCCCTACAGTCCGAGCCACATCCGTGGCGATAGATCGGCGGGCGATCTCGCGATCAGTTGGAAGCGGCGGACACGGATCGGTGGCGATGCCTGGGAGCAGCGCGAGGTTCCCTTGTCCGAAGACGCCGAAGCCTATGAGGTCGATGTGCTGAATGGCGCGACGGTGGTACGGACGCTTGGCAGTGCGCTCCAGTCGGTCACCTACCCGATTGCTCAGCAGGCCGCTGATTTCGGATCGCCGCCGCCAAACGTCACTGTGAAGGTGTTCCAGGTGTCGGCGAGTTTTGGGCGCGGGACACCGCGCGTCGCAACGATTTGAAGGTCGGCGCTTTCTTCTCCTCTCCCCCATTTTTGGGGGAGAGGATGTCGCCCGAGGCGTAAGCCGAGGACATAGCGACAGGTGAGGGGCAGCCGCTTGCTCCGTACAGGTGGCACCAGGTTCAGCGCGTGTTGCTGCCCCTCACCGACCGCGTGGCTCTTGCCGCGAAAAGGCGGCTGCGAGACGCGGTCTCCTCTCCCCCTAAGCAGGGGGAGAGGAAAAAAAGTGCGGCCATCTGCTCAGAAAAGAAACGAACCAAAGACCAATCGGGTGCCCAAATGGCCAACAGCCCCAATCTCACTCTGCCCTATCTGGATGCGGCGCAGGCGCAAAAACACGTCACGCACAACGATGCGCTGCGTGTGCTTGACGCGCTTGTGCAGTCGGCGGTGCTCAGCCGCGTCGTCACGGCGCCGCCGGTCACGCCCGCGGACGGCGATCGCTACATCGTGCCGGCGGGGGCGACGGGCGTTTGGGCCGCGCAGGTGACAAAAATTGCGGCGTATCAGGATGGCGCGTGGGCGTACTATACGCCGCGCACCGGCTGGTCGGTCTGGGTCGTGGCCGAGAGTGCGCTTCTCATCTTCAGCGGCGGCGCCTGGGGATCGGCGCTCAGTGTGCTGCAGAACCTCACCCTGCTCGGCGTCAACACGACCGCCGACGCCACCAACAAGCTGGCTGTCAGAAGCGCGGCGACGTTGTTCGATAATGTCGGTAACGGCCACCAGCTGAAAATCAACAAGGCCGCCGCGACCGATACGGCAAGCCTTCTGTATCAGGATGGTTTCTCCGGCCGCGCCGAGCTTGGCCTGGCCGGCGATGACGATTTTCATCTCAAAGTGAGCGCGGACGGCAGCACCTTCAAGGAAGCGCTGAAGCTCGACCGCGCGACAGGGCTTGGCGTCGTCTTTGCGGATCCGACAGCCGCGCTCGGCATCGCCACCAAACAGTATGTCGACACGCGCGCGTCCGGCATCGGTGAGGTCGAGATCGATTTCGGCGCCTCGGCCGTGCGGGAGAAGCGCTTCACCATAACGAACGCCGCCGTCACGGCAGCCACGAAAATCGTCGCGACGCAGTCCGGCAAGGCCGCGACCGGCCGCTCCGCCGACGAAAACGAGATGGACTACCTGCACCTGCGCGCCGTGCCGGGTGCAGGAACTTTCACCCTCCATGCGGCCTGCCTGACCGGCCGCGTCAGCGGAAAATTCAAGGTCAGTTACCTGATAGGATGAGAACTCATGGCCACATTGCAAAACGCCGCCGGCACCAATACCGCCGACGTCAACGCCAGTTCCGAGCTTGCCGTCGCGCTATCGAAAGTGCTGGCAAATGCGGGGTATGCGAACCTTGTCGGCGAGAACCACGATGGCGCCGCAGGCCTGCCGGCGCTGCGCCGCTTGATCTATGTCAGCCCGGAAAAGCGGCTCGGCATCGGTCAGGATTCACTGCTGTGGGACGATACCTTCCATCACAGCGTGTTCAACCTGCGCAAGTATTTCAACATCGCGTCCGCGACAGCGTTGTCCGTGGGCGGCGGTTTCCTGACCTTCAACGCCACGGCGCTGACAACGGCGACTTCCGGTCAGATCTGCCGTACCCATCGCACCTTTCCGGTGCTCGGCAACTTCCCGGTGACCATCGACTTCTGGTTTTCGCTGGCCCTGGTCCCGCAAGCCCAGAACGTCATTGAGATTGGCCTCGGCATTCCGGGAACGGCAGTGGCCAACGCGCCGTCCGATGGCGTCTATATGCTGATCGATACGGCGGGCGCGTTGCAGCTGGTCAGCAACTACAACGGAACTCTGACGACATCGGGAGCGATTACGTTGCCGGCCAGCGTCGCCTGGACAGCCGGGCGCGTTTATCACGCCGAGATCGTCGTGCATGGCGACCGCATCGAGCTTTATTTCGACGGTCTCTATATCGGCCAAGTGCAGCGTTCCAGCGCCAACACGGTCGGCGGCATGGCGCAGAACCAGTCGGGCTATCTGTTCGCACGCTGGTTCAACGCGGCCGCTACGGTCGGTGCGCAAAAACTCAATATCGCGCGCTGGGCCGTGACCTTGGGCGATGGCGCGTTTGCGCGCTCCTGGCCGGCGGCGCGCGCGGGGTTGGGCGATCATCTGGCGTCGGCGCCCGATGGCGCGGCGGTGGCGCAGCTCGACAGCATCGTCAACTCGACGGCGCCCACGTCGGCGGTGCTGGCGAACACAACGGCCGGGTACGCTGTACCGGGAGGAAATTTCCAGTTCGCCGCCGTGGCCGGAGCGGAAACAGATTATGCGCTGTTCGCCTATCAAGTCCCCGTGCCTGCAACCACTCAGCCCGGCCGGAACATGGTCGTCACCGGGATCGAGATCGACACATTCAACACCGGCGCGGCCGTGGCCACCACGCCAACGCTGCTGACCTGGTACCTGGGCATTGGGGCCAACGCCGTAAGTCTCGCAACCACCGACGCCGTCAGCACCACCACGACGCGCGCGCCGCACAAGAAATTCCTCGGCGCCCAGAGTCTCCCGATTGGCGCCGCGATCGGCGCGCGCGCGGATCGCGCGATCAGCGTGGATTTTTCGCAAGGGCCGCTGGTGGTCGAACCCGGCGCGTTTCTGCACATCATCCTGCGCATGCCGGTGGCGACCGCCACTGCGTCCCAGGTGATCCGCGGCGGCGTCGCCGTGAAGGGGTACTTCGAGTAGCGCCATGGCTCATGGCGTAGGGGCGACCCGTGGGTCGCCCTCGTGCAGCGCGCCGTGCCGATAGAGGGCGACCCACGCGTCGCCCCTACGCAACTGAGCGCAAATCAAAACCTGAGTTTGGCAGGATGAACTGATGACCAATGAACCGGCATGGATGGCGCTTGCCCGCAGCGATCTCGGGCAGGCGGAAATTGCGGGGACGGCGGACAATCCGCGCGTGCTCGCCTACTACCGCGATGTCGGGCACCCCGAGGTCGGCCACGACGAAGTCGCGTGGTGCGCGGCGTTTGTGGGATCGTGCCTGGAGCGTGCGGGCGTGAAAAGCACGCGCTCGCTGTTGGCTCGCTCTTATCTGAGTTGGGGCGAACACTTGGGCCAGCCGGCGCCCGGTTGCGTTGCCGTTTTCGAACGGAGTGGCGATCCGACATTCGGCCACGTCGGATTTTTTGTCGCCGCGACGCCGGACGGCATCCAGGTGCTCGGCGGCAACCAATCGAACAGTGTGCGGATGGCAACGCTGCCGGCGTCCCGGCTCCTGGGCTATCGCTGGCCCAAGCCGGCGATCGTCCGCCCACTGTTCGAGCAGGCGCTGGCGCATGTGCTGGCGATGGAAGGCGGCTGGTCGAACGATCCGGCCGATCCCGGCGGGGCGACCAATTTCGGCATCACGATTGGCGACTACGCGCGCTATCGGGGCGTATCGCTCGGCGACGCGAACCGGACGGCGCTCGAAGCCGACCTCAAATTGATCAGCCACGAGACGGTGCGGACGATCTATCGCGACCGCTATTGGGGTCCGGCCCGCTGTCCCGATCTGCCAGCCGCGCCCGCAGTCATGCATTTCGATGCTGCCGTCAATCACGGGATCGGGCGGGCGGCGCGCATGCTGCAAGAGGCGGCGCAAACCACCATCGATGGCGAGATCGGCCCCGCCACGCTGACGGCGGTACGGGCGGCGGGCGAGATCGCGCTGATCGAACGCTACGCCGATGTGCGCCGCGCGGCCTACCGGCGGCTGCCGATTTTCGCCCGTTTCGGCCGGGGCTGGCTCGCCCGTGTCGATGCAACCCTGCGCACCGCAAAAGCGGTCGCCGGAACCGTTTCTTCAGTCCACGACCCAAAGGAGACTCCCATGATCGTCAACGAACCGAAATGGTGGGCCCAATCGCTCACCGTCTGGGGCACGCTCGTCACGGCCCTCACGACTGTCCTACCCATCATCGGCCCGTTCATCGGACTGAATGTGAGCGGGACGCTGATCGCCAATTTCGGCGATCAGGTGACGCATATTCTGCAGGCGCTCGGTGGGCTGCTCGGCACCCTCATGGCCATCGTGGGCCGGTTCCGGGCCAGCGCGCCGCTGCAGCAGACCGTGATGTCGATCAGGATCTGATCGCCGTTCCAGTACTTTGACCTAAGGCCCCTGGCTCCTCGCTGCGGCGGGGCGCCAGGGGTTTTCGTCGTTTGCAGCGCCCAGAAATCGTTCATTCCCGGTTCAGTCCTGCGTGGATAAAGTCCAACGCATGATGATCACCCGGTCCCTCCTCCGATTTGCCCTGCCGCTGGCCCTGCTGCTCGCGGTGTCCGTCCCGCTTGCGGCCCATGCCGGCGAGGCCTGCACCGAAAACTGGTCGGAAATGGCGGCCACGGCGAAGGCCAATGGCCTGACACTGGCCAAAGAGGTGCAAAAGCAGGCTCAGGACAAAATTGACGGCAAAATCGTCAAGGTGAGCCTCTGCCAGAACGGCGGCGCCTATCAATATGAGCTTGTTTACCTGAACGGCAATGGACAGGTGGTGACGCAAGCCGTTGATGCCAAAACGCCATTTCCGCAGTAGCGCAGAGCGACGGCTGGACCTATACTCAATCAGGTCCAGCCAACTGAAAGTGGTCCCCGTGCGATTGCTCGTGGTTGAAGACGATCCCGATCTGAACCGCCAGCTCATGACCGCGCTTGGCGAAGCCGGCTACGCCATCGATTCCGCCAAGGACGGCGAGGATGGCCATTTTCTTGGCGATACCGAGCCCTACGACGCGGTGGTGCTGGATATCGGGCTACCCAAGCGCGATGGCATCAGCATCCTGAAGCAATGGCGCTCGGACGGGCACAAGATGCCAGTCATCATTCTTACGGCGCGCGACCGTTGGAACGAGAAGGTCGCCGGTATGGACGCCGGAGCCGACGATTACCTGACCAAGCCGTTCAACATGGAAGAGCTGCTGGCCCGCTTGCGCGCCCTGGTGCGCCGCTCGGCCGGACACGCCAGCGCTGAGATAGAGTGCGGGCCGCTGCTGCTCGACACCAAAATGGCGCGTGTGACCTACGAAGGGTCGCCCATCAAGCTGACCTCGCACGAATATCGCCTCATGTCGTATCTCATGCACCACAAGGACAAGGTGGTCTCGCGCACCGAACTGGTCGAGCATATGTACGACCAGGATTTTGACCGCGACTCGAACACCATCGAGGTCTTCATCGGCCGCCTGCGCAAAAAGATCCCGACCGACATGATCCGCACCATCCGGGGCCTGGGTTATTGCCTCTCGCAGGGCGAGGATGCGGCTTAACTCGCTTGCCTTCCGGCTGTTCGCGGCCTCCGCGCTCTGGACCATGCTGGTGCTGCCGCTGGCGGGATACATATTGCAGTCCAACTACCGGCAGGATATCGAGCGGGTTTTTGACCTCCGCCTCGATACGGCCTGGTGGGCATTGGTGACGCTGAGCGTCAATCCAGGAACCACGGCGCCGACCGAACCGACCGCCACGGCTTTCGGCGATCCCTCGTACAATGTGCGGCTTTCGGGGTGGTACTGGCAAATCGCGCCCGAGCATGCATCGGCCGCCAGCGCAAAAGTTCTGACGTCGGCTTCGCTGCAGGGTGAACAGCTCGTCTTTCCAGCCGCTTCGGCCGCCGTGTCGCCTGGCAATCCTTATATGGCAGCCGATGGCGCCGGCCCCCAGGGCGAGCGCATACGCATGTTCTCCAAGGTGATCACGTTTGGAGAGGGTAAGGACGCCCGGCGCTACCGCTACATTGTCACCGGCAATCTCTCAGAGACCGATGTTACGCTGCGGCGCTTCGGCAGCACGTTGACGTTGGCGCTGTCGTTGCTGGGGATGGGGCTGGTGTTCGCGACCTTGTTCCAGGTTCGTTACGGCCTCCGCCCGCTGCGCGCCATCGAACGCGGCCTGGGCGACATCCGTTCAGGCAAAGCCATGCGACTGGAGGGCGATCTTCCCGAAGAAATCCTCCCCCTGCAGCGCGAGTTGAACGCGCTCATCACCTCCAACCACGAAGTCGTCGAGCGCGCGCGCACGCATGTCGGCAATCTGGCCCATGCGCTGAAAACGCCACTCAGCGTGCTCACCAACGAGGTGCGTGGCGACAAGACCCCGCTGGCCCGCAAAGTCAGCGAGCAGGTCGGCATCATGCGCGATCAGGTGCAGCACCATCTTGATCGCGCGCGCATGGTGGCCCGCACGGGGACGCTCGGCAGCGTCACCGAGGTCAAGCCCGTGGTCGACGCCATGGTGCGCGTGCTGACAAAAATTCACGCCGACAAGGGGATACAACTCAGCGGCCACTGCGACGAGAAACTGAATTTTCAGGGCGAAAAGCAAGACCTCGAAGAGATGCTCGGGAACCTTTCGGACAATGCCTGCAAGTGGGCCAAGTCCAAGGTAGAGCTGAAAGCCACGCGGATCGCAGGCAAGCGCGGCACGCCGGATGTGCTGCTCTTGCAAGTCGACGACGACGGGCCAGGCTTGAGCGACGCCGACCGAATCGAAGCCCGGCAGCGCGGCAAGCGGCTGGACGAAACCAAACCGGGTTCGGGCCTGGGACTATCGATCGTTACCGAACTGACGAGCCTCTACAAAGGGCAGTTCGAGCTGGAGCGCTCGCCGCTCGGCGGTTTGCAGGCGCGGCTGCGGCTGCCCGTGGCCTAGCGCAAACCGTGCATGATCTCGGCGCGAGCAGAATTGGGTCGAAATTCTGCCCGAATCACGCAAGATAGATCAGAGTATCAAGGGACTATGCAACTTCGTGCGCACTTCGCCGCCGGGTTGACTGACAGAATTCATCGAAGGGGGCTCAGCCTATGAAATTTCCGGCTCTGGCAAGTGTGCTCGCCGTGTCGTTCGCCTTGGGCGCCTGCGGCCCCGGCGGCCTGACCAAGCAAGATGCTGGTCTCGGCGTCGGCGCGCTGGCGGGCGGCGTCATCGGCAATCAGTTCGGCGGCGGCGACGGCAAAGTGCTGGCGACGGCGCTGGGCGCGGTGGTCGGCGGCATCGTCGGCAGCGAAATCGGCAAGTCGCTCGACGACAATGATCGCCGGGTGGCGCAAGAGGCCGAGTTGGCGGCGCTGGAGCGCGGCAATTCGGGCGTAGCCCAGCCCTGGCGCAATCCCGACTCGGGCCATTATGGCATGGTCGTCCCTGGCAAACCGTACAAGCGCGCGTCGCAGGATTGCCGCGACTACACCCACACAATTTATATCGACGCCAAGCCGCAGACCATGCGCGGCACGGCCTGCCGCAATGCCGATGGCACTTGGCGCGGCGTTAGCTGAGCAGGACGCTTGTCATCGCAGTTGCGCCTGAATTGAGATAAGACGCCGTGGGAGAAAACGCTCTCGCGGCGTTTTTCTGTTTTCCGGCCCGCCGATCCCAGGAGTGGTGTTTTGACGCGAAAACAAAAGCGCACGGCCCTGATCGCGGCCGCCTTGGGCGGCCTCGGCATTGCGACCACGCTGGTTCTGTTCGCGCTCAGCGACACCATCGTGTTCTTCTATTCTCCTAGCGACCTCATTGAAAAGCATGTCGCGGCAGGCAAGCGCGTGCGTATCGGCGGCCTGGTCGAGAAGGGCAGCGTCAAGAAACTGGACGACGCCCATGTCGAGTTCGTCGTGACCGATACAGTCAAGACTTTGAAAGTGAACTATCAGGGCCTGTTGCCCGATCTGTTCCGCGAAGGCCAGGGCGTGATCGCCGAGGGCTCCGTCAGCGCCAATGGCGTATTTGCGGCCGACAGCGTGCTCGCCAAGCACGACGAGAAATACATGCCGCCCGAGGTCGCCAAAGCCCTGAAAGACAGAGGCGTCTGGCGCGACGGCAAGGCTGCGGCGACCAACTGACGACGAGATTGGCCTTATTACAAAAGTTTAACGGGGAACTGCCGCTACTCTGAGGCACAATGCTGGCAACGAGTGTTCGGCAGGCACGTTGCTCTTTAGGCTGATCGCTCCAATCTGCCCCCGATGCGCCAATGGAGCGAGGCACAATCTATGCCTGCATATCGCAATTCCCGTGTTCTGACGATTGCTCGCCCGACGCCCGATCAGCGCTCTCGCCGATTGAAAGCGCTGGTGACCGGCGCTTTGCTGACCGTGACCGCGCTGTTGGCGCTCGCCACTTTCCGGCCCGCACATGCCGAAACCACCGTCGCCCCCATTCCCGGCGCTCCACTCACCTTTGCCGACATCGTCGACAAGGTGAAAGGATCGGTCGTCAGCATCTACATCACCGGCAAAGGCGATGCCGGACCCAGCGCGGGCGACAAACCAAACAATTTTCCTGATCTTCCCGATGACAATCCACTCAATCAGTTCTTCAAGAAATTCAAGAAGAACGATAAGGGCGGCGACGGCCCCGCTCCTGAGTTGAAGGCGCAAGGTTCCGGCTTCGTTATCACCGAAGACGGCTATATCGTCACCAACAATCACGTGGTTGAGGACGCCACCAAGATCGAAGTCAGTTTTGATGAGAACGAGCGCATCGAAGCGACACTGATCGGAACCGATCCGCGTACCGATCTTGCGCTGATCAAGCTGAAAACCGACAAGAAGTTCACGGCGCTGAAATTCGCGACCAAACCGGTGCGCGTCGGCGACTGGGTGATTGCCATCGGCAATCCGTTCGGCCTCGGCGGCACCGTCACGGCCGGCATCGTTTCGGCGCGTGGGCGAGACATCAACTCTGGTCCCTACGACTTCCTGCAGATCGACGCGTCCGTAAACAAAGGCAATTCCGGCGGCCCAACCTTCAATCTCGATGGCGAAGTCATCGGCGTGAACTCGGCCATCTACAGCCCCTCGGGCGGTAGCGTCGGCATCGCCTTCGACATTCCGAGCGAATTGGTGCAGCGCGTCGTCGCCGGCCTCAAAGACAGCGGCTCGGTCAGCCGCGGTTGGCTTGGCGTGCACATTCAGAACGTCAACGCCGATATCGCCAGCAGCATCGGCCTGAAAGATGCTCACGGAGCACTGATCACCAAGATCACCGAGAAGGGCCCTGCCGACGGCAGCGAGTTGAAAGTCGGCGATGCCGTCCTTTCGGTCAATGGCAAGCGTGTCGACGACAGCCGCGGTCTTGCGCGCATGATCGCCGATCTGTCGCCCAAGGCGGTTACTGCCCTCACGGTCTTCCGCGATGGCAAAGAGCGCGACGTCTCGATCACGCTCGGTCAGTTCCCGGACGAAAAGAAGTTGGCCAGTTTGGAAAGCGACAAGCCGGACAAGGCCAAGGAAGAACCAAAGGCAAGTCCTGAAACCAAGGATCTTGGCGAACTTGGCCTCTCCCTGGCTCCAGCAAGCGTTCTTGGCAAGGACGATCAGGAAGGCGTGCTGATCACCAAGGTCGCCAAGGGATCGGAAGCCGCCGACAAGGGCCTGAAAGAGGGCGACATCATCATCGAGGTCGGAGGCAATAAAGTGACTTCGCCCAGCGACGTGCTGAGCGGCGTTGACGAGGCTAAGAAACAGGGCCGCAAAGCCGTACTGATGCATCTGCGCCAAGGGGATCAGGATCAGTTCGTTCCGCTGAAACTGGCCAAGGGCTGACGCGCCCATGCGTGTGCTGCTGATCGAGGATGACCGCGAGGCTGCTGGCTTTCTGTGCAAGGCGCTGAAAGAAAGTGGCCACGCGGCCGAACATGCCGCCGACGGCGAGACCGGTTTGGCGGTCGCCAGCGAGGCGCGTTTCGACGTCTTGATTATCGACCGTATGCTGCCTAAACGCGAGGGCCTGAGCGTCATCGAGACCTTGCGCAAGGCGGGCGACAAGACGCCGGTCTTGATTCTGTCGGCGCTCAGCGAAGTCGACGACCGCGTGAAAGGCCTCAAGGCCGGCGGCGACGACTATCTGACAAAACCCTATTCCTACAGCGAACTTCTGGCGCGCATCGAAGCGCTGTTGCGGCGCGCCAGCCCCGGAGAAGCGGCGGTCACGTCCTATACCGTCAGCGATCTGGTGCTGGATCGCCTGTCGCACCGCGTCATGCGCGCGGGCGAGGCCATCGTCCTCCAGCCGCGAGAATTCCGCCTGCTGGAATATCTCATGAAGCACGCTGGCCAGGTGGTGACGCGCACCATGCTGCTGGAGCATGTCTGGGATTATCACTTCGATCCGCAAACCAACGTTATCGATGTCCACATCTCCCGCTTGCGTGGAAAAATCGACAAGTCCTTCGCGCAACCTTTGCTGCACACTGTGCGGGGCGCCGGATACATGATCAGTGACGCGGCTCGCTAAACTTCTCTCAACGTCCACGTTCCGCTGGCTGCTGGCCTATTGCCTGCTGTTCATTTTGGCTGCGGCTGGCGTCATTGGCTACATCTACTGGCAGACCAATGATCTCCTGACCCGCCAGGTGGTGCAGACGCTCGCCTCCGAGGTGAAGGGCCTGCGCGAACAGTTCGAACTTGGCGGCATCAAGCTGCTTGACCGTGTCGTCAGCGAACGCTCGGCCAACGCCGGGAACGGCCTCTATTACTTGGGCTCGGCCGAGGGGGCAAAACTTTCGGGCAATCTGAGCGGCTTTCCTTCCGAGTTGCCGAGCGATGCCGGGGGCGGAGCCTTCCACTACGTCCGGTCCAGCGCGGCGGGCGCCGAGCGAAACGCCGTCGGCGTCGCAATCGCCGTGCCCGGTGGGTTCTCGCTGGTGGTCGGCCGTGACATCGAGGATCAGCGCGAGTTCACCGATACCGTTCGCCGCATCCTGCTCTGGGGGCTGGCCGCCATCGCGGCGCTGGGCTTAGGCGGCGGCCTGCTCGCTAGCCGCGGCATCCTTGGCCGCATTGAGGGAATGCGAGCCACCTCCGAAACCATCATGGCCGGCGATCTGTCGCAACGCGTGCCCGTGACGGGCGCCGGCGACGAACTGGATCGCCTTGGCCAAAGCCTCAATGGCATGCTGGAGCGCATCGAGCAGCTAATGACGGCGATGCGCGAGGTCAGCGACAACATCGCTCACGATCTGCGCACGCCGCTGAGTCGGCTGCGGGCGCGCCTGGAATCTGGGTTGCGTGAGGCCAAGGGCGGTGGGGTGCCGCGCGAGACGGTCGCCAAATCCATTGAAGACACAGACGACCTGATCAAAACCTTCAACGCTATGCTCAGCCTGGCCCGGCTGGAGGCCGGAACGGTTGGCGAGCGCAGCAGCATCGATCTTGGGCAACTCGTCGCCGACGCGGCCGAGCTCTATGAACCGCTGGCCGATGAGCAGGGGGCGGAGCTGCATGTCGACGTCACTGCGGGCCTGCATGTTCTGGCCGATCGACAACTGCTCGGCCAAGCTGTCACCAACTTGATCGACAACGCCCTGAAATATGGCGCGAACGGAGCGCCGGCGCGCGTCGAACTGAGCGTCCGCGCCGCCTCCGGCCATGCCGAAGTGTGCATCGCTGATCATGGCCCCGGCATCGCCGAAGCTGACCGGGATCGCGCGCTAAAACGCTTTGTGCGGCTGGAGGCGAGCCGATCGGCGCCGGGCAGTGGTCTTGGCCTCAGCCTGGTCGCCGCTGTCGCGCGGCTGCACGGCGGCTCGGTGCGGCTGGAGGACAACCACCCCGGCCTGCGCGTCATTGTTGCGCTCCCCCTCGCCGTCGCCCAGGATGCGGTCGCCTCTTCGGCTGGCCGCAACCTTGAGGACGCGCGTGCCTGATCTTGACCGCGAAATCCTGCCCGAACTGCCTTTGTCGCGCCGCATAAAGACGCGGCTGACGATCTGTGATGAGCCGCGCGCTGCTCGCGTAATGGCCGATCTTAGCGCTGCGGCGACCGAACCTGAATTGCCAGAACTGCGGACGTTGCTCGCCGATCCCGACGTGTTCCAGCTCCTCTCGGCGGTGGTTGCGGCCTCGCCATACCTCGCTCGTTTGATGCTTGCCGAGCCGGTGCGCCTGGAACGGCTGTTGGTTGCCTCGCCCGAAACCTCGTTGCAGTTCGCCCGCGAGCGGCTCGGTGGTTTGATGAGCAAGGCCGCATCTTTGCCGGACGCCATGATGCACCTGCGCCGATACAAGTCGGAAATTGCGCTGCTGATTGCGCTGGCCGACCTGGCCGGCATCTGGACCGTCGCCGAGGTCACCGAGGCCTTGAGCCAGGCGGCCGACCTCACCATCGGCCTCGCGGTCGATTTCTTGTTTTCCCGGGCGACTGCGGCGGGAGATGTCTCCCCATCCGAAGCGGATCGGGCAAGTTTTGGCGCGGGTTACATTGTTCTGGGCATGGGCAAACACGGGGCGCGCGAACTCAACTACTCCAGCGATGTCGATCTGATCGTTTTCTACGATCCCGACCGGCTTCGCTTGCGTCCCGGCCTCGAACCGCAATCGTTCTTTGTGCGCCTGACGCGCGATCTTGTGCGCCTGATGCAGGAGCGAACGTCCGACGGCTATGTGTTCCGCGTCGATCTCCGGTTGCGCCCCGATCCCGGCGCGACCGCCATCGCTCTCTCGACCGTCGCGGCGTTGCATTATTACGAAAGCTACGGCCAGAACTGGGAGCGCGCCGCCTTCATCAAGGCGCGCGCTGTCGCTGGCGACATCGAGGCCGGCAAAGAATTTCTCACCGAACTCGCCCCCTATATCTGGCGCAAGTATCTCGACTATGCCGCCATCGCCGACATTCACGCCATGAAGCGGCAGATCCACGCCTTCAAGGGTTTTGGCGAGATCGGAGTGGCCGGCCACAACATCAAAGTTGGACGCGGCGGCATCCGCGAGATCGAGTTTTTCGCCCAGACACAGCAGCTCATCGCCGGCGGCCGGCAGCGCGACTTGCGCAGTGCGGGCACGGTCGAAACGCTCAATCGTCTGGCCGCGCGCAATTGGATTTCCGCTGCGGCGGCGAGCGAACTTGCCCGCTGCTACGCGTTCCTGCGCATGGTGGAACACCGCCTGCAGATGATCGAAGACGAGCAGACGCAAGTATTGCCGCGCGACGAACAGTCATTGCTCGCCATAGCAACTCTCAGTGGCTTTTCCGACGTCGCCAGTTTCAGTAACCGGCTGCGCGAAGAGCTGATGGCTGTACAGCGCCACTACGCCCAGCTGTTCGAGAGCAAACCCGAGTTGACCCTCGGCAAAGGCAACCTCGTGTTCGTCGGCGATGAGCCCGATCCCGCGACTCTCGAAACCTTGCGCGCTATGGGCTACAGCGACCCAGTAGCCGCACTGAAAATGGTCAAAGACTGGCACTTCGGCCGCTATCTCGCCATGCGCAGCGCGCGCGCCCGCGAACGGCTGACCGAGTTGCAGCCCGTCGTGCTGGAAGTGCTGGGCACCACAGCCGATCCCAACGCGACGCTGCTCGCCTTCGACCGCTTCCTGGCTGAGCTTCCTGCTGGCGTCCAGCTGTTCTCCCTCCTCCACACCAATCCCAGCTTGCTGCGCCTGCTCGCCGACATCCTCGGCTCGGCCCCGCGCCTGGCGCACATCCTCAGCCGCCGATCTCGCGTGCTGGATGCCGTGCTCGATCCCGGCTTCTTCGGCAGCGAACCCTCGCCAAAAGATCTCGATCAGCGCATTCGCGGCGCACTTGCGCTCGGGTCGGATTATTCCGACCGCCTCGATCGCGCCCGCATCATCGGCAACGAGCAGGCGTTCCTCATCGGCGTGCGCGTTTTGACCGGCACCATCTCGGCCGACCGGGCGGGCGGCGCCTACGCGCGGCTCGCCGAGACGATGATCGGGGCGCTGCAGGATGAGGTGGAGGCTGAACTCACGCGCCAGCATGGCCGCGTGCCCGGGGGCGCGGCCGCCGTCATCGCCATGGGCAAGCTGGGCGGCGAGGAAATGGCCGCCAATTCCGATCTCGACTTGATCGTGGTCTACGACTTTCCTGACGAGGTCACGGCGTCCGATGGGCTGAAACCACTGGCGTCGTCGCTGTACTACGGCCGCCTGACGCAACGACTGATCGCAGCATTATCGGCGCCGATGGCGGAGGGGCGGCTCTATGAAGTCGATATGCGGCTGCGGCCTTCGGGCACCAAGGGCGCCGTCGCCAGCCACATCCAAGGCTTCGTCGATTACCAGCACAATTCGGCCTGGACCTGGGAGCACATGGCGCTCACTCGCGCGCGCGTGCTGACGGGACCGCCGGCATTCCGCAGCCGGTTGACGACCGAAATTCAAACCGTACTGGCGGGCATCCGCGATGCTCGCAAGCTGGCCGAAGACGTCAGGGATATGCGTAAGCGCATCGTCAGCGAAAAAGGCGCTTCGGGAGCGTGGGATCTGAAACTTGCCCCCGGCGGCATGGTCGACATCGAGTTTTTGGTGCAGTTTCTGCAACTCAAGCATGCCGCCAGCCATCCGAGCATTCTGCATCAGAACACTCTGTTAGCCTTGCGAAATCTCCTGGAACTTGGACTGGTCAGTCCCGAAGACGCGGCCATACTCGTGCCGGCCGCACGGCTCTACCAGTCCCTGTCGCAAATCCTGCGACTCTGCCTCGACGGGCCGTGCAATCCCGCAAGCGCCTCGGCCGGCCTCGCCCAACTCCTGTGCCGGGCTGGCGACGCGCCCGACTTTGCGCGGTTGGAACTGACGTTGCGGGAGCGTCAGGCCGAGGTCCGGAAACTTTTCGACGCGCTGATAATATGACGCGACGGAAACCCGCCGCCCGGTCCGTTCTTCCTCATAGAACCTGCGAGGGCGGAGCTTGGGACGCGTGGCGCAATCGGCAACGGAACAGCCGCCGCAACCGAGCGGGCTGGAACGGCAGAGGGATCGGGACAGGGTGCGATTGACCGTCGTCAAGAGCGCCGCGCTCCCCGAGCCGGCCGACCGGGAGCTGCTGGCCGACGTGCGGGCGGGCCATCAACCGGCGTTTCGCAGGCTGGTCGAGCGCCATCTGCCGCGCATGCTGAGCGTCGCCCGTCGCCTGCTCGGCAACGACGCCGAGGCCGAGGACGTGGCGCAGGAAGTGGCGCTGCGGCTGTGGCGCAATGCGTCCAAAGTCGAGGTTGGCGATGCGGGGCTCGGCGGCTGGCTCTATCGCGTCACCAGCAACCTCGCGCTGGACCGTCTGCGCGGCCGCCGCAAGGAAGATCCCGATGCGCTGGAGGTCCTGTCTGTCGCCCCGCAGCAGCAGCGCGGGCTCGTTGAGCGGGATTTGACAGCACGGGTCGACGCCGCGCTTCAGGCACTCCCAGACCGGCAGCGGGCAGCGTTGGTTTTGTGCCACTACGAGGAACTGAGCATGGCCGAAGCCGGAGAAATCCTTGAGATATCGGCCGAAGCGGTGGAATCCTTGCTGGCGCGCGGGCGAAGAGCCCTCCGCGCGGAGTTGGCGGATGAATGGCGCGCCTTGTTGCCCACGGGCGACGATGGCGCGGTAGGTTGAGAGAAGACGATGGCGAACGACATGATGACCCTTGAGCGATTGCAGCACCTTTTGGATGTGCATGGCGCAAACGTCGCACGCTGGCCGGCCGATGAGGCTCGGGCACTGCCAACGTTTGCAGCCACCAGTCCAACTGCGCGCGCCATGCTGGCCGAAGCAAGAGCGTTTGATGAGGTCTTGAAGCGAGCGCCCAATACCCCAGCAAATCGGATCGGATCGCTGACGGACAAGATTGTCGCCGGCGCGACCTTGGCGTCGCAATCGCCCGCCGCCCCCGCCCGGGCGGTCGCGCAACCGCCGCCAAAACGCGCCATGCAGCGATCGCGCTGGCCGGCCATTGCCGCCATGGCGGCGTCGCTGCTGATTGGCGTCTACGCCGGGTTCAATGGTTGGGCGCCTCAGGCTCTGCAAGAGGTCGCCTGGCTGTCGGCCGATCAGGCCGTCAGTACAGCCGTCGAAGACTTCTCGCAATACGGTGACATTCTATGACCGACGTTTCGCCACCTCCGGCGGCTGAAAGCTCAAGACTGCGAAAGTGGCTGGTGCCGGCGCTGGTTGCATCGCTCTCGCTCAACCTTCTTGTTGCAGGATTTGCGCTCGGCGGCGCTTGGGGTTGGCGGCACCATCCCGGACGATTTGGCGGTCCGGCGATGAACGGACCAGCCGGCCCAATCGGGAGATTCGTCGGCGACTTGCCGTCCGACCGCCGCGAAGCGCTGAAAGGGCTGGTTGACGAGCAACGAAAGGTGCAAGCCGCTCTGTTACCTGCCGTAAAGGCCGCCCGCAGCGACTTGGCCTACGCCTTGCGGGCATCTCCCTTTGAGCGGGCAAAGCTGGAAGCCACTCTGGTGAAACTGGCCGACGCGGAACGCGCACTGCGCGGCGGCACGGCATCGGCGACCAGCCAGTTGGTCGAAAAATTGACCGACCCAGAACGCGCAGGCCTGGAGCGCATGCTGCGCCGGATGGCGGCATTCCTGGACGATGGCCGCGAGCCGGGGCCGCCTCCGCCGCCCTGATCCGGATCTTGTTCTCAAATCGATGTCCCGTGCTAAGCTCAACCCTTGATCCGGTGACCGCAGCAGGACCCATGCCCACGATTTCGCAGCCCGAGCCTAACGCCAGCGTGCTGCGCCACCGCGAGCACATTCTGAAGGATCTGGCCGCTATCGCCGGACCAGGAACGTTGCAATCGCACATCGAAGCCCGCAGGGCCTTCGAGACCGACGCACTCACGGCATACAAGTGCCTGCCGTTCGCCGTGCTGCTGCCGCGCACCACCGAAGAAGTGAGCCGGCTGCTCGCCTATTGCAACGCCAACGAACTCAAGGTGGTTCCGCGCGGGGCCGGCACCTCTCTGGCGGGCGGTGCGCTGCCCACCGAAGATGCTGTCGTCCTGTGCGTGTCGCGCATGTCGAAGGTGCTTGAGATCGACTACGACAACCGCTTTGCACGCGTTGAAGCCGGCCTCACCAACCTCGCCATTTCCGACGCCGTCGCGCCCGACTTCTTCTACGCCCCCGACCCCTCCAGCCAACTCGCCTGCTCCATCGGCGGTAACATCGCCATGAACAGCGGCGGGGCGCATTGCCTGCGCTATGGCGTCACGACGCAGAACCTGCTTGGCGTGAAGATGGTGCTGATGAATGGCGACATTGTCGAACTGGGCGGCCCCCATCTGGATGCGCCGGGATACGACCTGCTCGGATTGATCGTCGGCTCCGAGGGCCAACTCGGCGTCGTCACGGAGGCGACGGTTCGTATCCTGCGCAAGGCCGAAGGCGCGCGCCCCCTCTTGCTCGGTTTCGCTTCAAGCGAGGCAGCGGGCGCCTGCGTCTCCAACATCATCGGCGCCGGCATCATGCCTGTCGCCATCGAGTTCATGGACCGCCCCGCCATCAAGGTTTGCGAAGAGTTCGCCCATGCCGGCTATCCAATGGACGCCGAGGCCATGCTGATCATCGAGGTCGAGGGCTCGGAGGCCGAGATCGACCACCAGCTGACGCTGATCGACAATCTCGCTCGCCCCTATGCCCCCACCACCACGCGCATCAGCAAAAGCGCCGAGGAAAGCGCCGCCATCTGGAAAGGCCGCAAATCGGCCTTTGGCGCCGTGGGCCGCATCGCGGACTATGTCTGCATGGACGGCACCATCCCGCTTTCGACGCTGCCGCAGACGCTCGCGGTCATAGCAAAAATCTGCAGCGAAGCCGGCTTTGTCGTGGCCAACATCTTCCACGCCGGTGACGGTAATTTGCACCCGCTCATCATGTACAACGCCAACAAGCCGGGCGAACTGGAGCGGGTCGAGAAGGCGGGCGCCGACATCCTCAAACACTGCGTCGAGGTCGGCGGCTGCCTCACCGGCGAGCACGGCGTCGGCATCGAAAAACGCGATCTCATGACCCTGCAGTTCAACGCGGTGGACCTGGAGCAGCAGATGCGGTTGAAGAGTGTGTTCGACCCTCATTGGCTGTTGAACCCGTCAAAAGTGTTCCCTCTGGAGGGGCGCAAGGCCGCCTGAGAGATTTTTGGTGCTGCAAAGTATTGAAAGACCGGTCGACGAGCGCGAGCTCAGCGGCCTGATTGCCGAAGCTGCGCGCACGCGCTGGCCGCTGGAGATCGTTGGCGCGGGCTCCAAGCGGCGCGCGGGCCGGCCCATGGAGGTATCGGGCCTGCTCACCACGCGCAACCTGCGCGGCATCACGCTGAGCGAACCGTCCGAGCAGGTCATTTCCGCACGCGCTGGCACCTTGATGAGCGTGCTGGATGCCGAACTCGCAAAACACAATCAGATGCTGGCCGCCGAACCCGTCGATCTCGGCCCCATGCTGGGCGAACCTGCAGGCCAGGCGACCGTCGGCGGCATGGTGGCCACCAACATTTCCGGCGCCCGCAGAATCCAGCGCGGCGCCGTACGCGATCATCTCCTGGGCATTCGATGCGTGAACGGACGTGGCGAAATCGTCAAATGGGGCGGGCGCGTTATGAAAAACGTGACCGGCTACGATCTCTGCCGCACGCTCGCGGGATCGTGGGGCACGCTAGGCATTTTCACCGAACTCACGCTGCGCGCCATTCCGAAGGCAGAAGAAACCCGCACGCTGATCCTGTTGGGCCAGCCGGACGCCATCGCCATCGAAGTGCTGTGCCAGGCCATGTCCACGCCCTTCGAAGTCTCGGGCGCGTTCCACATCCAGGCCAGTCTCGCCAAGAAACTGCGCCTGCCGGGCGTCGCCGAAGCCGGCACGACGCTGACGGCCCTGCGTATCGAGAATTTCTCCCCGGCCGTCGCCTACCGCGCGCAGCGGCTGAAGGACCTTTTCGTTCCCTTCGGCGAATTGCTCGAACTCGATCACTTTCGCTCCCTGTCGTTCTGGGAGGAACTTCGCCAACTCTCCTTCCTGCAAGGTTCGACGACGCCGGTCTGGCGCATTTCCACGGCGCCGAAGATGGGGCCACGGCTGGTCGAATCCATCTCGCGCTACCGGGCCTGTCAGGCAGCCTACGATTGGTCGGGCGGGCTGATTTGGCTGGAAGTCACGGATTCCGGCGACGCTGGCGCCGACGACATTCGCCGCGTTGTGGCGACGCTGGGCGGCCACGCCACATTGATCCGCGCCGAGCCCAACGTGCGCAAAATCGTGGATGTGTTTCCGCCCCTGGAAGCCGCCGTGCAGCGCCTCAGCGATGGCGTAAAGAAAGCGTTCGATCCGCTCAACATCCTCAACCCCGGCCGCATGTACGCGGGCTTTTAGGGCGAGCCATGCAGACCAATTTTACGCCCGAACAGCTCAGCGACCCGCACATCAAAGAGGCGGACGAGATCCTGCGCCGCTGCGTGCACTGCGGGTTCTGTACCGCGACGTGCCCGACCTATCTCCTCCTGGGTGACGAACGCGACAGCCCGCGTGGAAGAATCTATCTCATCAAGGACATGCTTGAAGGCGACGGCAAGGCGACCGAGGCGGTGGCCACGCACGTCGACCGCTGCCTGTCGTGCCTGTCCTGCATGACCACCTGCCCCAGCGGCGTCGACTACATGCATCTGGTCGATCACGCGCGCAATGTCGTGAATGAGACGCATACCCGCACGCTGTCCGCCCGCATCGCGCGCCGCATGCTGCGCAGCACCGTTCCGTATGTGGGGCGCTTCCGCTGGGCGCTGCACTCTGCTCTGCTGTTCCGTGGCTTTTCGGGCATGTTCCAGCGTTTGGGTTACCGCGAGATCGCTGCCATGCTCCGGATGGCGCCGGCGAGGATTGGTGGGCGTTCGGAGCACAAGTTTCCGGGCACGTTCCCGGCCATCGGCGGTCGCCGCCGCCGCGTAATACTGCTCAGCGGCTGTGCGCAAAAAGTGCTCCGTCCTGCGATCAACGACGCAACCATCCGCCTGCTGACGCGCGCCGGCGTCGAAGTCGTGGTGCCCGAGGGCGAGGGCTGCTGCGGGGCGCTGGTGCAGCACATGGGCCACGAGAACGACGCGCGCGGCTTCGCCAAGCGCAACATCGAGGCCTGGGAAAAGGCCATCGACATGGGGCCGGTGGACGCGATCCTGGTCAATACGTCAGGCTGCGGAACGACCGTGAAGGACTACGGGCATATGTTCGCGGGCGATGCTCGCTTTGCCGAGCGGGCCAAGAAGATTTCCAGCATGGCCGCTGACATCAGCGAGTATCTCGGCCGCTTGGAGCTGGGTGCGCCGCAACGCTGGTCGTCCCTGCGCATCGCCTACCAGAGCGCGTGTTCGCTGCAGCACGGCCAGCGCGTGACCGACGCGCCGATGAAAATTCTGCGTACGGCGGGATTTTCGGTGACGGGCATCGCCGAACCTCACATCTGCTGTGGCTCGGCCGGCACCTACAACATTCTGCAGCCGGAGCTTTCGACCGACTTGCGCAACCGCAAGGCCGCCAACATCGCAGCCGCCAATCCCGACATCGTCGCCTCGGGCAACATCGGCTGCATCAGTCAGCTCATCCCGGCGCTGGAGGTGCCGATCGTGCATACGGTGGAGCTGCTGGATTGGGCCTACGGCGGCCCGGCGCCAAACGGCCTCGAACGCTTCGAGGCGCGCATGAGCAACGTGCCGCTCGGCGTACACCGCAAACCGATGGTGGCGGCAGAATAGACGTCACGCCATCCGCATCACATCGGGATGCGCCTCGGCGAAGGCCGCTGCGCAGCCGATCATCGCCGGCTTGTCGGCAATCACAACGTGTACGGCAATCGACTTGGCGATGCGCTCCAGCGGCGGCTTGTCGTCGAAGGCGGCGCGGAACGGCCCGCTCAACAGACGGGGGAGTATTTTCGGCGGTATGCCTCCGCCGAGATAGACCCCGCCTTCGGCGCGCAGCGACAGGGCGAGGTCGCCCGCGACCCGGCCGAACCAGACGAGGTATTGGTCGAGCGCAGCGACGGCGACAGGATCGCTGTTCTTGAGCGCCGCTTCCGTAACGGCGGCCGGCGAGGCCAGTGGCGTCGGGAGCCCGTCGAGCGCGCCAATCCCCTTATAGATCTTCAGCATCCCCGTGCCCGCGATCAGCGCTTCGGTGATGATGCGCGCGCCCGGCGCCAGGCCGTGCTGGGCGATGGCCAACTCCCGTGCGGTCTGGATCGGCAGCGAGCCGACGCCCGCCTCGGCGGTCTGGATGATGGTCCGCCCGCCCTTGACCGGCACCATATAGGCCATGCCCAGGCCCGTCCCCGGGCCCACTGCGATCATCGGCCAGCCTGGCTTGGCGACGCCGCCGCCCACCTTCACCAGATCTTTCGCCGGCAGATGGCCGATGCCATAGGCCACCGCCTCAAAATCATTCAGCAGTAGGACGTGCTCGGCGCCCAGCACCTTGCCGACCGCTGGCGACCGCGTGATGGACCAGGGACAGTTGGTCAGCTGAAAGCAGTCGCCCTCGATCGGGCCCGCCGGAGCCAAAGCCGCGCCTTTGATGCCGGAGAGCTTTTCCTCAGCGAGGTAATGCGTCAGCACGGACTCGAAATCCGGAAACGCTGGGCTGGAGAACACGCGAAAATTGCTCAAGGCGAGCCGGTCAGTCGGGGTGACCGCGAGGCGCGTGTTGGTGCCGCCGATATCGGCGAGCACGATGAGGCCGTCTGAGGACATTTTGCGTTGCGTCCTGGCTGCGCACTGTTGCTTGCACGGGTACCAGAACCGAGGATGACTGCAAGCAGTTTACGGGGTGTCACTGGGTGTCAGACACTTTTTGCGCCCACCAAAGTTTGGGACTTCAACAAGGTCGTCGGCGCCACAAGTGTCTGACACCAAGTTCTTGACCGCTTGCGAGCGGATGCGCACAACTGGCGCCTGGCCGCTCGAAGGGCCGGACCAGGGAGCTGCCCCGTTGACGACCACCATCGATGTTTCCCGGACGGCCGCGGCGGCAAACGCCGGCCCTGGGGTCGGCGCTGCCCCGGTGATCGAGGCAAACGGGGTCGGGCTGACGTTTCAAACCGGCGATGGTCCGGTGTACGCGCTGCAGGACGTCAATCTCAACATCGCGGACGGCGAGTTCGTTTCGCTGATTGGGCCGTCCGGTTGCGGCAAGACGACGTTGTTGCGGCTGATTGCAGATCTGGAAAAGCCAACGGCCGGGGCCATCACGGTCAATGGCCTGACGCCCAACGAGGCGCGGCTGAAACGCCAATACGGCTACGTGTTCCAGGCGCCCGCGCTCTATCCCTGGCGGACGGTGGAAAAGAACGTGATGCTGCCCTTGGAGATCATGGGGTTTTCGGCTGATGAGCGCGCCGAGCGTTCGCGGAAAAACCTCGAGCTGGTGAACCTCGCCGGTTTCGAGAAGAAGTACCCCTGGCAGCTCTCAGGCGGCATGCAGCAGCGCGCCTCCATCGCCCGCGCGCTGTCGTTCGATCCAAAACTGCTGCTGATGGACGAGCCGTTCGGCGCCCTGGACGAGATCGTGCGCGACAATCTCAATCTTCAATTGCTGCGGCTGTGGCGCGAGACCAGGAAGACCGTGGTGTTCGTCACGCACTCGATCCCGGAGGCGGTGTTCCTCTCGACGCGGATTGTCGTCATGAGCCCGCGTCCCGGGCGGATCATCGACATCGTGCCGTGCGGGTTTGCGGCGGATCGTGGGTTGGAGATGCGTGAGAGTGCGGAGTTTTTGCGCGTGGCCGCGCGGGTGCGAGAAGGGTTGAAGGCGGGGCATTCGTATGATGAGTGAGGTGGCCGCGGTCGTCGCAAAGAAAGCCGCACCGGGATGGTTCGATGGCGTCGTACCGGTTGCGACCGTGGTAGGCGTGCTGCTGGTCATTTGGTATATCGCGGCCATTCCCATGAACACGCGGGCCGACGTCGTCGCCGAGGGTAAGATCGCCGCGCTCGGCGGAGGGTGGTTCAACACCATCGCAATCGCCTGGTCGGCGGATCGGCCAAGGCTGCCCGTGCCGCACCAGATCGGGCAGGAACTTTGGAAAACCGTGGTGCTGGCGGATCCGACCCTGCCGCGTTCGCTGCTCTTCCACGTATGGGGAACTCTCGGTCCCACCCTCCTGGGATTCGCGATGGGCAGCCTGCTCGGTTGCGCTCTGGCGATTGGAATCGTTCACGTCAGGTCGCTCGACAAATCCCTGATGCCCTGGATCATTGCCTCGCAATCGATCCCGATTCTGGCCATCGCTCCGATGATCGTTACGGTCATGGGCAACTATGGAATTACCGGCCTGTTGCCCAAGGCGGTGATCTCAATGTTCCTGTGCTTCTTCCCCGTCGCCATTGGCATGGTGAAAGGATTAACCAGTCCCGAGGCCATGCAACTCGATCTGATGCGCACGTATAATGCGGGCGCGCTGCAAACGCTTTGGAAGCTGCGCATGCCAGCCTCGCTGCCTTTCCTGTTCGCCTCGTTGAAGGTCGCCATATCGGTTGCTCTGGTCGGGGCCATTGTCGGGGAGTTGTCGACAGGCGTTGCAGCGGGCCTGGGCGCCCGCATGCTGACCGGCAGCTACTACGGCCAGATCCTGCAGATCTGGGCCGCGTTGTTCGCCGCCGCGTGTCTGTCATGTCTCCTGATCTGGGCCGTGAATCGTGCCCAGCACATCACAAATCGCATGATGGGCGCGCAATCATGAGAGTGCTGTCCGGGATGGCCATCATCGCCCTTTGGGGCATTGCGTGGGCGTTCAACGCATGGCTTTCACGGCTGACGCTCGCGGCCGGATGGCCTTCGCGGCTGCGCGACCTGGTTGTTCCGGTGCTGTTTGGCGTGACGCTTCTGGCCTTGTGGCAGGTCCTGGTGCGCGGCTTCAACGTACCGTTCGTGGTGCTGCCGGCGCCATCCGACATTGCGGGCAAACTCGGAGCTGCGCTGCCAACGCTGGGGGCCGATCTGATGCAGACGGTCGTGCGCGCCGTGATTCCCGGCTGGATCATTGGCAACTTGGCCGGGTTCCTGGTTGCGATTGTCTGTGATCGCGTTGAGTTCCTGCGTCGCGGTTTTCTGCCCATCGGAAATCTCTTCTCCGCGCTGCCTCTGGTCGGCATCTCGCCGATCATGGTCAGCTGGTTCGGCCAGGACTGGCAGTCCATGGTCGCCGTCATCGTGGTTATGACGTTCTTTCCCATGCTCGTGAATGCCTTGGCCGGGCTGGCGGCAAGTGGCCACCTTGAGAGGGACCTCATGCGCTCCTATGGGGCGACCCACCTTCAGACCCTGATCAAGCTGAGGCTCCCGGCCGCCCTGCCGTTTCTGTTCAACGCCTTCAAGATCAACTCGACGCTGGCCCTGATCGGCGCGATTGTGGCGCAGTTCTTTGCCACCACCACCGTCGGCATGGGGTTCCGCATCTCTACCGAGGTCGGCCGCTTGGCCCTCGACATGGTCTGGGCCGAGATCGCCGTGGCGGCCTTGGTCGGCTCGACGTTTTATGCTTTGCTGGTAGCACTCGAGCGCGCGGCGACCTTCTGGCACCCGTCGTTTCGCGCCCGTTAGAAAGAATGGGGTCAGACCCCTTGTCGCCCGGCAGGGTCCCCCAAACCCGACGGGCTTTTGCGAGCGACAAGGGGTCTGACCCCGTTCGCTCAACAGTCACGGAGCATGCTGATGAAATTCAAATTTGCTATCGCCATCACGGCGCTGTTGGCGTTCGGCACTACGTCCGCCCACGCCGAAGACAAGGTAACGCTGCAGCTCAAATGGGTCGCGCAGGCCCAGTTCGCGGGCTACTTCGTCGCCAAGGACAAGGGCTTCTATAATGAGGCCGGCCTCGACGTCACGATCAAAGCCGGCGGCCCCGATATCGCCCCCGAGCAGGTGATCGCCGGCGGCGGCGCGGATGTCATCGTCGACTGGATGCCGGCGGCACTGGCCGCCCGCGAAAAGGGCGCACCGCTGGTCAACATCGCCCAGCCGTTCAAGCGCTCGGGCCTGATGCTGACCTGCCGCAAGGACACCGGCATCAAGGCGCCGGCCGACTTCAAGGACAAGACGCTCGGCGTCTGGTTCTTCGGCAACGAGTATCCGTTCCTGAGCTGGATGAGCACGCTTGGCCTGAAGACCGACGGCTCGGCCGGCGGCGTCAAGGTGCTCAAGCAGGGTTTCAACGTCGACCCGATCCTGCAGAAGCAGGCAGACTGCATCTCGACCATGACGTACAATGAGTATCACCAGGTGCTGGAAGCCGGCATGAAGGCCGACGACCTCGTAGTGTTCAAATACGAGGACCAGGGCGTCGCCACGCTCGAGGATGGCCTCTATGTCATGGAAGACAAGCTGAAGGACGCCAAGTTCGTCGAGACCATGGGCAAGTTCGTCAAGGCCTCGATGAAGGGCTGGGACTACGCCCGCGCCAACAAGGCCGAGGCGGTGAAGATCGTGCTCGCCAATGACACGACGGGCGCGCAGACCGAAGCGCACCAGACGACCATGATGGACGAGGTGAACATGCTGACCGAGGGATCGGACGGCTCGCTGGATGAGGCGGCGTATAAGCGCACGGTCGGTACGCTGATGAAGGGCGGGAGCGATCCGGTGATCACGAAAGAGCCGGCTGGGGCGTACACGCACGTCGTGACGGATAAGGCGAAGATGTAGTATGGTGATCCTGTGGAGGGCGAGATGTCTGCCCTCCACAGGTAACGGCTTGGGCTGCCTTTTCATTGTTTGGTTGGCCCCGATCTCGCGAGGAAGCCATGGAAACAGTAACGTCAATTGATGCTGATCGGGATTTCTCGCGACTGCTCCAAAGAGCGCGGAGCGGCCAAGAGACAACCATCACCGAAAGCGGCGTGCCGGTCGCCAAGATTATTCCGTTCCGAGTGGATCGCGACGCCTTAGAGCGCCGTAAGCAGGAACACCTTGCTTGGCTGCGGCAACAGCCCATGATCGCGGTTGCGCGCGGCACGCGCGACGAACTTTACGAAGACGAATAGCGAATGCGTGTCGCGCTCGACAGCAATGTCATAATTTACGCCGAGGGTGCCGACAGTCCTCCAAAGCGTGACCTTGCACGCGCTTTGATCGCCGCCATCCCGGCCGCCGACCTCGTCATGCCGATGCAAGCGATTGGCGAGTCAACGCGGTGGCTGTTCGGAAAAGGTGGCCTGAGCAAGACGGCCGCCGCCGACAGGGCGGCTCGCTGGCTAGTCACTTGCATCGTGCAAGACACCAATGTGCCCGTGTTCGAAGGAGCGCTGACGCTTATCTCGAAGCACAGCCTGCAGCTATGGGACGCCGTCATCCTGTCGGCAGCCGCTGAAGCTGGTGCGTCGATCCTATTGTCCGAGGACATGCAGAGCGGCTTCCAATGGCGAGGCGTCAAGATTGTGAACCCTTTCGCTGAGCCAGTTCCTGCGGAAGTTGATGCGATCCTCAAAATGACCAGAACACCTTAGGGAGACCACCCCATGACCACCCTGATCCGCGGCGGCACCGTCGTGAACCATGACCATACGCGGCGCGCTGATGTGCTTGTCGATGGCGAGCAGATCGTTGCCATCGGAACCGATCTGCACGTTCCCGGCGGTACGGAACTGATCGACGCGGGCGGGTGCTACGTCCTCCCCGGCGGAATCGATCCGCACACGCATCTCGAAATGCCGTTCATGGGCACGACGTCGGCGGATGATTTCGAGAGCGGGACGTTGGCGGCGCTGTCGGGCGGCACCACCATGGTGGTAGACTTCTGTCTGCCGGGGCCGAGCCAGTCCATGCTGGCGGCCTATCAGGACTGGCGCCGCCGCTCCGAGAAAGCCGCGGGCGACTACGGTTTCCACATGGCCGTCACGTCGTGGTCGAAGGAGCGCTTCGACGAGATGGAGACGGTGGTCAAAACCTACGGCATCAATACCTTCAAGCACTTCATGGCCTACAAGGGCGCGTTGATGATCAACGACGACGAGATGTACAACTCGTTCGCCCGCTGCGCCAATCTCGGCGCGCTGCCGCTGGTGCACGCCGAGAACGGCGATGTCGTCGCGCGGCTGCAGGCCTCGTTGATGGGCAAAGGCGTCACGGGGCCGGAGGGCCACGCCTACTCGCGCCCGCCCGAGGTGGAGGGCGAAGCCACCAACCGCGCCATCATGATCGCCGATATGGCGGGTTCGCAGCTTTATGTAGTGCACACATCCTGCCGCCAGTCGCACGAGGCCATCGCGCGGGCGCGGGCGGCCGGAAAGCGCGTGTACGGAGAGCCGCTGATCCAGCATCTGGTGCTGGACGAGAGCGAATATCAGCACAAGGATTGGGACTACGCGGCAAGACGCGTCATGAGCCCGCCGTTCCGCGCCAAGGAGCATCAGGCGTCGCTCTGGGCCGGGCTGCAATCGGGCTCGCTGCAGGTGGTGGCGACGGACCATTGCGCGTTCACGGGCGCGCAGAAGCGTATGGGCCTGGGTGATTTCACAAAAATCCCGAACGGGACGGGCGGGCTGGAAGATCGGATGCCGGTGCTGTGGAGCGCCGGTGTCAACACCGGGCGGCTGACGATGGAGGAGTTTGTGGCCGCAACCTCGGCCAACATCGCCCGCATCCTGAATGTTTTCCCGAAGAAGGGCGCGGTGGCGGTGGGATCCGACGCCGACATCGTGGTCTGGGATCCGGCGGCGACCAAGACCATTGCGGCGGCGCGGCAGAAGAGCCGGATCGATTACAACGTGTTCGAGGGCTACCAGTGCAAAGGCCTGCCGCGCGCGACGCTGAACCGGGGACGCATCGCGATGCTGGATGGCGACCTGCGCGCCAAGGCCGGCGACGGCAAGTACATCGAGCGGCCCGCGTTCCCGGCTGTTCACGTGGCGCAGGCGACGTGGAAGGAGCTGACCTCGCCGAAGGGGGTTGAGCGGGCGGGGGTTACGCCATAGGGGTGGGCTTGACAATGTACACGACTGTGTACATATTGGGGGGAGGCGCGCTTGAGCATCTTGTTCGAGTGGGACGATGACAAGTACCTGCTCAATATTCGGCGTCACGGTGTCGATTTCGAGCGTGTCGCTTTGATGTTCGAGGGTCCCATGATCGAAGAGTTCGATGATCGTGAGGACTATGGGGAAGACCGCATCGTCGCCCTTGGTCTTGCCCAAGGAATTGTCTATCGCGTGACTTACACAATGCGCGGCAAAGCCTATCGATTAATCTCTGCCCAAAAGGCTAACAAGCGTGACCAAAACCACTACTATCGTGAGACGTACTCTCGCTGAAATCAAACAGAGCATCGCCCGTGGCGAGGATCAGACACGCGACGATGCGCCGGAAGCTGAGCCCATGGGCGATGACTTCTGGAAGAACGCGGTGTTGGTCGAGCCGCATGATCGCAAGACGTCGGTGCACTTGCGCTTGGACCCGGAAATCATGCATTGGTTCAAAGCCCAGGGTAAGGGGCACTTGACGAAAATGAACTTGGTATTGCGCGCTTATGTCAGGGCGCAGAAGGCAAAGAAGGTGAAGGGGACGGAGCGGGCGGCGGTGACGCCGTGAGTACCTGGCAGTTCGGCTGTGTTGCGTCTGACTGCTTCGGGTGCGTGGGGCTACGACAGTTTTGGGATAGTAGCGACCGTGCCAGTTCACTCTCTCAAGCCATGGGGTAACGTGGCATAAATTCATACGGCTCTACGTAGACTTGGAGCGGCCGAACAGGTAGCCAGTCTGCGGGAATGAAAGGGGTGTTGATCTTGAGCGGATACGCATGCCGCCAAGCGATTTTGGCATATATAACGCCGAACGTACTGATCAGCCGCTGAGTTAGACCAGAACCGTCTTCATAGTTTCGTATTGCGGCAACTTCGGGCGAAGTCATGGCTGTCAATGCAGCTTCCATACCTGCTTGATCACCGCGTGCCAAAGCCAAATAAAACTGATAGTCAATCAGATATATTTGGTCGTACTCTGGGGGATCTGCGAGTAAACGCAAGCAGCGGCTCTCAAGCTGGCCCCAGTCGCCGCGCAGAGCCAAAATGGCTTGTTGGGAAAAGAAATGAAATGACTTGTGGTCATCAGCATTTTGCCGATTGAACCGCGGTGACGCCGGAACCCAAGAGTCGAGCAGCTCCTGTTGGTCAGGGTCGATGGCTTCAAGCCTATGAACGCTTTCGTCTGGCCAAAAAAAACCTTCCGTTGCGTACCACTTTATCATCACTTCGTTGTCGGAAAGTATCGCCGCAAGCAAGTCGTATGCGCGAAAATCCATCTTGTCCATTTGATTGCGGATATGTTCAAGGCGAGCTGCGACATAAGCCCAATTCTTAAATTCCTGTATGCTTCCGTCTCGAAACCAAGAAACTAGCATCGACGCTTTTGCATTACTAAGCAGAGAGCCTAAGCTTCCACTCGGGCTGCCGGTGCCATTCATTACGTTGTCGACACATTTCCTTGTGTCTTCAGGCGTAGATTGCGAATGTGCAACTACATGCTTCAATCCCGCTTTAAACTCTTCGGACGTATCACGGTCATTCGCCATTTTGTCGTATCCGCTAAGTTTTGAATTGTAGAGGTTTGCCTCAGAAGAATTTGCGTCTCCGCTCTACTGGTGCGGGCCGATATGAGATTTCATGCCTGTCGCCGATTCATCAATGTAGGACAACGGGCGCCACAAATAGTAAAGCATCGTCATGTGGGACGGGAAGATCACGTAGGACTGCTTGTCCTTCTCCCAAATCTCTGTGTGTGTCTGTCGGAATACCGCGTAGCCCAAGAGATAAAGGGCGAGAGCGCCGATTGCTATGTTCATCAATACTCGCATGTTTGCACCATTTACGCTTGACTGCGTCAAAGCCGCCTACCGCTCACCCCACCCCCACCATCTCATGCACCAGGATCGCCGCCGTCGCCGCCACGTTCAGCGACTGCACCGCGCCCGCTCCCGCCAGCGTCACGATCCCTTCACACGCCGCCAGCGTCTCGCGCGGCAGCCCTTCCTCCTCGTTGCCCAGCACCACGCACAGCGGCCTCGGGCCGCCCCGGTACGCTGCCATCGGCTTGCCCTTCTCCGACAGCGCCGCGCCGACCACCAGATACGCCTTCTTCAACCGCTTCAGCGCATCCGCCAGCTTATCAGCCTTGTACACCGTAACAAACTCCAGCCCGCCGCGCGCCACCCGGTAGGCGGCGTCCGACGGCATCGCTGACTCCGGATGCCCCGACACCACCAACCGCTTCAGGCCGAAGAACGCCGCCGTGCGCACGATCGCGCCGAGATTGTGCGGATTGCCGATGCCGTCCAGCACCAGCAGCGGCTCGCCGGCCTTGGCCCACTCCTCCGCCTGCATGGTATCGAGCTCCAGCACCGGGCGCGGATCGGCCAGCGCGACGATGCCGCCGTGCATGGAGGTGCCGGCGATTTTCTCCAGTTCGTCCGCGCGCACCACGCGGTAGGGCTTGTGGTCGAGCGCCAGCGCTATGCACATGTCGCTGGTTTTGCCTTTTAGCGACGGCTCGAAGAACAGCCGCGCGATACGGCCCGGGGACGTCGCAAAGAGGGCCTCGACCGCATCCAAGCCGGCCACATGCACGAGCTTTTTCTCGTCGCGCAAGGTGCGGGGCGTGCCGCGATCCGTATTGCCATAAGTCCGTATCGGGCGATGCCCGCTCTTGCGTACCATTATGATCCCAGTGCATTTCTCGTTGTCATTGATACAAGGCGATGTGGTGTAGGGGCGACCCGTGGGTCGCCCTCGGCCAGCGGACTCGCTGTGAGAGGGCGACCCACGGG
>JANMVX010000313.1:0-25739 GCA_031393505.1 Hyphomicrobiaceae bacterium | reverse complement strand
GCCGGCCTCGTGCACCGTGTCGGGGCTGCCCGAGACCAGCGGATGCCACCAGGCGAGATCCTTGCCCTGGTCCACCAGCCGGTAGGCGCAGGTTGACGGCAACCAGTTGAGCGTACTGACGTTTTCCGGGGTCAGCACGATGCAGTCGGGGACGCTGGCATGGCGATTTCCATAGTCCTTGCAGCGGCCCGAACCGCAGTCCAGCAGCTTGCAAGCCAGCCGCGTATGGTGCAAGTCATCGGTGTCGTCGTCGATCAGTTTGATCAGGCAGCAGCGGCCGCAGCCGTCGCACAGGCTCTCCCATTCTTCTGCGCTCATTTGAGCCAGGGACTTGCGTCTCCAAAAATCGTCGTTTTCGGTGTACATGAAGGGGTCCCTGCGTGCGCCTGACACCTTGCATACTGGCAGCCGCCAGCGCCGCGCGGAAGCGCCAAATGGCACTTTAGAGGACGACCTTGAGCGAGTGGAATTTCAGGCAGGGCGCACGCAAACGGGCCGTGGATTGGCTCGCGGTCGATTCCTGGATCGATTCCTCACTGTTCGGCAGCTGGGAGGCGATCAAGGACCGCTGGGCCAATCTCACGGCGTTCAACCAGCGCTTTAATCTCTCCGGCGTGTTGCGGCTGGGCAACGAGCTGTTGTCGGAAGTGTTCTCGCTGGCGGCGCTCGGGTTCGCCATGATGCTGGGCCTGGCGCAGCCGGCCTTCGACGTGGTGGCCAAGGGCGAGCTGCTGGAATACAGCAAATACGCCTTCACCTTTGTCGACCTGGACGGCAACGAACTGGGCAAGCGCGGCATCCTGCGCAACGACGCGGTGCCGCTGGAAGAAATGCCGGATCACTTCATCAAGTCCCTGCTGGCGACCGAGGACCGGCGCTTTTTCGAACACTATGGCATCGACGTGCTGGGCACGCTGCGCGCCGTGATCGAGGACGTGAAGCAATCGGATTCGCGCCAGGGCGGCTCGTCGCTGACGCAGCAGCTGGCCAAGAACGTGTTCCTGTCGTCGGAAAAATCCATCCAGCGCAAGATCAAGGAGGCCTTCCTGGCGCTCTGGCTGGAGGCGCATTACTCCAAGCACGACATTCTCAAGTTGTATCTGGAACGCGCCTACATGGGCGGCGGCGCCTTTGGCGCGGAAGCCGGCGCGCAGTTCTATTTCGGCAAGTCGATCCGCAATGTCACCCTGGCCGAAGCCGCCATGATGGCCGGGCTGTTCAAGGCGCCGACCAAATATGCCCCGCATGTGAACCTGGCGGCGGCCAGGAAGCGCGCCGACGAGGTGCTGTCGAACCTGGTGGAAGCCGGTTACATGACCGAGAGCCAGGTGCATGAGGCGCGGCTGCATCCGGCCAGCCCCGTGCACAGCCAGCAGCCCGACAGCCCCGACTGGTTCCTCGACTACGCTTTCGAGGAGGGTCAGAAGCTGATGCAGGGACGCTCTGGCAGCGTGCTGCGCGCGCGCGTTACGGTGGACCCGGCCATGCAGCGTGTCGCCGACGAGACGGTGCGCAACGCCATTCGCGATCACGGCGTCGCCTGGGGGGCCAAGCAGTCGGCGCTGGTGAGCATGGAGGGGGACGGGGCGGTCCGCGCGCTGGTCGGTGGCGTGGACTATGGCGAGAGCAACTTCAACCGGGCGACCCAAGCCAAACGTCAGCCGGGATCCTCGTTCAAGCCCTATGTCTACCTCACCGCAGTTGAGAACCTGGGCTATGGGCCCGAAACGCGCGTTTCCGACGGCGGCTATGTGTGCCACAACGGCCACGTGGTGCACAATGACTCCGGCAGCTACGGCAACCCGCCGCTGACCATCGGGATGGCCAAGTCGATCAACACCGTGGCGGTGCGGATCTCGGATGCGGACGGGCGCGGCAACGTCAACGAGACGTTGAAGAAGCTGCATGTGTCGCCGCAGATCGAGAGCTGCACCATGGCGTTGGGGGACGGCGGCGTGACGCCCTTGGAGCATACCGGCGGCTATGCGACCTTCGTCAACGGCGGCAAGGGCGTGCGCCCCTACGCCATCGAGGAAATCCGCAATTCACGCGGCGAGATGATCTATTCGCACGAGCGCGACGCCCCGCCCTTGGAGCAAGAGTTCAAGCCGGAATCGATCGCCAAGATGAACCAGATCCTGCGCCATGTGCTGACCGAAGGCACGGCGACGGGATCGGACCTGGATTTCACCACGGCGATCGGCAAGACCGGAACGACCTCGTCGCATCGTGACGCCTGGTTCATGGGCGCGACCGGCAAATACATCACCGGCATCTGGATCGGCAATGACGACAACAAAGTAATGCATGGTATTTTTGGCGGCCAGAGCGCGGCGCCGATGTGGAAGACGTTCAACACCGCCGTGCACACCTCGCCGGACATTCCGCAATTGCTCGGCCTGCCGATCAATCCCAATCAGCTGATAGCGATGCAGCAGGAAGCCGCCGCCCAGGCCGCCGCGCCAGCGCAAGCGCGCAAGAAGGATGGCCCGCAGGACGGCCTGCCGGACGCCATGAAATCGGCGCTCAAGGAGGTCGAGGACGCGCTGCGCCAGGCCGGCGCCCAAGCCTCGGGTTCACCAGCCCCGACGGGCGCGGAGCCGGGCCGCAAGGCGGCGTTGGACGGCGCTGCCGGCGCCACGCTCGCTGCCGCCAACGGCGCATCGGTTGCGGCGACGCCCTGACATGAGCAAGCCCGAAAAACTTCGCGACCTGCGCTCGGCTGATCTGATGCCGATTCGCAAGCCAGCGCGTCGCCCCGCCGCACACGTCCGTAAGCCGCCCAATGTTGCGGCGGCGCTGCCGGCGGCGGCCAGAACGCTGCGACTTTCCAGGATTTTTGATAGCCTGGTGATGCGCGCCGTCCGGCGGTTCGTGCTGCGCGTGGTGAGCAACATCGCCGAACTGGCCGTTTACGTCAGCATCGCCGTGGCCATCGGCCTCGCGTCGGCCTGGTACATGATCGACTACGGCTCGCGGCTGACCATGGAGCGCGACGGGCCATGGCAGCGCTGGACGATCGCCGGGGCGCCCGGCGCTGATCCCTACACCATCGCCCATTTCGCGCGCGCGGGCTGGCTGCCGACCAGCACGGTCTATGCGCACTATTTTCTTGCCAGCAAGGACAGCGCTGGAGACGCTCTGTATGCGGATTGCGAATATACGGTGAGCGGCCCGGCGCCTGCCAGCCGGCGCTGGACGCTCGCCGCGTTCGACCTCGCGGGACACGGCATCTATCCGGGCGCCGGACGGCCGGTGCTGTCGTCCAGCACCGCTCTGCTGGGACCGGACGCCACCATGACCATAAAACTGTCGGCGGCGACCTCACCAGGCAACTGGCTCGGCCTTTCGGGCGGCGCGCGCATGCAGCTGATGTTGACCCAATTCGGCCGAACCGACCGGGCTGTGCGCAGCAGCGCGGGAGCAGCGTCCGCGTCGGCGCCGCCCGCGCTTCCGAGCATCGAGCGTTCGGGGTGTCGTTGACCATGCGCGTGCCAGCCGTCATCCGCCGTCTGAGAATTCGCTGGCACTGGCTGGCTGCCGCCTGCCTGGCCGGCCTGCTGCTGCACTTCGCGCTGGTGTTCACGGTCGCCTACGCGCTGCCGCGCTCAAGCATCATCGCCCTGTCCGGCCTCGGCCCGCTGAACACCATGGCGGTGTTGCCGCCAATTACGGACGCCTATCAACCCCTGCCGTTCCTGATGCGCGACACCTGCTATGCCGTGTGCCGCTACGATATTTCCAAGAGCCCGCTGGTGCTGCGGGCTACGCTCGGCGATGACGATTGGAGCATCGCGTTGTTCGATCCCGCCGGCAGCAATGTCTATGTGGTGTCGGGCGCCGATCTTGATCGCCGCGACATCGAACTGTTGCTGACCTCCAGGCAGGACGGCATCGCCACGCCGCTCTCAACCACCAAGGACGCCGCCGCCGCGAGCGTCACGGTCGGCCTGGCCAGCCGCACCGGCATCGCCGTTCTCAGCGCGCCGATCCCCGGCCCGGCCTTCGCCAGCGCCGCCGAACGGCTGCTGCTGCAGGCGTCCTGCCAGCTGCGGGGAAAAGCCGCAGCAGCCGGCGGGTAGACCCGGTTTCAGTCAGGACCTTCGCTTGGCCGGACGACGCCTTTCCTCAGGACGACGTTGCCGTAAAGCCGGCGCTCGCTGGATGCGACGACGGCATACGCTATGCGCACACGTTCATAGAATACGGCCGGTTCCACACCGGTCAGCCGAACCTTCGGCTCGTGCTTGGCGACCATTTCAGCCAGATCCACCATCACGGGTTCGAGATGATCGGGTTTTCCGGGCACATTCGGGCGGATGGCGGCGACGGCCACGAAATCATCGAGCGGCATGACGCTGAGAATGGCGTCGAGCAGCCGCACGGCATCGTGCCCATCGGCGCGGATCACACGTTCGGGGCCGGCGTTGTCGGCGGGATAATTGCCGTCGACAATGGCGATTTCGTCGCCGTGGCCCATGGCGCGCAACGTGTACAGAAGTTCCGGGCCCAGCAGGGGGCTCAGGTTTTTCAGCATCTGGCGATATCCTTGAAGAGTGTCAGGTGGTTGGCGCGTCCTGGCGCATGAACGATTTGGCCTTGAGATCGCTCCAGAGGGCAGCCGGTATCGGGGCCGCCAGGGTACGCGTGTTCAACGCAATCTGCTCTGGCGACGAGGCGCCCGGAATGACGGTGACGACGGCGGGGTGCATCAGCGGGAAGCGCAGCGCGGCTTCGACCAGCTTGACGTCATGAGACGCGCACACCGTTTCCAGCCCGGCGACGCGGTCGAGAATGTCCTGCGGGGCCGGGCTGTAGTTGTACCAGGCGCCCGGCTTGGCGCCCGTGGCCAGGATGCCCGAATTGTAGGCCCCGCCGATGACGACGCCGACGCCGCGCGTCTGGCACAGCGGCAGGAAGGTTTCGAGCGCCTCCTGCTCCAGCAGCGTATAGCGCCCCGCCAGCAGGAACAGATCGAAGTCACCCTTTGCCATCAGCATTTCGCAGGCGGCGGTTTCATTGAGACCGGCGCCGATGGCTTTGACGACCTTTTCGCTGCGCAGTTTTGCAAGGGCGCGATATCCGCCGGTCTTTTTGTCCATCAGTTCGGCGATGCGCTGGTCGCGCGCGGCCTCTGTTCCATGCGTGAACACATCAACGTCGTGCGCATACAGAATATCGACATGATCGAGCCCAAGCCGCTCCAGCGAAAACTCCAGCGAGCGCATCACGCCATCGTAGGAATAGTCGTAAACATGCTCGCGCGTTGGCGTGTCGAAGAATTTGCCGATGCCGGTGCGCTGCTCCGGAGCGCAAGGGCGCAGCCAGCGCCCGACCTTGGTGGAGATGATGTAGTCGCCCCGCGGTTTTCCGCGCAAAAAACGGTTGAGACGGGTTTCCGCCAGCCCCAGACCGTAGAGCGGCGCGGTATCGTAGTAGCGGATGCCAGCGGCCCAGGCGGCTTCAAGCGTCGCATCGGCTTGAGCTTCGGGCACCGGGGCGTAAAGATTGCCCAGCGGGGCCGATCCAAAGCCGAGTTCGCTGAACGACAACGTCGCTCCGCTTGGCGCAATAAATGTCTTTTGGCGCATGGCTCAGTCCTGTCACCGGTTCAGCGGCGCATGTTAGGATGGCGTAACTGAAATGCAACCGGCTATTCATGCAAGACCTGTCGCCCCCCTCCGCGCCCCAAGGAACGCCCATGTCCACCAGCTCAGCCGCCCCGCGCTCCATCCGCCTGAACGCCGCCGACAATGTCGTGGTCGCCATTGACCAGATCGAATCAGGGCGCACATCGTCGGGAATTCTCGCCCGCGCGCGCGTGCCAAAAGGCCACAAGCTGGCGACGGCCGCGATCGCCCAAGGCGAGCCGGTGCGAAAATTCGGCCAGATCATCGGCTTCGCGAAATCCGCCATCGCGCCGGGCGATTGGATCCACGAACACAATTGCGGCATGGGCGAGCTGTCGCACGACTACGCCCACGCGGTTGACGCGAAAAAAACGTCGGTCCTTCCGGTTGAACAGCGCGCCACCTTCGAAGGTTTTCGCCGCGCCAACGGAAAAGTCGGCACGCGCAATTACGTCGGCGTGCTGACCAGCGTGAACTGCTCGACCACGGTCGCCGGCTTCATCGTGAAGGAGATCGAACGCTCAGGCATCTTGAACGACTTTCCTAACATCGATGGCATCATCGCGCTGAAACAAGCCAACGGCTGCGTCGTCGACTATCGCGGCGTGATCTTCGACACGCTGAAAAAGACCACCTGGGGTTACGCCACCAATCCGAACATGGGCGGCGTGATCATGGTCGGCCTGGGTTGCGAAGGGTTTCAGATCCCGAAATTCAAAGAAGCTTACGGTGTCGTCGAGAGCGACTTATTCCGTACCATGACGATCCAGGAGACCGGCGGCACGCGCAAAACCGTGGCGGCGGGCGTCGAGGCCGTGCGGGCAATGCTGCCTAAGGTCAACGCGGTGAAACGCGAGACCGTTCCGGCGTCCGAAATCGTGCTCGCCCTGCAATGCGGCGGTTCCGATGGCTACTCCGGCATCACGGCCAATCCCGCGCTCGGACTGGCGGTGGACCTGCTGGTCAAGCACGGCGGCACCGCGATCCTCTCCGAAACGCCGGAGATTTACGGCGCCGAACACCTCCTGACGCGCCGCGCCGCCACCCGCGCCGTGGGCGAAAAGCTGGTCGACATCATCCATTGGTGGGAGGACTACACCAAGCGTAACAACATGGAAATGAACAACAATCCGTCCCCCGGCAACAAGCTGGGCGGGCTCACCACCATCCTGGAAAAATCGCTCGGCGCGGCGGCCAAGGGCGGCTCGACCGAACTGACGGCGGTCTACCACTATGCCGATCCCGTCACCGCCAAGGGCTTTGTCTTCATGGACACACCCGGCTACGACCCCGTCTCGGCGACCGGCCAGGTGGCGGGCGGCGCCAACGTGCTTGCCTTCACCACCGGCCGCGGCTCGGCCTATGGCTGCAAGCCGACCCCCTCCTTCAAGCTCGCCACCAACACCGACATCTTCAACCGCATGATCGAGGACATGGACATCAATTGCGGTGATGTGCTGGAGGGCGTGAGCATCGAGGACAAGGGCAAGGAGATCTTCGAGCTGATGCTGAAGGTGGCGTCGGGAACGCGCACCAAGTCCGAGGAGTTGGGCTACGGCGACAACGAGTTCGTGCCCTGGCAGATCGGCGCCACCATGTGAGGGGACATGATGGTCATCACGGGCGGCCCCCGGACGAACTGATTGAGGCACGGCATTCAAGCCGGCAGTAAACATCGTATCGCCAACCCAACTCACCGATTGCCAGCCTGCGCGGCCCGGGCGTAGGTTGACTCAAGCGTTTCAGCGCGACCCAACACTGCTGGCTCCGCCCGTGGACGTTGGGTCGCGCAGTGCGTGACCCAACCCATGCCCCACCCCCTCGGGAACGCTCATGTACATCGGCATCGATATCGGCACCTCGGGCGTCAAGGCCATGCTGATGGACGCGGACCACACCGTCATCGGCTCGGCAACGTCGGGGCTTGAGGTCACGCGGCCGCACCCCGGCTGGTCCGAACAGGTGCCGGCCGACTGGTGGAGCGCGACCGAGAAAGCCATCCAGGCGTTGAAGCATGCCCACCCCAAGGACATGGCCGCCGTCGAGGGGATCGGCCTCTCCGGCCAGCAACACGGCGCGACCTTGCTCGATCAGAACGGGAGCGTGCTGCGTCCGGCGATCTTGTGGAACGATGCCCGCTCGTTCGTCGAATGCGCCGAGATCGAGAGCAGCGTGCCGGCGGCGCGCAAGATTTCCGGCAACATCTGCATGGCCGGCTTCACGGCGCCCAAGATCGCCTGGGTGAAAAAGCACGAGCCCAAGGTCTACGACCAGATCGCCAAGGTGTTGTTGCCGAAGGACTATGTGCGCCTTCAGATGACCGGCGACTATGCCTCAGACATGTCGGACAGCGCCGGCACCTATTGGATGGATGTCGCAAAGCGCGATTGGTCGGAGGCGCTGCTGAAGGCGACCGGCCTCGATACCGGCCACATGCCGAAACTGTTCGAAGGCTCGGCCCCGACCGGCCGTCTCACCGAGGCGGTGGCCGCCGCCTGGGGCATGCCCAAGCGCCCGGTGGTGGCGGGCGGCGGCGGCGACAACGCGGCCTCGGCCTGCGGGATCGGCGCGGTGAAGGACGAGGCGGCGTTCCTGTCGGTCGGCACATCCGGCGTATTCTTCGTCTCGAACGCGCGCTTTTCGCCCAACGCCGACCGCGCCATCCACGCCTTCTGCCACGCCGTGCCGAACACCTGGCACCAGATGGGCGTGCACCTGTCGGCGGCGGGAAGTCTGGAATGGCTGGCGCATACGCTACGCCGCCCGGTGCCGGAATTGCTGGCAGCGCTGGGCGAGCGCGTCGCGGGACCGGCCTCGACCCTGTTCCTGCCGTATCTCTCTGGCGAGCGCACGCCGGTGGCCGACGCGACCGTGCGCGGCATGTTCGCGGGGCTGGGGCAGGAGTCGGACGAGAAGATGCTGACGCAAGCGGTGCTGGAGGGGGTGGCCTATTCGTTCCGCGATAGCCTTGAAGCATTGCGTGTCGCCGGCAGCGCCGTGAAAGAGGCTAGCGTGGTCGGCGGCGGCTCGCGCTCGAAGATGTGGGTGCAGATCATGGCCAATACGCTCGGCATTCCGCTGACGCTGCATCACGGTGGTGAGCTGGGCGGAGCGTTCGGCGCAGCGCGGCTGGGGCTGTGCGCGGCCACGAGGGCGGACCCGATGGCGGTGTGCACCCAGCCGCCGGTGGCGGCGGTGGTTGAGCCGGAGCGGGGGTTGGTGGGGGCCTATGCGGAGGGGTATGCGCGGTATGCGCGGATGTATAAGGCGGCGAAAGAGGTCATGGGGTGAGTGTTGGTGTAGGGTTGACTGACGAGCCGTGTTAATCTGGCACTGACAAGGAACCAAAGAACATGACGACCAAGATCGCCGACAGGCACCTCGAAGTGCTCGAACGCCACGTCAAGGCCGGGCATTTCGAGACGGTGGAGCAAGCGCTCGACGCGGCGGTGTTCCAACTCGATCTGTCTCTCGACTTCGATGACGATTGGGTCGCGCCCCTCCTCGCGGAGGCCGATGCTGACATCGCTGCAGGGCGTGTGGTCAGCCGCGAAGACCTCGTCAAGACCATGGACGAAGCAATCGAACGGGGCGCTCGTTCTCGCTGATGCGCGTCACTGCTTCCCAAAGAGCCCAGCACGACTTGGACGAGATTCTCGAAACGATAAGTGCTTCGAATGGGCGCTTCGTTGCCACGAAGTGGCGCCAGCAGATCCTCGACGCGCTTGATCTGCTCGAACTCTTTTCCGGAGCCGGCTCACCTAGACCAAGACTTGGTACGGGAGTACGCGTTCTTCCTTTGCGTCCCTGGCTCATCTACTACGTCGTCGAGGCGGACCAAGTCCTAATCAAGCGGATAGTCCACGGCGCACGGCGCCAGAACCGCAAGCTTGTCTCAGAAGAATGATCCCCGAGGAAACCCCCATGTCCAAATTCTTCTCCATCACCGACCCGATCAAATTCGAGGGCCCCGAGACCGACAACCCCCTCGCCTTCCGCCACTACTCGCCCAAGAAGAAAGTCCTCGGCAAAACCATGGCCGAGCACTTGCGGTTTTCGGCGGCCTATTGGCACTGCTTCACCTGGACCGGCTCCGACCCGTTCGGCGGCCCGACCATCCTGCGGCCCTGGATCGGCGATGGCGACCAGATGGCGCTGGCGAGACTCAAGGCCGACGTCGCCTTCGACATGTTCAATCTGCTCGGCATGCCGTTTTTCGCCTTCCACGACCGCGACATCGCCCCCGAGGGCGCGACGCTGGCCCAGAGCAACCGCAACGTCACCGCCATCGCCGAGATCTTTGCCGGCAAGATGTCCGAGAGCGGCGTCAAGCTGTTGTGGGGCACGGCCAACATGTTCAGCCATCGCCGCTTCATGGCGGGCGCGGCGACCAACCCGGACCCGGAAATCTTCGCCTGGTGCGCGGCGCAGGTGAAGCACTGCCTGGAGGTAACCAGGGACCTCGGCGGCGAAAATTATGTGCTGTGGGGCGGCCGCGAGGGTTACGAGACGCTGCTCAATACCGACCTGAAGCGCGAGTTGGGACAGGCAGGCCGCTTCCTGCAGATGGTGGTGGAGTACAAGCACAAGATCGGCTTCAAGGGGCCGATCCTGATTGAGCCCAAGCCGCAGGAGCCGACCAAGCACCAGTATGATTACGACGTCGCCACCGTTTATGGCTTCCTGAAAGCCAATGGCGTCGAGAAGGACGTCAAGGTCAATATCGAGCAGAACCACGCCATGCTCGCCAACCACTCGTTCGAGCACGAGATCGCGCTGGCGCAGGCGCTCGGCATCTTCGGCTCGCTCGACATCAACCGCGGCGATTACCAGAGCGGCTGGGACACCGACCAGTTCGCCATGAACGTGCCGGAAATCGCGCTGGCGTTCTATCACATCTATAAGCACGGCGGTTTCACCACCGGCGGCCTCAACTTCGACGCCAAGATCCGCCGCCAATCGCTGGATGCGGACGATCTGTTGCACGCCCATGTCGGCGGCATGGATGCCTGCGCACGCGCCCTGCTGATCGCCGAGAAGATGATCATGGACGGCGCGCTGGAGAAACATGTGGCGGCACGGTACGCCGGCTGGGACAAGGCGGAGAACGCGAAAATGCTCAACGGGAAAATGAGCCTGGAGGAGTGCGCGGCGCGCGTTGCCAAGGAGAAGCTCGACCCGCAGCCGCGCTCCGGCAAGCAGGAGTATCTGGAGAACATCCTCAATAGGTATATGTAGACAGAGCACCGGCGGCGCGGAACGTCCTTCTCCCTTTGGGAGAAGGTGGCGCGGTAGCGCCGGATGAAGGGGTTGGACGCGCGGTTGAGGCACGCAGGTGCAGCGCCCACCACCAGCATACCCCTCATCCGCCCGTCGGCAAAAAACGATAGAGCAACAAAATCTGCTAAGGGAGTACACCAACAATGGCCATCGAAGGGCGCAGCGACGCCGCCAACCGCCGCATCCGCCTCGGCATGGTCGGCGGCGGCCAGGGCGCGTTCATCGGCGCGGTGCACCGGCTCGCCGCGCGCATGGACGATCAGTATGAGTTCGTGGCCGGGGCGCTGGCCTCGACGCCGGAAAAGGCATTGGCCTCCGGGCAGGAGCTCGGGCTCGCCGCCGATCGCATTTACAAAGACTATCAATCCATGGCGGCGGCCGAGTGCAAGCGCCCCGACGGCATCGAGGCCGTGTCCATCGTCACGCCGAACCACATGCATTTCCCGGTCGCCAAGTGCTTCCTGCAAGCCGGTATCAACGTCATCTGCGATAAGCCGCTGGTGAATTCCAGCGCTGAGGCCGCCGCGCTACAGGAGCTGGTGCAGACCAAGGGCCTGATCTTCGCCGTCACCTACAACTACTCTGGCTACCCGATGGTGCGCCAGGCGCGCGAAATGATCGCCAAGGGCGAGTTGGGTGACTTGCGCCTGGTGCAGGGCGAGTACCCACAGGACTGGCTGACCACCCCATTGGAAGGCACCGGTCAGAAGCAGGCCGAATGGCGCACCGATCCGGCCCGCTCGGGCGCCGGCGGTTGCGTCGGCGATATCGGAACGCATACGTATCAGCTGTGCACCTTCGTTTCCGGCCTGGAGCTGGACACGCTGCTAGCCGAACTCACCTCGTTCGTTCCGGGCCGCAAACTCGACGACAACGCGCAAGTCATGTTGCGCTTCAGGGGCGGCGCCAAGGGTGCGATCTGGGCCAGCCAGGTCGCGCCAGGCAACGAGAACGGCCTGAAACTGAGAGTGTACGGAACCAAAGCCGGCCTGGAATGGACGCAAGCCGACCCGAACTATCTGTGGTTTACGGCTTATGGTGAACCGCGCAAACTCATCACCCGCGGCGGCTCAGGCGCCGGCGCAGCCGCCGGCCGTGTCACGCGCGTGCCGCCAGGGCACCCGGAAGGATACCTGGAAGGCTTTGCCAACATCTACACCGAAGTGGCACGAGCCATCCGTGCCCGGCGCGACGGCAAGATTGTCGACCCTGACGTGCTGTTCCCTGGCGTTTCCGATGGCGCCAAGGGCGTGGCGTTTGTCGAGGCTTGCGTGAAATCGTCGGCCGCTGGCGGCGTTTGGGTGCAAGCGTAGGCGCAAGCAACGGGCTGCGCGTCAGGCGGCCAGCTATGCTCCCGCCTGACAGCTCATTTCCAAGGCAAGCAGCTGATCATGAGCGGCTTCGGGATGGCTATCGATCCGATGCAGCGTTGCCGTTGAATGGCCGGGTCAAGTCGCGCCACGGCGTTGGTGGGTGCCGAACGTTTGATTGGCACGCCTAAGCCGAGCGCGCGCCCAGCACATTGTGCTTACGCTTGATCAGCTCCTTGGCCGTTTCCACAGCAACAGCGGCATCGCGGCAATAAGCGTCGGCCCCAACCGCCTTGCCGAATTCCTCATTCAAGGGTGCGCCACCGACCATCACGATCAGCTGGTCGCGGATGCCCTTGGCTTTCAGCGTGTCCACCACCACCTTCATATACGGCATGGTGGTGGTCAGCAGCGCCGACATGCCGAGGATGTCCGGCTTGTGCTCTTCGATGGCGGCCAGGTACTTTTCGACCGGATTGTTGATGCCGAGGTCGATGACTTCGAAGCCGGCGCCTTCCATCATCATGCCGACCAGGTTCTTGCCAATGTCGTGGATGTCGCCCTTGACGGTGCCGACCACCATCTTGCCCTGTTTTGGCGCGCCGGTGGCGATCAACAGCGGGCGCAGAATGAACATGCCCGCCTTCATGGCGTTGGCGCTCAGCAGCACCTCGGGAACGAACAGAATGCCGTCGCGGAAATCCTCGCCGACGATGCGCATGCCCTCGACCAGCGCCTTGGTCAGAACCTCATAAGGGGTCCATTCGCGCTTGAGCAGAATGTGCACGCCATCCTCGATCTCCGACTTCAGGCCGTCATAGAGATCGTCGTGCATCTGCTTGACGAGGTCGGCGTCGCTCAGATTGTCGAGAACGATTTCGTCATCGGCCATGTGTCAGCTCCCGGGCGCGCAGTCATACGCTGCGGGCTATGCCTTAGCGCTGGCGGTGGTGTCAAGGCGCGGCTGGTTGCGACGCTGGCGCGGGTCGCTTGCGACGATGCTGCATATTTCCGTCCGGTCAGCGCGCTGGCTTGCCGCGCCGGCCGCCGGCTCGCCCCTTCAGCTGCCAGATCTCAGCCATCCGGCGCAGCAGATCGGCATCGCGTGCGCGTATTTCTTCGGCCCGCCAATGGCGCTGCCGCATGATCTGGTTGGTGATCGCATGCGGCGATGTGTTGCCATCGGCAAAGAACACCCCCTGCTTGACCTCAAAGGCGTGATTGCGCGCCTCCTTGTTCTGCTGCTTGGTGACCAGCACGAGATTGCCGAGCAGCTTTGAGCAGGCCTCGCGCTCCTCGGCATTGGGGATTTGCAGCCTCCAGGGACTGTCGGCCGCTAGATTACGAGGCAGCACATGCTCGACCGAAACATCGGTCAGCGAGGTCATCGGCGCGTCACCCGGATAGCTGGCGCTGAGGCGCTTGAGCAGAATTTTGCATGTCGATTGGCTGCGCTGATAAAGGTTGCTGCTGGCATTGAGCAGCACATTCCATTGCTCCTCGTCGCTGAGCGCCAATTGGAGCGTTAAACCGTCTTCGGACATGCCGGAGTTCATGGCCTCGATCACGGCTCGATAACGGGTGACGCGACGGTCGGCGCCAAAGCCCATGATCTGCATCCCGTAGGCAAGCCGATCCAGTGCCTCCAGGAAGGCCGCGAAGTCCTCGTTGCGTCCGGGAAAGCGGTCGACAAAGGCCAAAGCCGGCGGCACCCAATCACGCGCGCGCAGCCAGTTGAGAAAGCCAAGCGAGCGATTGATGCGGGCCGATTGCGGCGAGCCGGCATGCGAAGCATTCAAGATCGGCAGCAGCTGATCGGCGAGCGGAAACAGCAAAGTATCGAGAAATGTCGAGGCGCCACCCTTGCGTTGGCTCAATTCCAGCACGTCGCGAATGTTCGAGCCATTGGCCCTGCCGTGGACCGTGCGCAAATAGCCCGGCAAATCTTCGAAATCGCCGCCCAACATGCGCTCGGCAACGCGCCATTGTTCCAGTCGCTGTTCGCGCTTGTCGTCGGGCACGTCAGCCATCAGCTCGGCCTTCAAAATGTCGGTCGCCGACAGCGGCTTGCCACGGTGATTGGTGGTGACAAAGATGCGAAAGCCGGTTTCGATGTCCGGGGCCGAGATCAGCACCAGCGCCACCTGGTTGCGCAGGTGGTGGGCAAGCGCCAGCAGATCTTGCTGACTGCGCCCTTCAAAGTCGTCGACAATCGCTTGCTGGCATTCGCGAATACCGCGGCGTCCCTTGTTTTCGCCGTCGGGCTCTAGAGGATCTAGGCTGGCACCCGGGCGGCGCGCCTGGACGCCGAAATAGGCATCCTCTTCGAGATCGAGCTGCAGTCTCGGCACCCACCTATCGGCATGGTCCGCCGCGCCGCTGCACCAGATGAGATCGCTGATCCAAGCCGCGTCGTCTCCGAGCACATCGCGTAAGGCCGCCAATAGGATTGTCAACGTTGTCAACCGCTGTTTGCCATCGATCACCCAGGCGGCAGGCGATTGGTCCACCGCCGCGGCAGACTTGCCTGCGACACGACTACTGCCATCGAACACGACAATGCTGCCGAGCAGCAGCTCACCACGAGCGCCAGCAGCAAGCTGCGACTCGCGTAGGCTTTGCCAAAGATCGGACGTCAATTGACCGACCTCGCGCGAGGTCCACGAATAGCCACGCTGGAATACGGGGATGGCGAAGCGCCGATCGCCAGACAGCAGGCTGCCGAGGCTGAGCGCCTCGGCCTTGAATGCCAATGCCATGAGGAAATTGTCCTGGGAACGTGCAATCGTGTCGGCGCGGTCCACACTTTTCGGCATGGGGTGCCGCTCAGGTGTTTGACGAAGCCTACCCATTATCTCTATGGAATTATTTCCTGTTTGGGAAGCCACGACAAGTTGCAAAATCTGCATACCTGACAACAGGCGATTGCCGCAGTCGTGAGTCAAAGCCTTGCCAAGCCAAACACCAGCACGCGATGGGTTCATCTTCAAGATCTGCGATGCCGATGCTTGGCTGTTGGCCCAAGGCGCGGGCAGCTATACTGGGTCTACGGATGATCAGCGTGATGGATTCATCCACTTTTCCACTGCGGAGCAGGTGCAAGGCACTTTGACCAAGTATTTTTCGGGCTGCAGCGACCTGGTGCTGCTGGCCGTGCTGACCGCACCGCTTGGAGCCGCCTTGCGCTTTGAACCGTCGCGAGGTGGCGCGCTGTTTCCGCATCTTCATGGTCCGCTGCCGATTTCGGCTGTGGCCTGGCAGGAGCCACTCAGGATGCGTCCGGACGGCTCGCATGTCTTGCCGGATCTGGCTGGGCCAGGAGACGCACGGTGATTGATCCGTTGTATGCGCTGGCGCGTCCCGGCCTGTTTGCGATCGACCCGGAGCGAGCGCACGAACTGGCCTTGCGGGCTTTGGAGCTTGGGCTGGCGCGGCGCGTCAACCCGGCGTTCGACGCATCACTCTTGGTGCAGGCCTTCGGCCTCGATTTCCCCAACCCGCTGGGACTGGCCGCCGGCTTCGACAAGGATGCGCGCGTGCCCGATGCCATGCTCGGGCTGGGTTTCGGCCATGTCGAGATCGGCTCGGTGACGCCGCTGCGCCAAGCGGGCAACCCACGGCCGCGGTTGTTCCGGTTGCCTCAAGACAGAGCGATCATCAACCGCATGGGGTTCAACAGCGCCGGCCATGAGCTGGTAGCGCGGCGCTTGGCGGCACGCGCGGGCACAGGCATCGTCAGTGTCAATCTGGGGGCCAACAAGGCCAGCCCCGACAAGACGCGGGACTTCGTTTCCGGCTTAACGCAGCTTGGCCCGTTTGCCAGCTTTGTCACGATCAACGTCTCGTCGCCGAACACGCCAGGGCTACGCGATCTGCAGCTGCCGGACGCATTGTCTGCGCTGCTTGAACAGCTCATGTCTGCGCGCGCGAGATTGGCGACGGACAGCGAGCGCAAACCGCCATTGATCGTCAAACTGGCGCCTGACATCGCCGCGGACGACCTGGGCGAGATTGTTGCACGGCTGCTGGCCGCGAAGGTCGATGGTATCGCGATTTCCAACACAACTGTCGCCCGCGACGGTCTGGTCGACCAACGCTCCGCTGGCGAAAGCGGCGGCCTGTCGGGCCGGCCGCTGTTTGCCCGCTCGACGCAGATGCTGGCTCGCGTGTATCTGTTGACACAAGGCCGCGTACCCCTGATCGGCATCGGCGGCATCGATTCAGGAACAACGGCGCTAGCCAAGATCGCTGCAGGGGCGAGCCTGCTGCAGCTCTATTCGGCGCTGATCTACGAAGGGCCGGGCTTGGTGCAGCGCATCAATCGGCATCTCGCGACCGAGCTGAAACAGCGCGGACTGACGTCCATCGCACAGTTGCGCGGACTGGACGCGGAGCGCTGGGCAACTGAGGCATCGTAGGGTGCGATACGGCCAAGGGGCCTATTGCCCGCTACACCCGACACTTCACATGGAATTCAAAACATCAGTCGCCGACCACGTAAAATCCCTTGTCGAGCACGCGCAATACCCGATCCAACTCATGACCGCGCTTGAGGATCAATCCGGTCGCTGCCACCACCGAATAGGGGCCCTGTTTGCGAGCCAGTCGCGGGTCCTTTTCGACCCGGTAGATCGGCACTTCGCTGGCGCGGCGAAAAATCGAGAACACCGCCCGGTCGCGCAAAAGATCGATAGCGTAGTCGCGCCATTCGCCGCTGGCCACCATGCGGCCGTAGAGCCGGAGGATGGTATTTAGCTCTGCGCGGTCGAATCGGACCAGCGTTGTGGTCGGAACGACCATAATTCCCGAGACACTCTGCGGCGCACCGATAGACGCTTTAAGTCCTTGACGCGGTTGGAATTTTATCGGTTCAGTGTCACTCAAGACTGCCCTCCCTCCGGCGACTCGACCATTGTAACTTTGTCACAGAGCAAGAAAATTGCAATATCTCTTGCAATTGGTTTGGGACTGTAATATACGTGAAACATAGATCACGGAACCAATGTCTTCGGTCCCGCGAGTGTTTGGAACCTCCCCCGGTTCACCATCGCATTCGTAGGATCGTTGGCCCTGGCCCGGCTCGCTTGCAAGGCTTGGTATCTCAGCCCCCCAGTCCCCCCCGAGTCTTCTCTCCGGCGAGTCGGGCCTCCTTTTCCTTCCCCAAGGAAAAGTGAGGCCAGCAGGAAACCGAAAAATCGGCTCTTCCAGAATGCCGGACGCAAGTCTGGCATTTTTTGCTTTTGGGGCGTCCCTGTGGAGCCGGCCTGTGGACAAATTGCGCGCAACCCACAATTCCAAATCAGGCCATTATTCCTCCCTCGCCGCGCCCCAATGCCGCTTAGAATGATGATCGTTGCCTCGTTGTCCGGTTCGCCGAGTGTCTTCGGTAGTCAGCCCCCCAGCCCCCGCCGGGGGCACCACGGCGGACCGGACGAATTCACGGGGTCGACGTCATTCTTTCTACTCTCACTCCCTACACTCTCCATTTCGTCGCAAAAGGGCCGGCTCACCACCGGCCCTTTCGCTTTGTCAGGCGGGATTGGCTCTTGATTGCGGGAGTTAGCGCCCATATATCGGCGGTACCGTCCGGCCAGTCGCGCGGCGCCCCATTCATCCAAAGGTTCGCCCATGACGCTTGAGCCGCAGCAGCATGTCTTCCAGGCCGAGGTCGCCCGCATACTCGAGCTGATGGTCCACTCGGTCTACACCGAGAAGGAAATCTTCCTGCGCGAGCTGATCGCCAATGCCTCCGATGCGCTCGACAAGCTGCGCTATCTCGCCCTGACCACACCGAGCCTGACGGCGGGCGATGGCAGCGAGCTCGCCATTTCCATCGAGCCGGACAGCGCCAAGCGCACGCTGCTGATCCGCGACAATGGCATCGGCATGGGTGCCGATGAGATGATCGAAAATCTCGGCACCATCGCGCGCTCCGGCACCAAGGCGTTTCTCGACCAGGTCGCCGCCGACAAGGCGGGCGGCAATCTGATCGGCCAGTTCGGCGTCGGCTTCTATTCGGCCTTCATGGTCGCGGCCAAAGTAGAGGTGGTCAGCCGCAAGGCCGGCACCGCCGAAGCCAATCGCTGGACCTCGACCGGCGGCGGCGGATTCAGCATTGAAGCCATCGCAGCGGACGAGGCCGCAACCACCCCGCGCGGCACCAGCGTCATCCTGCACATGAAGGAGGACGCGTCGGACTTTCTAGAACAGAGCCGGATCGAAGATATCGTTCGCTCCTATTCCGACCACATCCTGTTTCCCATCCGCCTGATCGACGTCCAGCCAGCCGAGGGCGAGGACGCGGCGCGCCAGATCAACAGCGCCAGCGCGCTCTGGAGCAAACCGAAAACCGAGATCACGCCCGAGCAGTACAAGGAGTTCTACCAGGGCTCCTCGCTGCAGTTCGATGACCCCGCGGTGACCATCCACTACCGCGCCGAGGGCCGCCACGAATACACCGTGCTGCTGTTCGTACCCGGCAGCCGGCCGTTCGACTTGTTCGACGTGCACCGCAAGGGACGTATCCGTCTTTATGTGCGTCGTGTTTTCATCACCGATGACGCCGATCTGCTGCCGTCCTATTTGCGCTTTGTGCGTGGCGTGGTCGACAGTGCCGACATGCCGCTGAACATCTCGCGCGAAATGCTGCAGAACAATCCGATGGTCGCGGCCATCCGCAAGGCGCTGACCAATCGGGTGCTGTCGGAACTGAAGACGCTCGCAGAAAAGGACGCCGACGGCTATGCCAAACTGTGGGAGAATTTCGGCGCGGTGCTGAAGGAAGGTCTCTATGAGGACCACGAGCGGCGCGACGCGCTTTACCAGCTGGTGCGCTTTGCCTCGACGGCGGACGGTGGCAAGCCGCGCTCGCTGCAGGACTATACCGGCGCGTTGAAACCGAACCAGACCGAAATCTACTATCTCACCGGCGACTCGCTGGAGCGGCTGAAGGCGAGTCCACACTTGGAGGGCTTCCGCGCCCGCGGTGTCGAGGTGCTGCTGCTGGCCGATCCGGTCGACAACTTCTGGGTCATGACGGCGCTCGGCTACGAGGGCAAGCCGTTCCGCTCGGTGACGCAGGGCGATGCCAAGCTGGAGGCTATTGCGCTTCCCGATGGCGCCAAGGCGCCGGCCGCGGCTTCGGCAAAATCCGTGCTGCTGGTCGAAGCCATGAAACGGGTCTATGGTTCGGCGGTTTCCGACGTCAAGATATCGAGCCGATTGATCGACAGTCCAGCTTGTCTGGTTGCCTCCACCATGGGGCCGGATCGCGGTATGGACAAGATCATGTCCAAGCAGGGCGGACGTACCACGACCGCGCCGGTACTGGAGATCAATGCCGGCCACAAGCTGGTGGAAAATCTGGATAGATCACGCAGCGGCGACAAAGCGTCGTTTGACGACTTGGCTTGGCTGCTCCTAGATCAGGCACGCATCCTGGAAGGCGGGGCACCCGAGGATCCGGCCAAATTCGCCGAACGCATGAACCGCGTTTTGCTCGCAAACCCTTGACGCGCCCAAGCGCACCCGACGGCCGGCTTTCAGCAAAGGAGTCGCCGGGTGCATGCGAGAACATTTTGGCGCCAGCAAAAAAGCAAAGGTATGGGTCTGTTGCGTACAACCTATCTCGAATGCCTCGGGCCACCCAAAGGGCCGGCGATGAAACCGCCGGTGCCCGGGCTTGCCGTGTCGACGTCAACGTTGTCGGTTGACGACTACCTCGACCTGTTCCAGGCGGTCGGCGGGCCGCTGGGCTGGGACGGCCGCAGCAAAATGAGCCGCAAGGACCTGGCAGCCTTCCTGGACCGGCCGACCACCGACGTCTTCGTGTTGACGGCAAATGGCATTCGCGCCGGCTTTTGCGAACTTGGCCGCGCCCGGCCGCCCGACAGCGAAGTGGTCTATTTCGGGCTCATTCCGTCGATGCAGGGCAAGCGTCTGGGACCCTATCTGCTGGATACGGCACTACGAGCCCATTGGCGCGAGCATGCACCTGACCGGATCTGGCTGCATACGGATGTCTTGGATAGTGCGAGCGCCGTCGATACCTACAAGCGCGCCGGCTTCCGCGTCTTTGCCGAGCGCTTCATCGACGAAGAGGCCGAGGACGACGACTACATCGCCGCGCTCAAGACGATGCCGCCAGCCCTGCCGCCAACACGAGTGTGACGTCTCATGCTACCTTTGTGGTCCGGCCAAGTGCTGTCTTGGTTTGGTAGTGGCGGGCGCGCGCAAACCGAACTGGCGCTGCGTTGAAACGCTTGGCGCCTGCGTTATCCACAGCTTTTCAACAGTTCGCCCTTGCCGCGGCCCATGCGAATCAGCTCAGCCTATTGGCTGCTCGGCGCCCTCCGGTTCGCGCCTTGGTGTTTGCGTTGATGTGAACCCACGCAACACTCGGAGGCTCCGCGCCATGGCCAATTTCGCTACCCATCTTGCCGTCGGCATCATCGGCAGCGGCGCGCTCGCGACGCTCACCCAGGCGTCCGGCATGGTGCCACAGAGCGACATCGTCACGCTGGCCTGCGCCGGTGCGGTCGGCGCCATCTTACCCGACATCGATCTTGGCAGTTCGCGCCCATCGCAGCTGCTGTTCACGGGGCTCGGCATCGTCATCGCCTTCGCCGTCATGTTCAATGTCGGCGCCCGCTACTCGATTGCCGAAATGTGGCTGCTTTGGACCGCAACTTTCCTTGGCATCCGCTTCGTTGGCCACAACATCTTCCACCACATCTCGCATCACCGCGGTATCTTCCACTCGCTGATCGCCGGGCTGTTCTTTGCTTGCCTCACCGCAATCTTCTATGTGCGCGGGCTTGGTCACGGACCGGGGCTGGCTTGGCTCGCGGGCTCATTCGTGCTGCTCGGCTTTCTCTCGCATCTGCTGCTGGACGAGATCTACAGCGTCGATGTCTTCAACAATAAGATCAAGGCGTCTTTCGGCTCAGCCTTGAAGCTGGCCGATTTCCAGCATCCGGGCGCCTCGCTGGCCATGGCGGCGGCACTGGCGCTGGTGTTCTGGTTCGCGCCGCCGACCCACGATTTCCTCGATGTGGTACTGAAGAAGCCGTTGTGGATTGCGTTCCAGGATCACCTGCTGCCGCATGACCAGAACTGGTTTGGCGTCACCGCCAACCTGCAGGACGCGGTCGTCGGCTGGCTCGGCAAACGCGGCGGCTGATCAGCCGACCACGCGCAGCGAGGCGGCGGCGGCAAGACTGTGTGGCAGCGGCCTTGCCACGTATGCGGGCACATCGGGCTGCGCCACCGGCACCCCGTAGAGATAGCCCTGCACCAGGTCGCAGCGCATCGCCTTGAGCACCGCAGCCTGGGCTTCGGTCTCGACGCCCTCGGCCGTGACGCGCAGATCGAGCGCGCGGCCGAGTGCGATGATGGTACGGATGATGTCGGTGACGTTATTGCCCTTGCCGATGGCACGCACGAATGACTGATCGATCTTGATCTTGTCGAAGCGGAACTGCCACAGGTAGCTGAGGCTGGAATAGCCGGTACCGAAATCGTCCAGCACGATCGCGACGCCGAGCTTTTTCAGGCCCTCCATGGTGCGCCGCGTGGTTTCGGTGTCGCTGAGCAGCACGCCCTCGGTCACTTCGATTTCCAGCCGTTCAGCGCTGAGACCGCTCTTGGCCAGCGCGGTCGCGACCCGCTCGACCACATTGCCTTCGCGGAACTCGGCCGGCGAGATGTTGACCGCCACGGTCAGATCGTCCGGCCACAGCGCGGCCTGCGCGCAGGCAGTCTCGAGCACATAGGCACCGATCTTGGTAATCAGACCGAGTTCTTCTGCTGCCGGAATGAATTCTGACGGCGGCACCATGCTGCCGTCGGCCTGCGGCAGGCGTACCAGCGACTCAAAGCCCGACAGCAGGCCGGTGGCCAGACTGTAGACGGGCTGGAAATTCAGTTGGAAGCCGCCGTTTTCGCAGGCCACGCGCACTTGGCTGGCGATGGCGCGGCGGCGCTGCGACTGCAGGTCCATGGCGCCTTCGTAGAACTTAAAGGCACCGCGTCCGTTTGCCTTGACCGCCTGCAGCGCGAGATTGGCATTGCGGATCAAGGTCTCCGGCTCGGTGCCGTCCTCGGGGCTGAGCGCAACGCCAATACTCGGGCCGATGCGGGTCGGCTGGTCGCAGACCAGGAAGGGACGGGCAAAGCTCCTCAACAGCCGTTGCGCCAGATCGCCGACGCTGGCGCGGTCCTTGGTATCTTCCTGCACGATGATGAACTCATCGCCGCCAGCGCGCGCGACAAACTCGCCCGTCCGCAAGGTGCCGCTCAGCCGGTTGGCGACGTCCCGGAGCAGTTGATCGCCGGCCTCGTGGCCCAGCGCACCATTGATGTCCTTGAAGTGATCGAGGTCCATGGAGAGGACGGCAACTCCTGGCAGAGGTCCCGACTCCGCCGGCAGCAGGCTCTCCAGCCGCCGCATCAGGCTGGCGCGGTTGGCAAGCGCCGTCAGCGCATCGTACTGAGAAAGGAAATCGAGTTTGTGCTCCGCCTGCTCTTTTTGCCGGGTTCGCAGCCAGAACCCGATCCCCGGCAGCCCGAACGCCACGACCAGAATGAGGCCGAAGGAGATGCTCGCGCTGCTGAGAATGCGATAGAGCGCATTATAGTTCGACGTGGTGTCGATCAGCACCTCATAGGCACCGGTGAACACGCCGCGCCGCGTAATCGGCACGATGGCTCGGCTGACTTGGATCGCTTGGCTGCCTGAGGTTGCAGGCTGGCTTTGCACGATCACCGCGCCCTGGCGCAGCATGCCCATGAGCTGCGCCAGCTCGTTGTTGTTGAACTGGTCGGGCCGCAGCGGCCCCACGCCCGCGGATTTGTAGACCTCGGCGCCATTGGCATCGACAATGCAAATGGTGAAAATCCGGCCATCGCCATGGGCGCGCTGCAGCAGCAGCGCCGAACTGGCACTAGGGGCGCGCCCGGCCAGGATCGCCGGCAGATCGTCAAGATTGGCGGTCAGGAAATTTGCCGTTGCGCGGGCGGTCGATTCGGCTTCGGCGGTTAGGATCTGGCGCCAGGCGCTGCTCATGATGCCAAAGCCGCTGGCAACCAAGGTGAAGAACAGTAGCCCGGTCAGCGCATAGGCGAGCTTGCCTTTGAAACCGACGCGCGCCAGACCACGGATCACTCTGCGCCCGAGTTCGGAGCCTGCGCGCCTTGCCAGCGCGGCGTGCCGCAGCCCTCTGGCGCACGCGCCGGATAACCTGCCGACCATTCGGGCAAGAAAGGAAGCCGCCTGCACGCTGAACCCGCTCATGGCCTGAGTGTCGCATCGGAATCCCACCTGGAATTCCAAACACACTGTATCTACCGTTGTCTAAAGCTATGTTAACGCTGAGTGTTACGGCGCCGCGGGGTGCCGCCGATAACTCTGCGACCGGCATGCCCTGGCTAGACCAGTTGATCGCGGCTACAAGGCCTCATCGCCAGCAGCGCGCCCTTTCCGCGGCATTGAGTCGTTCGACCTTGGCCCCAGTTCCCGATCCCGTGCCCGACACCGCCGCCCTGCCGAATCACGTCGATACCGTGGTCATCGGCGGCGGCATCATCGGTGCGGCTACCGCCTATTTCCTGGCCGAGCGCGGCATGTCCGTGGCGCTGTGCGAAAAACACGAGATTGCCTGCGAGCAGTCAAGCCGCAACTGGGGCTGGTGCCGACAGATGGGCCGCGACCCGCGCGAGTTGCCCTTGATCGTCGAAAGCCTGAAGCTGTGGCGCAGCCTGGATGCGCGGCTTGGCGAGCCGACCGGCTTCACGCCGTCCGGCATTCTCTATCTGTGCGAAACCGAAGCCGAGCTGGCGGCCAAGGCGGCCTTTCTCGAGCATGCCAGATTGCATCAGCTCGATACTCGGATGGTCTCGGGGGCCGAGGCCGAGCGGTTGCAGCCCGGTTGCACCCGCACTTGGGCTGGCGGCCTTTATACGCCCAGCGACGGCCGCGCCGAGCCGCAGAAAGCCGCGCCCGCGTTTGCTCGCGCGGCCCGGCGACGCGGCGCCAGCATACATCTCAATTGCGCCGTGCGCGGCCTCGAGACCAGCGCGGGCAGGCTGTCCGCGGTCGTCACCGAACGCGGCACCATACGCTGCAATAGCGCCGTGCTGGCCGGTGGCGCCTGGTCGCGATTGTTCTGTGGACCAATCGGGATCGCGCTGCCACAACTCGGTGTTGTCAACTCGGTGATGCGCACCCAGCCACTCGATGCCGGCGTCGAACGCTCGATGGCGGGCGGCAAGTTTGCCGTCCGCAAGCGCCAGGATGGCGGCTACACCGTCGCGCACCGGCATCTCAGTGTCGCCGACCTTGTCCCGGATAGTTTCCGCTTGTTTTTCAAGTTCCTGCCGGCGCTGCGCATGGATTGGCGCGGCCTGCGGCTACGTCTGGGCCGCCGCTTCCTCGAAGATATGAGTCTGGCCCGCCACTGGCAGCTCGATCAGGTCAGCCCGTTCGAGATGGTGCGCGTGCTCGATCCGTTGCCGGTAACCTCGATCCTGCGCCAGGCCTTCGAGGGCCTGGGCAGCTATTTCCCACGCTTTCGCGAGGCCCGCATCAGCGAGAGTTGGGCCGGACTGATCGACGCCACGCCCGATGCCGTACCGGTCATCGACGAGGTCTCGAAACTGCCGGGCTTTTTCCTGGCCACCGGGTTCTCTGGCCACGGCTTTGGCATCGGTCCCGGAGCCGGCCGTCTGATGGCCGATCTGGTCAGCGGCAACCGGCCAATCGTCGATCCGCGCCCGTTCCGCTATTCGCGCTTCATCGATGGCAGCCATCTGGTTCCGATCACCGGGATTTAGCGGAAGTCAGCAAAAATTTGCCAAGTCCAAGCCGCAATGTTGCCTTAGCCGTTCGGTGATGGCCACAGTTCTGCTCGAAAACACCTATAAACTCTATTTGTGTATCGATGAAGCAAGACCGGCCGACCGCCGGCGTAACTGACAGGGTCGACGTCATGGGTATGGTCATGCGCGCAATCGAATCGAGCTTCGGGTTTGCCCAGCAGGCCCTGCAGCAGTCGTCCGCGCCGCAACGGCCTGAACTGCGCGACAAACCAGCCTTTCAGTTCTGGTCGGGCGTGTCCGGCCGCCGCTATGTCCACACCATTTTCGATCTGATCGGCTGCCCGCGCGTGCCAGCTTGCACCTATGTTCTGGTGCGTTGCGATGCTCAGGGCAGGCGCTCGCCACTCCGCATAGGTACTGTCTCGGCCGAGGCCTGGTCGTTGAATCTGGCTGAAATTCGCCATCGAGCCGCCCAGCTGGGCGCCAACGAGGTGCACGTGCACCTGATCGCCAGCGACGCCGAGACCCGCAACAAAGTAACCTCGGATCTGCAAGCCGGCCTGTTCGCCGAGTTCAACGCAGAACCGGCGGCGGCACCGGTCTATCTCTGCTAGGGTTGTGATTCATTCAATTGCCGCCGGTCAGTCAATCGGTGCCCAGCAGTGCCATCCTCGGGCTTGTCCCGAGGATGGCACTGCTGGGC
>JANMVX010000382.1:0-5804 GCA_031393505.1 Hyphomicrobiaceae bacterium | reverse complement strand
GTATCCCAGCGATATTGAATGGCGTCGTCGTCGATCATGAGATCGACCTACGCCAGTTCGCTGTTCTGCGGAATCCCGTCAGCCTGAGTCACACGGACGCACGCCTACGGATCGCGATTCTGTTAATATTCGATCTGTCCTTAGGGGGAGAAGGTGGCCCCCCGAGCGCAAAGCGCGAGGGAGATAGGGCCGGATGAGGGGCAGCCGCGTGCTCCGTATTCGTTGTGATAAGGGCGGAACAAGCGGCTGCCCCTCACCGACCGCGTGGCTCTTGGCGCAAAAAGGCGCCGGCGAGACGCGGTCTCCTCTCCCCCTGAAGAAGGGGGAGAGGAAAGAACGTCGCAGTCTTCGGGCGCCTGAATAACGTATGCTGAGCGGATTGGACAAATGATGAAAGAGCCGGATTCGTTGAAACATTTCGAATATGCGTGACCTGCGCGGCGCCCTAATCGGTTGCGGATTCTTCGCCGTCAACCACATGCACGCCTGGCGCGATGTGCCGGGCGTGACCATCGTGGCGATCTGCGATCAGGATCCGGCGCGTCTAAAGGCCATGGGCGATCAGTTCGGCATTGCCGCACGCTATGACGCCGCCGCGGCCCTGCTGGCGCAGGAAAAGCTCGATTTCGTCGATATCGCCACGACGGTGCGCAGTCATCGGCGGCTGGTGGAATTGGTGGCGCGCCATGGCATCGCGGTGATCTGCCAGAAGCCCTTCGCCCCGACGCTGGAGGACGCGCGCGCCATGGTGGCGGCCTGCGAGACGGCCAATGTGCCGCTGATGGTGCACGAAAACTTCCGCTGGCAAAGCCCGATCCAGGCTGCAGCGAAAGTTATCCGCTCCGGGGAAATCGGCGAGGTGTTCTGGGGACGGGTGTCGTTCCGCTCGGCATACGATGTGTACAGCGGACAGCCCTATCTGGCCGAGGGCGAGCGTTTCATCATCGAGGACCTGGGCATTCACTCGCTGGACGTCGCGCGGTTCCTGTTTGGCGAAGCGACCCACATTACGACGCGAACGCGCAGAATTAATCCCGCCATCAAGGGCGAGGACGTGGCGACCATGCTGCTCGATCATTCGGGGGGCATCACTTCGATCGTCGATTGCAGCTACGCCACGCTGCTCGAGACCGAGGCTTTCCCGCAGACGCTGCTGGAAATCGACGGCTCGGGCGGCACGCTGCGGCTGGGAGCGGGCTACGGCATGACCGTGACAACGCCGAATGGGTCGCGACAGGTCGACCTGGCCCCGCCCCTGTTGCCCTGGGCGAGCCGTCCTTGGCACAACATCCAGGAGAGCGTGCTGGCGATTGAGGCGCACTGGGCCGAAGCCTTGCGGGGCGGCTGGGAAACGGCGACGTCGGGGCGCGACAATCTGAAAACGCTGGCGCTGGTGCAAGCGGCCTACCAAGGCGCGGCGAGCGGCAGAACAGTTGTCGTTGGAGACTTGTAGGTGGGCGTCGAATTGCAGTTTCCACGACGCCCGCCAGCCTCTAAGTTCACCGCATGACCGACCTCTCCACCCGCCAGACCGACATTATCGCGCAGGCCCGCTCGTCCGGCCGCGTGGTGGTGGAGGATCTCGCCAAACGTTTCGACGTCTCGCCGCAAACCATCCGTAAGGATCTCAACGACTTATGTGAACGCCATCTGCTGAGCCGCGTGCATGGCGGGGCGATTGTAGCGTCCGGGGTCGAAAACATCGCTTACGAGGCGCGGCGCTTCGTGGCGGCGCCGGAGAAGAAAGCCATCGGGGCGGCGGCCGCCGCACTGGTGCCGAACAACTGCTCGCTGTTCGTGAACATCGGAACGACCACGGAAGAAGTCGCGACGGAGCTGAGCGGCCACGAAGACCTCTTGGTCATCACCAACAACCTCAACGTCGCTATGCAGCTCTATCGCCGTCCACGCATAGAAGTGATCGTGGCCGGCGGCAACGTGCGGCGGACCGACGGCGGCATCATCGGCTCGTCGGCCATCGACCTGATCCGGCAATTCAAGGTCGACTACGCCGTTATCGGCGCATCCGCCATCGAGGCGGACGGGACGCTGCTGGATTTCGACTACCGCGAGGTGCAGGTGGCCCAGGCCATCATGCAGAACGCCCGGCACGTCATTTTGGTCGCCGACAGCTCCAAGCTGAAGCGCACGGCGGCCGTCCGCATCGCCCACATCGGGCAAGTCCAGACCTTTGTAACGGACGGCCTGGGCGCGTCGCCCTTGCGCGACATTTGTCGCGAAAAAGGCGTCCGGCTGATCGAGGCCGCACCGGAACTGGCGGCAGATGATGATGTCGCAGCCCTGCCTGGTTAAGGATACGATCTTTCATTTGATTTCAAATGAAAGCCTGATAGGAAAAAATCACCAAATTCGAAACCAAAGGAGCGTTCGCTATGGCTCAACCGAAGATCGCCTTCATCGGCGCCGGCTCGACCGTCTTTATGAAAAACATCATCGGCGACGTGTTGCAGAGGCCGGCCTTATCGGGCGCCACGGTGGCGCTGATGGACATCGACAAGGGCCGGCTGGAGGAGAGCGCGATCGTCGCCAACAAGCTGGTGACGACGCTCGGGGTCAAGGCCAAGGTCGAGACCACCATGAACCAGCGCGCGGCGCTCGATAAGGCCGATTTCGTGGTCACCGCCTTCCAGGTTGGCGGGTATGACCCCTGCACCATTACCGATTTCGAGGTGCCGAAAAAGTACAACCTCCGGCACACCATCGCCGATACGCTCGGGGTCGGCGGCATCATGCGCGGCCTGCGGACCGTTCCGCATCTGTGGTCGATCTGCGAGGACATGCTGCAGGTCTGCCCGAACGCAATCCTGATGCAGTATGTGAACCCGATGGCCATCAACACCTGGGCGATTTCGGAGAAGTATCCGACCATCAAGCAAGTGGGCCTGTGCCATTCGGTGCAGGGCACGGCGCACGAATTGGCGCGCGATCTGGATATTCCGGACAGCGAAATCCGCTACCGCGCGGCCGGCATCAATCACATGGCGTTTTATCTGAAGTTCGAGCACCGGCAGAAAGACGGCACGTACAAAGATCTCTACCCGGAACTCCTGAAAGGTTATCGCGCCGGCAAGATCCCGAAACCCAGCGAGTGGAACGAGCGCTGCCCGAACAAGGTGCGCTACGAGATGCTGACGCGGCTTGGCTATTTCGTCACCGAAAGTTCCGAGCACTTTGCTGAGTATACGCCCTATTTCATCAAGGAAGGGCGTCCGGACCTGATCGAAAAGTTTGGCATTCCGCTGGACGAGTACCCCAAGCGCTGCATCGAGCAGGTGGCGCGCTGGAAGAGCGAGGCGAAGTCCTATCGCGAGGCCAACACCATCGAGGTCAAGCAGAGCAAGGAATACGCGTCCGCGATCATGAATTCGGTCTGGACCGGCGAGCCGTCGGTCATCTACGGCAACCTGCGCAACAATGGTTGCATCACCTCATTGCCAGCCAATTGCGCGGTGGAGGTGCCGTGCCTGGTGGATTCGTCGGGCATCCAGCCGACCTATATCGGGGCGCTGCCGCCGCAGTTGACCGCTTTGATACGCACCAACATCAACGTGCAGGAGCTGACGGTTGCGGCCCTGATGACTGAAAACCGCGAGCACATCTATCACGCCGCCATGCTCGACCCGCATACCGCGGCCGAGCTAGACCTCGACCAGATCTGGTCGCTCACGGACGATCTGCTGGCGGCCCATGGCGAGTGGCTGCCGAAGTGGGCGCGCGTACCGGGCAAGAAGAAAGTGGCGTGACCGTAGGTCCTACACTTGTCTCGCCCTCTTGCGTCACGGGATGCTGTGAGAGGGCGAGACAAATCTCGCCCCTACGCCACAACAGTCGTTGTTACAGCACCAGATCGTTGATCGTCACCGTGCTGGCGTCGACGCCGTCCAGCAGCACCACATTGTGCCAGATGCCGTCACCCGCCAGCGCCTGCACCATGGTCGAGGCGTGGCCTGCCGCGTCGGAGGCGGCGGCGAGCTGCATCACCTGCGCATAACCAGGCAACTTGATGTAGGCGCCATCCAACGTATACTGGCCTTTCAGGAAGTCGGCCATGTTGAGATGGTCCGTACCAACCTGGAAGTCCTTGATTTCATCGGTGTGATTGACAGCGACATAAATCTTGTACCAGCGGAAGTCATCAGCGCCGGCGCCGCCGACCATGGTGTCGCCACCGCTCTCGCTATGGAAATGATCTGCGCCCGCGCCGCCGATGAAATTGCGCGGCGTGTACTGCGCACCATCGAACGTATTGCCCTGGTTGGTGCCGATGATGGTGTCGAAGCTGATGGCGTAATAGGTGTTCACGATCACGCCGTTGGCATCGGCGATGGTGGCCACTTTCAAGTCCAGGTCGATGTCGAGCGTTCCCGTGACCTTAGAGAAATCCAGTGTATCGAGGCCTGACCCGCCATCCAGCGTCTGATTGCCGACGCCCGCGACGATGGTGTCCTGATCTGAACCGCCATAGAGGCTCTGGTTGCCAATACCGCCGATGATCGTGTCCAGGTCGGAGCCGCCATAGAGGCCCTGGACGCCGACGCCGCCGGTGATCAGGTCATCGCCTTTGGTTCCGTAGAGGAACTGTTGGTCGCCGACGCCGCCCGTCAGCGTGTCATTCCCGGATTGTCCGTAGAAGGTGAAACCATTGTAGTCGGGGGCTTGGACCTTGAAAACCTTGGGCATGCTGATTTCCCTTGCTGTTTGCGTGATCGGTACAAAACACTGGTCTTGCACCAAACACAGCAAGGAGCATGCCTAGTAGAATTGCCTAATGGCCTGTCAAGCCTAATGAACCGTAAACGACCTATTCAGCCAGCAACAGTTTCTTGGTCTCTTTGAGTTCGGCCAGGCGCTCGGGGGACGGCGTAGGACTGCTCAGGTCCAACGCCCTGAGCGTATCAAGGATGATTTCGGACACATAGAGGCGTGCGCTGAGCGAATCGTCCGCTGGCACGACGAACCAAGGCGCCTCCTTTGTGCTGGTGGCGCCGATCGCTTCCTCATAGGCTTTTCGGTATTGCTTCCAGAGTTTGCGCTCGGCCACGTCGCCGATCTTGGACTTCCAGTTCTTCGCCGGATCGTCGATGCGCTCCAGCAGGCGCTTTTTTTGCTCGTCTTTGGAGACATGCAGGAAGATTTTAACGATGCTGGTGCCGTTGGCCGTCAGATGCTGCTCATGGTCGCGGATCGAGCGCAGGCGCTGGTCCCAGATGTTTTCGTCCTTGATCAGATCTTCCGGAAGCCCCTGCGCTTCGAGAATGCCGGGATGCACCCGCACGACCAGCACTTCCTCATAGTACGAGCGGTTGAAAATACTCATCATGCCGCGCGCCGGCAGCACCTTGGCGCTGCGCCAGAGAAAGTCGTGGCTCATCTCCTCCGCACTCGGACGGCCAAAGCTGGTCACAGTGCAACCCTGTGGGTTCACGCCCGACATGACGTTCCGGATGGCGCCGTCCTTGCCGGCAGCGTCGGTGGCCTGGATGATCACGAGCAGGGCGTGCCGCCGCGTGGCGAACAGTTTTTGCTGGAGGTCGCTGAGGTCTTTGACTTGCTCATCCAGCAGCGCCTTGTAGCCATCCTTGCCGTCGTAGATCGCGTCGATCTTAGTCGGCCATTTTTTCAGGTCTACGTCATCACCGGGGCCAACACGGAATTGCTTGGTGCGGATTTTCATGGGGAGGGCTCGCTGAAGATTGGCAGCCAGTTAACAGGCATTGGCTGATCAGTTTCAATTGTTGTTTTTGGAAAGGGTAGGCCGGTAGGGGCGCGCTGCTGCGCGCCCC
>JANMVX010000266.1:0-1537 GCA_031393505.1 Hyphomicrobiaceae bacterium | reverse complement strand
GACCTGTGACGAGGCTTGCGGCGATGATGGTGCCGGCCATGAGCTGGTAAGGCGATGCCGGGGTCTGCAGCCGGTGCGGATTGGTGACGTCGGCCGCAGGCGTTGATTTGAGGAAGGCGAGCTTGCGTTGTGGATCGGCAGCCGCGTCGGTGAATTGAGCGTCGGCGACCGTGGGGTCGACGGCTGCGGCCCGATAGGACGCTTGCGGAGCACCGCGCGCTGAGAGACCGCCGCCGCTCTCCGGCATCCCCGTAAATATTGGATCGTCGGACGGTAAATGTGCCGGCGCCAGATCGCGAACCTGATTTTTCGGCTGCAGACGGAAGAACACTGGCGCTTCGCGCGCTTGCCCTTCCATGCGCGCCAGCCGTTCCGTCTCGACGCGTTCGGCTTCTACTGTCGGGTCCAGGTTCACGCTCTGCAACGGAGGAACGCCGGTCGCTAGCGATTGAGCATCGCGACGATCGCTGGCAGGCGGACGAATTTCCTCGTAGGACGTGGGTAGCTTGGCGAGCCCATCCGCCATCGGCTTGTGGTCGACGGCATAGAGTTCCTGCGCGACGTCGCTCCGGAACGACGGCGGGCGCAATGCCAACAGGACGATTGATGCGATCCCGATCAGCCCGCCAGCGGCGGCGGCCATCAGCAGTCGCGGATTGATGCGCGTTACCGGTTGTGGTCTTGCCCTCAGCTCCAGGGTTTCGGACGAGACCTTCGTTGCGGTCTTTGGCGGCTCAGGTGCTGGATTGTCTGTCATTGGGTGATCTCCCGCCAGACTGCATCCTTTCGGATGATCCGAACGACACGTTGCGGGTTCACGCCAAGCCGCAACTTGGCAGCTGCGAACAGCCTGTCGACGATGTATGTCGCGCCGCGGACGCGGTAGTTGACCAAGGCTGGTTTGCCGTCGGGACCGACGACAAACAGCGGCGGCGCTTCGCCTTGGGCCAGCCCCGAGGGAAACCGGATATAGACCTTGGCCCCGTCATCGAAGACCTGAACGGGCTTCCACGGCGCATCGCCTTCGAGCCGATAGCGAAAGCGCAGTTGATCGAGGTTGACCCCGGAGTCCGCAATGACATTGGCCGCTATGCCGGCTGCCGCCTGCTGTCCCTTGAGGGCGAGCAATTCCGAGGCCGGATAGGTCCAAGATACCGACGCCATATAGGTTTTATCCGAGGAGCGCAGTTCCAGGTGATAGGTGCGCCGGCCAGTTGTGATGACGAGATTGGTTTCGAGATCGGCGCCAATTGGCTTCACGAAGATATGGACCTGGGCCGTGGCGCCCTCACCGCTGGTCGTGTCGCCAACCACCCAGCGCACGGTATCGCCCGCCGAGACCGCGACCAGAGTTTCGCCCGGTTCGAGGGCGATATCTGTCACCTGGTTGACGGCTGCATAAACCTGATAGAGCGCCCCCAGAACAAACGGATAGACCTGGATGGCGTTGATGTAGCCGTCCTTGACCGGCTCCATACGCGCGGCGGCTGCCGCAGCGGCCACGCGTTCCTTGGGTGTGGACTCGTCCTTCGGCTTG
>JANMVX010000211.1:0-14212 GCA_031393505.1 Hyphomicrobiaceae bacterium | reverse complement strand
CGCGTTTCCGTTCGAGTGAGGGGTCTGATACCGGCCAACTTATGGTTTGACCTGTCACTTTGCAGGTTCGTGACAGAGGTCATGGCGTAGGGGCGCACAGCAGTGCGCCCGTCCAAGAGCTTGCCGCGCAGCTAGACGGGCGCACTGCTGTGCGCCCCTACGCCATGACCTCTGTCACGAACCTTCAAAGTGACAGGTCAAACCATAAGTTGGCCGGTATCAGACCCCTCACTCGAACGGAAACGCGTCCTTGAGATGGCGCGGCCATTGCCCCGGCAGCACCACCACCACGTCGAACGCCGGATGCCAGCGTCCGCCCCGGTCGTGGCGGGCCAGCCACATCTCGGCCGCCCTGCGCACCCGTCCGCGCAGACGCGGCGTGATCGCTTCCAGGGCGTCGTCCTGCGAGCGCCGCAGCTTCACCTCGACGAAGGCCAGCCGCTTGCCGCGACGGGCGATCAGGTCGATCTCGCCGACAGGAGTCTTGTAGCGCCGCGCCAGGATGCGGTAGAATTTCAGGCGCAACATCAGCTCGGCGAGGCGTTCGGCGCGCAGGCCCGCGCGTTCGGATCGGCGGCGGCGGAGCGCGGCATCGATGGCGGCGGGTTGGCGCATTGTCGGAGCCTAGGCCGGAGCGGTTGGGCCCGCAGCCAGGAGCTTACCCGGGTGTCGCCGCCTGCCTGAGCGCCAGCGCGTAGACCCTTTTGCGCGGTACGCCGAGGCTGGCGGCGACGGCGTCGACGCGGTCGCGCAAAGTGCCGGATGCGTCTGCGGCCAGCGCCGATGCGATGTCGGTGTCGGTGATCGTTTTCGCCCCGTCCCGCACGGGCGCGGCCAGGATAACCACTTCGCCGCGCAGATCGTCCGTGTTCGCCCAGTTCGCCAGTTCGGCGAGCGTGCCGGTGCGCATCTCCTCGTGCAGCTTGGTCAGTTCGCGGCCGACGGCGGCGGGGGTGGCGGGGCCGTAGCTGTCGGCCATCGCCGTGAGCGTGGCGGCGGTGCGGCCTGGGGCCTCGAAGACGACCAGAGTACCGGGGGCGGCCGCCAGTTCGGCGAGGCGTTCGGCGCGCGCTCCGGCCTTGACCGGCAGAAATCCGGCGAAGGTGAAGCAATCGGTGGGCAGGCCGCTCGCCACCAGGGCCGTGAGCGTGGCCGACGCGCCGGGGATGGCGAACACGCGCTGCTGCTCGACCAATGCGGCACGCACCAGTTTGTAGCCGGGGTCGGAGATCAGCGGCGTTCCGGCGTCGGAAATGAGCGCCACGCTGCGGCCTTCAGTCAACGCGGCGACGATGATCGGCCGCTCAGCCTCCGCATTGTGCTCATGATAGGCGCGCAGCTTTGGCCGCAGCGCGTAGCGATCCAGCAGTTTGCGGCTGTGGCGCGTATCCTCGCAATAGAGCACATCGACCTGGGCCAGAATCGCCAGCGCTCGCAAGGTGATATCGCCAAGATGGCCGATCGGCGTGGCAACCAGATAGAGTCCGCCGGCCAGCGGCTTGGCCAGCAGCTGCGCTAGCTCGTCGCGGGTGGCGCGCAGCAGGGCCTCGAAAACGGTTTGCGTTGTCACACGATCGTCCACAGCTTTCCGCCTGAAATTGCTGCTTCCACGGTCAATTTTACGGTCATTTGCGTAACGGCGTGGCCGCCATGCGCTTGCCCGGCCACGCGAATCCGCGTCATATGCGCGTCAATAGCGAACTTGTTGTCGACAAACTCGCGAATTATTTCTGCTATGTCCTGGCGGGGGCGGACAACCGGTCCCGCTATCGCCCCGAACCTGAACCAGATGGCATGACCAGCCGCACCATACGCAACCCTTCCCACCTTGCCCGGCTGCTCAGCCGGCGCGCCTTTGTCATGGGCGCGACAGCCCTGATGCTGGCCGGATGCGCCTTGTCGGGTGGCGGGGGCGAGCAGTCGCAGACGTCGCTGAGCCAAACGCAGGCTATCGTGCCAACCGGCAGCACGCTGTCGGGCGCACCGGTCAAGGTCGCGCTGCTGCTGCCGTTTGGCAAGGCCGGCGATGGCGCGCAGGTGGCAACGGCGCTGAAACAGGCGGCCGAGCTGGCGCTGTTCGACGTCAACGGCGCCAATATCACGCTGATACCCAAAGATACGCTCGGAACCGCGCAAGGCGCGGCGGCGGCGGCCCAGGCGGCCGTCAATGAAGGAGCCGAGCTGATTCTTGGTCCGCTGTATGCGGCAGAAGTGCAGGGTGCTGCTCCGGTGGCACGGCAGGCCAATGTGCCGGTGCTGGCATTCTCGTCCGATCGCAAAGTGGCGGGCAACGGCGTCTATCTGCTCAGCTTCCTGGCCGGCGACGATATTGCCCGCGTGGTCGCCTATGCGGCGGCCAACGGCAAGCGGGGCTTTGCCGCTATCGTGCCGCAGACGGCCTATGGCAGCATCGTCGAGCAATCGTTCCGCGCCGCCGCCGCCAAGGCTGGCGCGCGGGTCGCCGCGGTCGAGCATTTCCCGGTCGATGCCAATGCCGTGGCCGATCCGGTCAGCCGGCTGAAGGCCGATTTCGTCGCCAATCAAAAGGCCGGCGCGCCGATCGATGCTCTGCTGATTCCTGGCGGGCAGGACGTGCTGCCGATCGTGGCGCCGATGCTGCCTTACAATGCCATCGATACCAAGTCGGTGCGGCTGCTTGGCAGCGGCGGTTGGAATTATCCCAGCATCGGCCAGGAGGCTGGCCTGGTCGGCGGCTGGTTTGCTGGACCCGATCCCGCCGCCTGGACCGATTTTGCCGCGCGCTATACCAAGACCTACGGTGCGGCGCCGGTGCGGCTGGCCAGCCTCGCCTACGATGCGGTGACGCTGGCCCTGTCGCTGGCCACCAACCCGCCGGGCCAGCGCTTCACGCCCGACAAACTGACCCGTACCAGCGGATTTGCCGGCGTCGACGGCCTGTTCCGCCTGCGCCCCGATGGCACCTGTGAGCGTGGGCTGGCGATCCTTGAAGTGACCAAGTTCGGCCCGCATGTGATCGATGCCGCGCCCAGCGCGTTTACCGTGGCGCAGTTTTGAACGTACACATTATTGACCGGACATTGTCACGCAAGCACCGCAGCGTTTTGACCGCGCAGTGCTGATCCGGGATCGTTTTCGGCTCCTGCTATCTTGCCACAGCTGCCGGAGCCCCGCGAGGTCCGGTGCCTGCAGCGCACCATCAAAGCGCTGCGCTGTGCACGGGATAAAAGTTAGGGTCGGCGGAAGTCAGCGCGCTCGACAATTCATACACCATCCGATTGAGGACCATGCGGCCCGCCCGCGTGGCCGTGATGCGATCCTGGCCAATGCTCAGCAGCCCCTGCGCCGCCAGATCCCTCAGCACCGGGAATTTCGGGGCCAGCCCCGTCGAACTGCGGAACGCCGCCAGATCCAGCCCTTCGCTCAGCCGCAACCCCATGATCAGCCGTTCGTCGGCTTGATCGGGCAGCGACAGCGCGCCGCGCTCGACAATTCCGTGCCCGTCTTTTTCGACCGCTGACGCCCACACTTCGGGATTGCGCTGCGTCGCGAGAGCTGTGCGCTGCCCATCGACGACCAACCGTCCGTGTGCGCCAGGGCCGATGCCGGCATAGGTGCCATAGCGCCAATAGACCAAGTTGTGCCGGCATTCCTGACCCGGACGCGCGTGATTGGAAACCTCGTAGGCGGGCAGGCCGGCAGCTTCGGTCAACTCCTGGGTGCCCGCATACAGATCATCGGCGATCTCGGCCGGTGGCGTGATCAGCTTGCCGGCGCGGTGCAGCGCTGCGAACGGCGTGCCGTCTTCGATGGTGAGTTGGTAGACGGAGAGATGATCCGGCGCGTAGCCGAGCGCCTCACGCAGTTCGTCTGACCACGCCGCAACGCCCTGATCGGGACGGGCGTAGATGAGATCGAACGACACCCGCTCGAATTGCCGGCGCGCCAGCGCCAGCGCCGCCTTGGCCTCGGCGGCGTTGTGCAGGCGCCCCAGGAATTTCAGATCGCGGTCGTTCAGAGCCTGCACGCCGAGCGAGACGCGATTGACGCCGGCCGCGCGATAGCCGGCAAAGCGTCCGGCTTCGACGCTGGACGGATTGGCCTCCAGCGTGATCTCGATGCCCGGCTCCTGCGGCCAATGTTTGGCCACCGCGTCGATCAGCGCCCCAACCAGGGACGGCGGCATCAGCGAAGGCGTGCCACCGCCGAAAAAGATGCTGTGGACCGGCTGGTTGGGCTGGAGCTGAGCCATGTGCGCAAGTTCGGCCAGCAGCGCGGCCTGGAAGCGAGCAACATCAACGCCACCATGGCGGACATGGCTGTTGAAGTCGCAATAGGGGCATTTGGCGGCGCAGAACGGCCAATGAATGTAGACGCCGAAACCGCCGGCTGACTCAGTTGTGCTGATCAATCCTATTCACCTGGCGCGCTGCTTACGTCCTTCTCCGATAGGGAGAAGGTGCCCGAAGGGCGGATGATGGGAGCCGGAGGCAGTTTTGAGGCGCGGCCTATTGAGCTCCACACCCCCTGTAACCCTCATCTGGCGCCCAGTCTCTTTGCGTTCCGCGCAAGGGCGCGCCACCTCCTCCCTACGGGAGCAGGACGTGTTGCGCCTGCTGGCAACGAAGAACGTTATCCAAACTTATACCGTCCAACCTATCGTTTGACTCGTGCTCGCAAGCACAGCGGTGCGCCCGTCCAAGAGCTTACCGCGCAGCTAGACGGGCGCACTGCTGTGCGCCCCTACGCCATGACCTCTGTCACGAACCTTCAAAGTGACAGGTCAAACCATAAGTTGGACGGTATTACTCAAGACACGCCGCCGCGAATTTCTCGAATGAGCGGGCGCGGTGGGACAGGACATGCTTTGCGGCCGGGTCCATCTCGCCGAAACTCTGCTTGTGCCCCTCCGGCACGAACATCGGGTCATAGCCAAAACCATTGCTGCCGCGCGGCGGCCAGACGATGTGGCCGAACACTTTGCCCTGGTAGCATTCCGGCGTTCCGCCGGGCCGCGCGAGGCATAGCACCGAAGTGAAATTCGCTTTCAACGGTTTGGTAAAGCCGATGCCACGCTCCATCAGGGCTTCGTGGATATGACGCATGGCGGCGCTAAAATCCTTGGCGTGCCCAGCCCAATCGGCGGAATAGACGCCGGGCGCACCGTCGAGCGCAGCGATCTCGATGCCGCTGTCGTCGGAGAGCGCGGGCAGCCCCGAGCCGTTGGCCGCAGCGACAGCTTTCAGCGTGGCATTGCCGATGAACGTGGTTTCGGTTTCGACGGGTTCGGCCAAGCCAAGCTCGCCGGCCGAAACCAGCGCAATGCCGTGCGGTGCCAACAGGTCGCGCATTTCGACCAGCTTGCCCTTGTTGTGGGTCGCCAGAACCAGTTTACTGCCGCGTGCGAGTTTCATTCCGTCCCCGGCCTATCGGCCTGACAATCTGTCGGTTCGTCGCATCGCCCACGCAGCCCCCCAATCAACAGGTGCCATCCTCGGGACAAGTCCGAGGATGACACTGGTACGCGTTCGACACCCACCTACAGCACTGTCAGCTTCTGCAGCTCGACCAGTTCCTTGATGCCCTTGCGCGCCAGGCCCATCAGCTGGTCAAAAGTCTCGCCGCTGAACGGCTTGCCCTCGGCGGTGCCCTGCACCTCGACAATACCGCCCGATCCGGTCATGACGAAATTGGCGTCGGCGTCGGCGTTTGAATCCTCGGAATAGTCGAGATCGAGCAGGTTCTCGCCCTTGTAGATGCCGCAGGAAATCGCCGCCACCTGATCGCGCAACACATTGTCGCCGATCATGTCGCGGGCCTTCATCCAACTCAGGCAGTCCTTCAGCGCCACCCAGGCGCCGGTTATCGAGGCAGTGCGCGTGCCGCCATCGGCCTGCAGTACGTCGCAATCGACCGTGATCTGTTTTTCACCCAACGCCTTCAGGTCGACCACGGCGCGCAGCGAACGCCCGATCAGCCGTTGGATTTCCTGCGTGCGGCCCGACGCATGACCTTGCGTCACTTCACGACGGGTCCGCTCGGTGGTGGCGCGTGGCAGCATGGAATACTCCGCCGTCACCCAGCCCTTGCCCTGGCCTTTCAGCCACGGTGGAATGCGCTCTTCCAGGCTCGCCATGCACAGCACGTGGGTGTTGCCGAACTTGATCAGGCACGAGCCCTCGGCATGCATGGAAACGGCCCGTTCGATCTGAATCGGCCGCAGCTCGTCTGGCTGACGCTTGGAGGCGCGCATTGGGGGCTCGCGTGCGGTTGCGCTGACGGTAAAGCGCGTATGGCGGAAATGTGAAAGCGCAACCTAGGAGAGACCGCAGTACGTGGCAACCACTTCCTTCTCCCCAACTCGGCATGTAAGCTTCAACGATAGCCACACAGCAAGTGCCATCCTCGGGACAAGCCCGAGGATAACACTTGTGGGCTTGTCTTACTCCGCCGCCACGCCCGCCAGATCCTTCAACATCTTTTCCGTAAACGCACGCTTCTGCTCCTTGGTCATCTTCTTGACCTCGTTGTTCAGCATGCGCTCGTTAATGCTCTTGTTCCAGTAGTCGAGGCTGTCAAAGCCGAGCAGCGCCGACTTGCCGACAAACTGGCGCAGCACCTCGTTGGTCGGGCCCATCACCCAGCCGGCCTTGCCGTCGCGCAGGTAGCGCTCGATGCCCAACGCCGGCTTGTAGCCGGTGCCGCCGCAGGCATGCAGCATCTTGTCGGTGACGTGCGCGACGTTCTTGGCGGCGGCGAACTTCACCTGCCACATGAAGGTCAGGAACGCCGAGCGCGGTATTTTCGTCAGGTCGCGATGCACCGACCAGTCGCAATTGTTGGTGGCGTCGTCCATGGCCTTGGCCATCATGAAGTCGAACGAGCGGCAGGTGTTGGTGTCGATGATGGCCTCGCCGACATAGTCCTGGATGGTCGGGTAGTCGGCCACGCGCATGCCGACGTCGGCATGGGTTTTCCGGGTGGTGTGCTGTTTGGTGATGTCGATCAAGCCCAGCGCGATACCGTTCCAGGCCGCCGACGAACAGAGCAGGAAGAAGGGATCAACGCATTCGTCGTTGGACAAGGCACCATCGCCGGGAGGGCCAACCATGCGGTCCTTGGGGATGACCTTGTCAACCTGGATCGGGCCGGACTGGTTGCCGCGCATGCCCATGCCGTCCCAACTCGATGGATCGGCCGTCACCTCGTCGCCCAGGATCAAGAAGCAGGAGAGATTGGCGTAGTCGCCATTGAAATTCGGGCTGGTGGTCTGGACGATGTACCAGTCGGCAAAGCCGCCCGAGGTGGTCCACGAGGCCTTCTTCTTGACGTGCCAGCCATCGGCGGTCTCGGTCGCGCTGGATGAAATCGGATACCAGAAATGGCTGCCGGTCTCGGGATCGGAATAGGACAAGGTGCCGACCAGGCAATCCTTGTCGATGCGCTTGAAGATGTCCTGGATGGTCGCATTGTCGTGATGGCGCAGCGCTGCGGCGGCGACGGCGCCGGTATGCATGGTGTAGCACATGGCGGTCGACGGGCAGCCGTAGCGGGCGATGGTTTCGACCACCATGGCCGCGCAGGTATGGTTCTCGCCCATGCCGCCGAGTTCCTTGGGAACCAGCAGTCCGAGCAGGCCATTGGCGGCCAGGATCTTGAAATTCTTGCGGGGAAACAATAGGTTACGATCACTCTCGATGGCGTTCGCGCGCATCTCCTTCTGGCACATGTCGATGATGCGGGCCTGCAGATCACGCTGCTTTTCGGTCAACACCCATTGCGGGTCGTACTCCGAGCCCAGACCCCAGAACGGCTCGTTGCCCCATTTTTTGATGGCGTTCATGCCAGACATCCTCCCGTTGTGCTTCTTGTCGGTCGCGACACCAATTTTAACCGCTTGAGACCAGTTTAGACCAATATTTGTGTCACTTGAAAGCCGTAACCGAACATAGCCTCCGACGGGCCGGGCGCGCCAGCGGTAGCCGCTCACAGCGCCTTTGGCACGAACCCGCCAAGCGCCGCCCTGATCGCAACAGCCTGAGCCGCGTCCCGTTGGCGCTTGGCGGGATTGCGGCTTGGCTGGCTGGCAAGCCAGTCCTTGTGCGCGGCAAAGGCGGCTGGCATTGGCACCGCCATGCGCACGGGGCGGCCGCTTTGGCCGATGGCGACGGCCTCCGTTGCCGGGCCGGCCAGAGGCGCCGGCGCGCCCGCATCCTCGGACAGAAAATCAACCTCATAACCGTCATTGTTGACGGCAAACTCGCCAAAACGGGGCACAAAAGAGCGGTCGGCTGCGATCAGCGCAGTCATGACGGCTTGGCGGTGGTCGTTGCTGGCGGACAATTCCAGTCCGTCCCGCCCCCCAATGAGCAGGTCGAAGTCCTGGGTCGCCACGATCCCGGTATCAAACCGGACGCCCGCCATCGCCTCATAGCCATACATGGCCGTGGTGCCGACAATCCGCAGCCCCGTTCCCATGAGAAAAGCGCGATCAAGAGCATCCATGATGCGAGCCGCAAGATCAGGAACGCGCCCAAGCCGATGGGCAACATTGATCCGGTCCATCGCCTCTAAGCGTGCGAGCGTCGCCTTCTTGCGCTTGCGCAGCGTCGCTCGTCCATCGATGAAGGCGCTGTGAAGCGTCTCGGTGTCCGGCGTCCGGCGGCCAAGCGAGGTTTCGCGACCATCCATTTTCTTGACCAGGTAATCGGCCCCCGAAATGGTCCGCCAGCGCATCGAACCCGAGTAGTCGCGAGCCAATTCGGCGCGGACCTCGCGATAGGTTGCAAATAGCTGCTGGGCGTCGATCTGCTGGCGCGCCTGGTCGTTGCTGAGGTTCTGGAAATCGGACACGTTTTCCCCTTTCAATACAATTACTGCATTGAAAGTGGAAAAACAAGACATACGATGCGCAAACTTCGGCCCAGCCAAAACCTACTCCGCCGCAACCTTACGGGCAGGATTGTTGGGATGGGTGGTCCAGTTGGCTGGCTTGGTCACGATCGGCGCCTTGGTGCGCGGATCGACGCCCGCAGTCATTTGCACCATGTCGATGCAGTCTTCGACCGGGCAAACCGAAACGCACAGATTGCAGCCAACACATTCGTCATCGATGACCTGGAAACGCCGCTTGCCGTTCACCATCGCCGTGATGGCCTGATGCGAGGTGTCCTCGCAGACGATGTGGCAGCGCCCGCATTTGATGCACAGATCCTGATTGATGCGGGCCTTGGTGACGTAGTTAAGATTGAGATACTGCCAGTCGGTGACGTTGGGCACGGCACGGCCGACGAACTGGTCGAGGCTCGTGTAGCCTTTGGAATCCATCCAGGCACCGAGGCCGGACGTCATCTCCTGCACCACCTTGAAGCCATAGGTCATGGCCGCCGTGCAGACCTGCACATTGCCGGCGCCCAAGGCCATGAACTCGGCCGCATCGCGCCACGTCGTGATGCCGCCGATGCCGGAAATCGGCAGCCCGCGCGTTGCCGGATCGCGCGCGATCTCGGCCACCATGTTGAGCGCGATCGGCTTGACCGCCGGGCCACAATAGCCGCCATGGCTGCCCTTGCCATCGATGCTCGGATTGGGCGAAAACGAGTCGAGATCGACGCTGACGATCGAGGAAATGGTGTTGATCAGCGACACCGCATCGGCGCCGCCCTTTTTGGCCGCACGCGCCGGATTACGGACGTCTGAGATATTCGGCGTCAGCTTGACGATCACCGGCATGCGCGTATGCGCCTTGCACCAGCGCGCCACCATCTCGATGTATTCGGGGACTTGTCCCACGGCCGAGCCCATGCCGCGCTCGCTCATGCCATGCGGACAACCGAAGTTGAGTTCCACGCCATCGCAGCCGGTGGTCTCGACACGCTTGAGGATGGCGGACCAGTTGGCCTCCTCGCATGGCACCATCAGCGACACCACCAGCGCCCGATCCGGCCAGGCCTTTTTGACGGTGGCGATCTCCTGCAGATTGACCTCCAACGGACGATCCGTGATCAGCTCGATATTGTTGAGGCCGATCAGGCGCCGGTCCGGCCCGTGCACATAGCCATAGCGCGGACCGTTGACGTTGACGATGTTGGGGTCCTCGCCGAGCGTCTTCCAGACCACGCCGCCCCAGCCCGCCTTGAAGGCGCGCACCACATTGTATTCCTTGTCGGTCGGCGGCGCCGAGGCCAACCAGAACGGATTGGGTGATTTGATGCCGACGAATGTGGATCTGAGGTCAGCCATGGTGAGTCTCCGTATTCAGGGTGGAGCGAGCGCCGCAGGCTGACTTCGCCCTATGGGAGAAGGTGATGGGTCCGTAGGCCTGGCGAATTGGATCAGCAGTATCTCGCATCATTTTTCACCGCTCAATTCCCGATGCATCGACTCCGCCGCCTGCTTGCCGTCCTCGACGGCGGAGACGGTGAGGTCCTTGCCGCCGACGATGCAGTCGCCGCCGGCCCAGATCTTGGCGCTAGCCGTGCGCCTCTCGCTGTCGACGCGGATGCGGCCGGCTTGGGTAGCGACCAGCCCCTCCAGCGGATCGCCAACAAAGGTCTGGCCGATGGCCTTGAAGACCATGTCGGCCTCGAAGCGCACCTTTTCGGTCGAACCGTTCGTATACGCGCATTCTATCCCCGAGACGCGCCCGCCCGCGGACAGAATCTGCGTCGGCTTCAGCCAATGCTTGATGCGCACGCCATTGGTCTGCGCCAGATCCTGCTCGTAGGCACTCGCCTTCATGTGCTCCTTGCCGCGACGATAGACGATAGTCACGTCCTCAGCGCCGAGCAGCTTGGATTGCACCGCGACGTCGATCGCCGTCATGCCGCCGCCGATCACAACCACATGTCGCCCAACCGGCAGCGTCGACAGATCCTCGGCCTGCCGCAGTTCGCCGATGTACTTGATCGCGTCCTCGACGCCCGGCAGCTCCTCGCCCGGTACGCCGAGGCCGTTGACGCCGGCCAGCCCGACAGCGAGAAACACCGCATCGAAATCTCGGGCCAGATCACTGAGTTTCAAATCGCGCCCGAGCGCCTTGCCATTTTCGATCCTGATCCCGCCCACGGCGAGAATGAACGCGATCTCGCGCTGCGCGAAGTCGTCAACTGTCTTGTACGCCGCGATCCCAAACTCGTTCAGCCCGCCTGACTTCGGCCGCGCTTCGAAAATTGTCGCCTCGTGCCCATGCAGCGCCAGCCGGTGCGCGCAGGCCAATCCCGCTGGCCCTGAGCCGATCACGGCGATGCGCTTGCCCGTCGGCGCGGCGCGCGAAAACGGCTGTTCGCCCGCCGCCAGCAACGCATCGGTGGCAAAGCGCTGCAAATTCCCGATCTTGACCGGCTTGCCCTCCGCCGCCTCACGCACGCAGGCCTGCTCGCACAGCGTTTCGGTCGGACAGACGCGCGCGCACATGCCGCCCAGAATGTTGGCGTCGAAAATTGTCTTGGCCGCGCCCTTGGCGTTGCTGGCCGAGATCTGCCGGATGAACAGCGGGATATCGATCCCGGTCGGGCAGGCCGTGATGCAGGGCGCATCGAAACAGAAATAGCAGCGATCGGCCTCGACCGCGGCTTCGTGCTTGGACAGCGGTGAGTGCAGATCGGCAAAGTTGGTCGCGTACTGCTCCTTGGGCAGAATCCCGGCCGTGATGCCGGATCCGTGTCCGCTTGCTGGCGTCATTCCATCGCGCTCCCTGAGGTCGCCAAAATCCTAGAGTGGCGCAAATCACACTTCGCGGTCAAATGCCGACATGCGGCGCCATTGGCGGCGCTGAATTCCGACTATCCGAACTTATGTCGCATTCACAAGCGACCTATTGCCAGCGTCGCACATTGCGCTTGGCGGCTGATCTTGTAATCTCCGCCGCAATTGCTGCCCGCCCTAGGAGAAGGCCATGTCTGACACAGACCGCATCGCTTGGATGAAGCGCCAAGCCGCCCTGGGTGGCTTGAACCGGCGCGAGTTCATCCAAATCGGTCTGGCGGCCGGACTCTCCATCGCTTCGGCGGGGGAATTGTTTGCCGCCACCAAGACGCCGCCAACGCCACCGCCGCCCCCAACGCCTAAACGCGGCGGCAGTTTCAAGATGGCAACGGCCTCGGGCGGCGCCAAGGATGCGCTCGATCCGGCGACCTGGAGCAACGATTTCATGGCCGATGTGGGCCAGATCACTGGCAACGCGCTGGTCTCGATCGATGCCCGCAATGTACCGCAGCCCGATCTCGCCGAGGCCTTCGAGCCATCGGAGGGGGGCAAGAAATGGGTGTTCAAGCTCCGGCAGGGCGTCACCTTCCACAACGGCAAGACGCTGACCGCCGACGATGTGGTGGCGACCTACAACTACCATCGCGACAAGAAGAACAAGTCCGCGGCCCGTTCGGCCCTCAGTGGGCTGACGGACGTGAAGGCCGATGGCGCCAATATGGTCGTTTTCACACTGGCTGAATCACATGCCGATTTTCCCTATGTCACCAGCGAAATGCACTTGCCGATCTACGCCGCCAAGGATGGCGCTATCGATGTGGCGACCAGCGCCGGCACCGGCCCGTATGTGATGGACGAGTTCAAGCCGGGCGTTAAGTTCAGTGCCCATCGCAATCCCAACTACCATCGTTCGGATGCCGCCTGGTTCGACGCGGTCGAGCTGCAGGTGATCGCCGAGGCCGCCAAGCGCCACGATGCGCTGCTGTCGGGTGCGGTGCATTATATCGACAAGGTCGATGTTCGCAGGGTCAACGACCTGAAGCGCAACCGCGCCGTCAAGATCACCGACGTGCCCGGCTTCGACCACTATGTGGCGCCAATGAACTGCCAGATGAAGCCGTTCGACGATGTGCATGTGCGCCAGGCCATCAAATGGGCGATCAACCGCGATGATCTGATCCGGCGCGTACTGGGCGGCTACGGCACGGCGGGTAATGACGTGCCGCTGTCACCGAACATGCGCTACGCCAATTCGCCCGAGCCGAAATACCATTACGATCCGGACAAGGCGAAAGCATTCCTGCGGGTCGCTGGCTACAACAAGCTGCGGCTGGATCTGTCAGTCAGCGAAGCCGCCTTCCCTGGCGCGACCGACGCTGCCGCGCTCATCAAGGCCTCGGCCCGCCGCGCCAACATCGACATCAATGTCATCAATGAGCCGGCCGAGAGCTATCTCGACCTGGTCTGGATGAAGAAGCCCTGGTGCATGTCCTATTGGAACGGCCGCGCCACCGCCGACTGGATGTTGACGACAGCCTATTCGGATGACACGCCGTGGAACGACAGCGCCTGGAAATATCCCAAATTCAACGATTTGCTGAAGTCGGCGCGAGCCGAAATGAACGATGCCAAGCGGTCCGAGAAGTACGCCGAGATGCAGCAGATTTTGCATGACGACGGCGGCGCGCTGGTACTGATGTTCGAGAACTACGTGGCGGCGCACTCGACCAAGCTGGCGCATGGCGACCTCAACAGCAATGCCGACCACGACGGCGGGCAGGTGTTCCAGCGTTGGTGGATGGTATAATACCAGCCCTCCTAAGGTTTGACCGCAAGAATCCAAGGATATGAGCCCAAAGACGTGATGCGCCCGGCTTCGGCAGTGAGGCGTTTCCAAGCCGCGCAGGCGGCATCGACGATGTCGTCGTAGTCGTTGAGCAAGCGGTGCGAGAGAAAGCGCTCCTTGAGATGCAGCCAGACCCGCTCGACCGGATTGAGCTCGGGCGAGTACGGCGGCAAGGCTACGAATGTGATGTTGGAGGGCACCCGCAAGGCTTTGGCGCCGTGCCATCCGGCTTGATCAAGCACCATCGCGACGTGCTCGTCCTTGCCGATCGTGGCGGCGAAGCGGTCGAGAAACTGCTGCATGGCGTCGGTGTTCACTTCGGGCATGACCAGAGCGAACGCATTATCCGTACCCGGCTCGATCGCTGCGAAGATATAGGCGAAGGTAAACCGGTTGTCGGCGATCCCCGGCGGTCGCACGCCCCGCGTCCACCAGACATGGGCGGTTCGCCCCTTCTGTCCAATGCGCGCTTCGTCCTGGAAGAACAGCCGCAGGCGTTTGTTTTTATGCGTATACTGAATATTTTTTAACTTTCGCAGAGCTCTTTTTAAAGGCCGCTGCGTCGGCCGGGTCTTTCTTGGGGTGGCTGGGGCGGGTCTTTTGCCGCGATAGGCCGAGCTTGTGCAGCAAGCGTCCGACCGACCAGGGATGCATGCGCTTGCCGAACCGCTCGGCGCAAAT
>JANMVX010000174.1:0-2817 GCA_031393505.1 Hyphomicrobiaceae bacterium | reverse complement strand
CTGCGCGATGATCCGCTCCGAGACGACGTTGAGACCCGCAAAGTCGATGACGGGATACATCATCATGATGTCGCTGGTGCCGACATAAGGCGCGACGTTGCCCGCCGCGATGGTCGAGACCATCAGCTTGGGTACCCCGATCGGGAGCGCCCGCATAGCCGCCGTGGCAATCGACGAGCCGCCGGACCCGCCCAGCGAGAAGACAGCGTCCAGCCGGCCCGAGGCGTGCAGCTCGCGCACGATGACGACGGCGCCCTTGGCCATCGCCTCCACGGCGGCGCCGCGGTGGTTGCCTTGGCGCAAGTCAGCCAGGCGGGCGCCGCCGGACCGGGCGACATCGCTTGCTGCAATGTCGGCCACGGCTTGGACGGGCTCGCCGACACCGGCATCCACCAGCACGGCCTTGCAACCCGCCGCCTCGATCAACCGCTTGGCGAGGGCAAACTCCTCACCTTTGGTGTCCAACGTGCCGATGAGGACGACGATTGCCATGATGCCTAACGCTTGGCTGGCAGGATCTTGCAGCCGGGGAGGGTTTTGAGAATCTCTTCCGAGCCGACGGGCGAGTAGACGACATAGACGACCATCGGCCCGGCGGAGGTGTTCTGGGTCGAATGGAATCGGCTCTCGGGCACGAACACCGAACAGCCCGGCCCGATCTCGCGGGTGATCGGGCGGCCCTGCTCGTCCTCCACCATCTGGGTGCCGCGGCCCGACATCACATGGATGATCTCCTCGGCGCCCGGATGATTGTGCCGGGTGTGGCCGCCGCCCGGCTCCATGGTCACGATGCCGGCGCTGAAATTGAGGGAGCCACTGGCCTTGGGTGACACCGTGATCGAGATCGAACCCCAATCGAAGGCCAGTTTCTCGACGTCATCGGCTTCGACGAAATAGCGCTCTTTGCTCATGGTGTCGTCCCTTTGCAGGTCTACTTGCGCTTGTTGGCGGCATCGACCAGCGGGCGAAGATACTCGAGCGCCTGGCGGGCGACAGTGTCCGGCTCGATGTCGCGGCGGTCGAAGCCCAGCTCCATGGCCAACCAACCGCTGTAGTTGATGTCCTTCAGCGCATCGATCACCGAATGGAAATCGCCGCGTGCCTGGCCCGGCGGCAGGCGGCGCTCGTCGGAAATGTGCACATGCGCTAGGTTCTTTCCCATTTTGTAGACGTAGTCTGACGATACTTCCTTGCGGTACAGCACGTGGAAGGTGTCGAACATCAACTTCACATTGGGCTCGCCGATGTCCTCCATGAGCATGATGGCATCATCGCAGCGATCAACCAGATTGCTGTCGAACGACGTCGGCTCGATCGCGAGCTGCACGCCGACATTGGCCGCGCTCTTGGCGATCTCACGGGCCGCATCGATGCTCCACTGCCAGGCTTCGCGGTGGGTCGTACCGAACACCGTCCAGCCAGGGATGTAGAGCAGCGTCTTGCCACCCCAATCATGCAAGAGCTGGGCAAGTTCCTTGTAGTGCTCGATGGTATGCCGGCGCTCTTCGGGGATCGGCGAGGCGACGTTGTGGCCGGGCCCGCCGCTGAGCGCGGGCAACATGCTGGAAAGCTCCAGATCGTAGTCCTTCAGCATCTTGCCGATGCTCTTGCGGCGTTCTTTGCTGAGGGTCGGAGGGTAGCAATGCGGGCTCGCTGCGCCGATCTCAATGCCGTCATAGCCTATCTTCTTGATCCGCCTGATGGTCTCTTCGAGCGTATAGGCCGGCAGCCAGACGGGGAAGCTGGAGTAGGGCCACGTATTGAAAGATATTTTCATCGCCATTGCGTTCACTCCCTGGGTTCTGGACGCGGCCGTTGCCGGCTTGTGCGCTGGTTAAAGTCTCATGCCGGGCACAGCCGGCATGAGAGGTGTTGAAAGACGATCTTCTGACGTCAGAAGCTTTTGCCTTTGAACTGCTCTGCGTTCTCCTTGGTAACCGTCGGAGAATCCAGCTTGATGAACTCGGGCAGCTCTTCACCGGCCAGCAGCTTGGCGGCGGCAACGATGCCCATGGGCGCGACAACCGGATAGATCGTGCTCGAATCCATCTTGCCGGCCGCGATCTTCTCGATCCCGGCGTTCTCGCCGTCAATGCTGAAGATCTTGATCTCGCCGGCGCGGTTCTGGGCGCCGATCGCCTCGATAGCGCCAAACGTCATGACATCGGCGTGGGTGAACACGGCGTTGATTTGCGGCGAGGGAAAGCGCTGCAGGAAGTCCTCCATCACTTGCAAGCCCTTGGCCTGGTCATAATCGGCATAGTTGGCGCCGATCACCTTGATGTTTGGGCTGTCCTTGATGGCGTCCATAAAGCCCTTGTGGCGGTCGACGGTCGGGGAGGCAGCGGCCGCGCCCTGAAGCTCCACGACATTGGCCTTGCCGCCCATGACCTCGATCAGCCGCTTGCCCTCAAGGAAGCCGATGTCGTAGTCATTCGCCTTGATCGTGGTGGTGACCTTGGTGCTCACCGTGCGATCGACCTCGACGACCTTGATGCCGGCGTCCATAGCGCGCTTGACGGCGGGCGCGAGGGCATCCTTCTCGACGGCGTTGATGATCAGAACCTTCACGCCTTGAGAGATGTAGTTGTCGACCAGCGCGGTCTGGGCGGTCGGATCGTTCTGCCCGTCGCCGACGATGAGCTCGATGCCCGGGAAATACTTCTTAGCAGCCGCTTCCGTGCGTGATTTGAGAGCGACGCCATAAGGGAAGGTCAGCGAGGCGACGGCCATGCCGACCTTGCCTTTGATGCTGGCGGGGTCCGCCTTGGGCATCAAAATCTTCTGGCACTCTGGACCGCAGAACGGCCCCCATTC
>JANMVX010000171.1:0-7267 GCA_031393505.1 Hyphomicrobiaceae bacterium | reverse complement strand
GGCGCGATCACCATGATGCCTTCGACCAAGGCTTCCTTAAGATGCTCAAGAGCCGTCCGGATGGTCTCACGATCAAAGTCGCCGAGCGTGACCAAGCTAGTAGTGTAGCCGACTTGACGGGCCGCCTCGGCAAAACCGAATAGCGTCATAGACGGCCCATAGAGGGAGATTCCAAAGGCCAATACCCCGAAATTCATTGATCGGCGGCTGGCCAGGGCGCGAGCTGCGGAATTCCGCTTGTAGCCGAGCAGCTGGATCGCATGCTGGACTCGCTGGCTGAGCTCAGGTCCAACAGCGGGACTCGCATTTAGAAACCTAGACACCGTTTGATGCGACACGCCGGCTAACTTCGCCACGTCGATCATTCTCGGATTTCGAGACTGAGGTTTGCCGTTTATTGCCGCTGTCATGTCTTCCCTATTGGTTCGCTTCCGTGACCCGGCGCATAGTTACGTCTGCCACGTAGCTTGGCGAGCGTAATGGAGATCCGCGCGACGCCGCCGGCACTGGACACAAACACTGCGGCAATGATCACCGCGCCCTTGATCACGAGCTGTGGTTCGTACGAGATGCCGACCAGATTCATGATGTTGACGATGCTTGCTAGAACGAAGACGCCAATCACGGCGCTCAGCGGGTCGCCTTTGCCGCCGACTAACGACGCGCCGCCAACCACAACGGCCGCAATGGCGTCCAATTCATACCCTCGGCCGATCAGCGAACTGCCCTGCATGAGTTGGGCCGCGGCTAGCAGGCCCGCGAGACCGGCCAGCACACCTGAGATCGTATAGGTGATGAAAAGATCACGACTAACCGGCAGGCCTGATAAACGAGCAGCCTCGCGATTGCCGCCGATCGCGTAAAGTCGCCGTCCGAACGTCGTGTAGCGGCTGCAGAAGGCGGCGATAACAGCAACGAGTACGAAAATGAAGACAGGATTGGGAATGCCCAGAATATGCCCGTCTGAGAACATCGTGACAAACATTGCATTGTCTATCTCGATCAGGCTTGTTGACTGTATGATGTAACTGAAGCCTTGCGCCATGCTCATCATGGCGAGCGTCGCGATGAAGGGAGGAATGCGAAGCCAAACGATCAGTAAACCGTTACCAAACCCCACGGCGCCACAGACGAGGAGTGTGAATGCCGTGACCGCAACAGCATTCATGCCTGTCTGCAGTGTCAGCGCCGAGACGACCGTCGACAAGGCGAGAACTGAGCCGACGGACAAGTCAATGCCACCCGTCAAGATGACGTAGAACTGGCCGATGGCGAGAAGCGCGATGATCGACGAAAAGTCAATCACATTGCCCGCGTTCCTGACCGTCAGGAAATTTGGCGACACTATCCGGCCCACGATGATGATTGCGAGGAGAACCAGCAAGAGATAGCTCTTCGGCAACAGCCTTTTGAGCAAGTCGGCGACACCGCTCTTCGGCCCAGAGCGCTTTTGCGTCACGACGAACCCGTCTGAAGTGTGGATGGCCATTGCCTTCTCCTTGAACTCACATTCTGTTATTCATGATTTTCTGCGCTGGCCTCGCTCGGCGCTCGATGTGATCACCCGCACCTGGAGATGATGGCTTCGCCGTGCGGATCGATGTCATCATGATCAAGTTCCGCAACGACCCGACCCTTGGTCATCACGAGGACGCGGTCGCACATCATGGTCTCGGAAATTTCGGAACTCGCGACAACCACGGTGCCGCCTGCTTGTGCGAAGTCGCGAATCAACTCGTACATGTCTTCCTTGGCACCGACGTCGACGCCGCGGGTCGGCTCGTCGCAGATCAGCAGGCGCGCCGAGCGGACCAACCATCGAGCTAGGATTGCCTTTTGTTGGGTCCCTCCGCTGAGGGTCTTCATGGGCTGGTCGACGCCAGAGATGCGCATGCCGAGGCGCGTTGCGAGGCCCTGCGCCGCCTCGTTCTCCTTTCGCGCATTCAGCACGGAGAACCGGCTGAACATAGGCAGGCTGGCGATAGATATGTTGCTGGCGACGCTCATGTCCGGCACGAAGCCGTGCGCCTTGCGGTCCTGCGGCAGCAACCCGATGCCCAGCTTAATCGCGTCGCGTGGCGATTGGAAATCGACAGGGTTGCCGTCGAAGTTCATGGTTCCGCCAGTTCGCGTCCGGGCGCCGGCGATTAGGCTCACTAGTTCCGACTGACCGCTGCCGACGAGCCCTGCTATACCGAGAACTTCGCCCTTGTACAGGTCAAAACTGACATTTTCGATCTTGTCGTCTTCGGTCAGGCCGCGCACCGAGAGAAGCACTTGATCAGTCGGGCCGGGGCCAAGTCGCGGGCTACGCTCGCCACTGAGCGCCGCCTCCGCGATCGAGCCGCTCAGGCTCTTGCCAACCATAGCCGAGACGACGTCTGCGGGCTTGCTGTCAGCAATTGCGAAACTTGCTGCATTCTGGCCATCCCGCAACACCGAGACGTAATCGCAGAGGTCGTACAGTTCTTCCATGCGGTGGGAGATGTAGAGGAGCGTCATGCCCTGGCTCGCCAGAGTGCGGAGCACCTCAAAGAGCCGTCTAACGTCGGGCTGGGGCAGTGTTGATGTCGGCTCGTCGAGCAGAATCACGCGCGCCTTCTTGCGCAGCGCCTTGGCGAGTTCGACCGCCTGCTGCTCGGCGACCGAGTAATGCGCCACGGGCTTGCGAACGTCGAGATCGTAGCCGATCCGCGCCAAGGCCTCTTCGGACATTGCGATCATTTTCGGCCAATCGACGATCCGCGGAAAGGACCGCTGCGGCAAGCTGCCAAGAAAGATATTTTCCGCTACCGAAAGCTGGGGGACGAGGCTGAGTTCCTGGTAGATCGTCTGAATGCCTGCGTCTTGGGCGTCCTGGGGGTTTCGGAACTGCGTCGGCTGCCCGCCCAACACGATAGTCCCGCTGTCCGGCGCCTCGGCCCCGGACAGGATTTTGACGAGAGTTGATTTGCCCGCACCGTTCTGTCCGGCGAGCGCATGAATGCTGCCTCGCCGAACGTGTAGGTCCACACCTTTGAGCGCCTGGACGCCAAGGTAGCCTTTCGTGATCCTTTCTATCCGCAACTCGTCGACTACAGCTGTTGCGCTTGTCACCGACGCGACGTTCGGATGCTGAGACATCGGTCGATCCTCACCCGATCCGCGCGGTCATGAGGGGGCGCCCTAGCATATGATCGGCCGTCATATAGGCGAGAGCCTGGATAGTTTGGGTCGGGTTGTACCCGTGATAACTCGGGAACTGGCCGCCGCCGATGACGAAGAGGTTCTCGCATTCGTGCGACTTGCCGAATATGTCGACCACGGATGTCGCCGGATCCTCTCCCATCCGATGCGTGCCGACCTCGTGCGTGGATAGGTGGTATTTCGGAGACGTGGTCTCCTCCCACCACGTCGTCAAATTCATCTCCTTGGCGATCTTCCGTTTCTGCTTCAGTAGGAATTCGACACCCCGTTCGTCCGCTTGTCCCCAGCCGTGGGTCATGCGCAGCGCGGGTTGGCCGTAGGGGTCTTTGCACTTCGGATCGAGGTCGACATACGTCTCCTGCGTCGGGATGTTCGCGGTCTGTGAATACATCGCCGTGATCCGGCTGTAGTTGTCGCGCATCCAGTCGCGGAACCCTGAACCCCATCGCGGCGCGTCCCGCGGCATGGCATGGACGATCTCAAGCGGCTGGAAATCACCCGACCAGCTGATGATGGGCGCGCCCCAGAGCACGTTGCGGTCGTAGTCGTGAACGAGTTCGCCGCTGAAATCCTCGATGGCAGTTGAGGCAACGAGCGGGCCCATGTATGGATTCGCGGATTCCGGCGTCAGCCCCATGAAGAACCCAAAAGCATGGGTCATCAGGTGCTTACCTACCTGACCGTTCTGGTTAATCCCGGAAGCGAGCACGAGCCTCGCGTTTTCGAGAGCGTAGCAGGCGAGGACCACCTGATCGGCTTCGATGTCGATAGAGCGTCCCTGGCCATCGAAATAGGAGACACCCGTCGCGCGGCTGCCGTCACCGGACCGGTTGACTTTGTATACGCGGCAGTAATCACGGATTTCCAGGTTGCCGCTAGCCAGGCCAAGCGGTAACGACGCCACATGAGTCGATGTTTTGGCGTTTACATGGCACGGATAGCCATGACAGTAACCGCAGTAGGTGCAGCCCGACCGCCCCTTGAACGGCTCAGATGCAATTGCCGCGGCGGTGCGAAAGGGGTGGAAGCCCAATTTGCTGCAGGCGTCGGCGAAACGCTGATCCGCCGGGCCCTGTCGCAAGGGCGGCATTGGATAGTCGCGACTCCGCGGCGCTTCCCATTTGTTGTGGAGGGCCCCAGTGCCGTTGGCAATGTTGCTGCCACGGCCGGAAATCCCGAGTTCCCACTCGACACGATCATAATAGGGTTCGAGGTCGCTGTACGAAATCGGCCAGTCGACCAGCGTGTGGTTTTCAGGAAGCGCGGTGTTGCCGAGCCTCTCATCAATCAAGCTCTTCATGCGAAACTCGGCTTCGCGAAACCGCCAGCAGGCGCCGCCCCAATGGATCGATCCACCGCCCGTGCCCAAGGAGGGAGGCAAATGGAGCGGGTTCGCGGTGCCAAGCGGGCCGTCGACCCAGGGCAGCAGCGTCGCCACGTCCTTACTGCGTTCTCGCCAGGTCATCGGGTCGGTCGTCATATGGGGCACGATCGCGCCGCGGGCATAGTAGCGGATCTCATCGAACTTTAGCTTGAAGTCGTCGTCCGAATAGTGGGGTCCTTTGTCGAGGCAGACGACTTTCAGACCCTGCTGCGCCAGTTCCGAGGCGACAATGGCGCCCGAAGCGCCCGCGCCAACGACAATGACGTCGATTTTCTTCGATTGTGCCATTTCACACTCAGCCGTTTCTCGTGAAAACGTCGTTGCTGGGTGGACACTTCAGCTCGCGTCGGAGATCGGACAAAGTCCTAATGGGAATTTTCGTCCCGTCGAAGCCAGGTTTCATCTGCTCGGCGGTATAGCCCCACTGAACACCGGGAAAACCGACCAGCCGCCAGCCGACCGCACCACGGTTCCCGCCGTAGAGCGGGTCACAGAAGAATCCTTCCATCGTATGCTCGCGGATCACCGCGAAGAAACGCTGGAGCAAGGCCAAGTCGATCCTTTGGAGCTCAGCGCTTTGCGATGGATCGATCCGCGCGTCAGCGGCGCCTTCTTTTCTCGATATCATAGGGCGCCCTATCGGGCGGTCCGTATGTTCGGCCGTCCGGCTGAAATCGTAGTTGTAGTCGTCCTCGCCCACGTCCGTGCGACCCGCCGCCGCTTCGCCGCTTTCCGGGCCGAGAAGGCGACGGATGATCCCGTCCTGCTGTTCGGCGCTCAAATCGACGAAAGAAGTCGAAAATCTTCGCGTGCATAGCACCTCCAGTTCACGCAGACCGAGGCGGTAAACGCGTTGCAGTCCCGTGCTGAAACCCGACACTGCACGGTCGATGTAGTAGACCACCCCGGCCTGCGTTGCTCCGGCTCCGGTTCCGTCGCCAGGTATGATGCGATCCGCGATTGCCTCGACAACACGTGCCTCGAAGTCGTTGAAATACATTAGCGCCACAGAGCAATCCACCGCGGATGGATCTTCTTTGTCACCCATTTCGTGTCTCCCTGATGTGCGGATCATTCATCCAATCGACCAACCGGCATATGAAACCTCGCTCCGCTAGCAGGCTGCTAAAATCGAATATTGTATTCGCTTCGATTGGGTATCTAGGCCTTTTTGATTGCAGATCGTTCTGGAAAGCTCCGCGAGTCTCCAAGGTTTTCAGCAGCCTGCTAAACTGCCGGTTCGGGACGCAGCCCCGTCATACCAGCGATAAACTGCCGAAGGGTGCGGACGACCTTGGATCGCTTCCAGTTAAGCGGGAGCGACCCGGGTTTCGCAACATCCCTTACCGCCGGCTCGTGGCCGTTCACTCGGACGCGCGTACGTAAGTCTCGTCCGACTTGAAGTATTTCGACGCGTTTTCAGGCGTGACCACGACGGTCGGAACATAGTTCGTCTTGGACGGACAAGCCTTCTCGTCCTTGTTGTAGGCCGCCAACGCCATCTTCACGGCCAGAACGGCTTGGTCCCAGGGCTGGTTGGACGCATCAGCCTGCATCGGGCCCTTGGGATCGTCCATCATCTGCTTGATGGCGTTCATGCCGCCATCGTAACTGCCTGTCAGGATCCCCTTTTCCCAAAGGCCAGCTTGCTTTAGACCCTGAGTCACACCGCCGTTCATCACGTCGCTCATGCTGAAGACGATCTTCAGGTCCGGGTTAGCGGTCGCCATGTCACGGATCGGCCCGAGCGCCTTGTCGGGCTTCCACTCGCCGAACTTCATCGGAAGAACTACCGTCTTCATGTTCGGATGGTCCTTCATGACCTTGTTGTAGCCATCCATAAAGCCATTGAAGCGCAGGTCGCTGATGACGTCGCCGGGGAAGCCGCCGATGCTGCCCAGCTTGATCGTCCCGGAATCGCCGAACTTAGCGAGGGCCTGTTTCGCAATGACATCGCCGGCCAGAGCACCGGTCGCGAACTGGTCTTCCGCGACGTAGCAGAAGCTGTCGGGCACCAGCTTCTGGTCGAGGTTCGAATTGACCGCGACAAGAGGAATCCCGGCCTTCTTCAGGGCTTTGACCGACGCTCCGACGCCTATCGGATCGTTTGCGTTCATGATGACGACGTCGGCGCCCAGCGTGATGAGGGTTTGGACGTCATGGTTCTGACGAGTCGTGTCGCCATTCGCGTCGAGAACGATGATCTTGGCGCCGATCACCTTAGCCTGGCTTTCACCACCGCTGACCATCGTCTTCCACCAGTCGCTGCCACTGATGCCACGCTGGGTCCAGCCGATGACGAGGCCCTTGCCCGTACTTTTGTCGTCCGCTTGCGCCGGCAGAGCAAGACTGCTTCCGACGACAATGGCCGCCGCGCTAAACATCACTGCCCTGCGAATCGCACTACGGTGACCAGTCAAATGTATTGATTGGTAAGCTCTTCTCATTGTCGTTTCCTCATGTTGTGGATTTTAGTTGTTATTATCGGCTCAAGTTGCTTCCTACTAACATCGATGCCAGGTATTCGGTCATGCTGACGGGTGCTACGCCGTGTGTCCGGACGGCAGCGTGAACACGCCACGCTTAACCAGCATCTCGATGTTCTTGGCTCGGGTCAGCTCTTCCCGCTTCAGCCAGCCTTCTTTCGGGGCTTCCTTGAGATACTGGTTTTTCGGGTAGATGGGCTGCTCATAAATC